>DASTTS010000164.1:0-8535 GCA_035760085.1 Pyrinomonadaceae bacterium
CGCGATGGATCCTACTGCTCCGACCCAACCGAGTGAACCGAACCCGATCGAAAGCACCTGCGGAATTGGTCCAATCACATCAATATGATCGCGCGGAATAAATGCGATGACTGAGCTCGTGCCCAGAATGAACATGAGGGCGATGATGGGTGCTGAAATCACGACCGAACGCGCGATGTTCCGTGCCGGTGAACGTGTTTCTCCGGCGGCTATGGCAATGTATTCGAAACCTGTCAAAGCCCCGAGAGCGAGCTTGCTGCCGACATTGACGTTGTACTCGGAGAAGGTTGGAAGCTGAACCGAAAACGGTTCGTACGGGCCGCCCAGCGCGCGCGAAAGAGCAAAGAGCGGCAAGAAGATCAAAACGGCGAAAGTGATCATGTGCACGACGCCGCCGACGTTGTGGACCCACTTGCCGAGCGCGAGACCGCGCATCGCAGCGATAACCATTGCGCCCACGAGGAAGAAGCTGATCAGCATGTTCATACTCATGCTGTCTTTGATCCACGCTGCGGTTGGTCCGATGGCGTAGGAAAGATTTGTTGTGACGACCAATCCGGTGCCTGCCAGGATCGTGATCGCAAAGACCCACAAGTTCCAACCGACCATGAACGCGACGAAATCGTTGAACGCCAGCTTGGACCATTGATACAGCCCGCCCTCGTATGGCATCAGACGATTAAGAAAGATTACGGCGACAGCGAGGGGCACGTAAAACGTGAGGATAGCCAAAATCCAGAAAGCGCTTTGCTGGCTACCAAGTCTCGCGGCCCAACCAACCCAGAACGTTCCGACGACAAATACGACCTGCGTCAGAACGAGATCGAATAGTCCGAGTTCTTTTTTGAAGACTGCGCTGCGAGCTTCAACATCACGCTCGAGCTCGGTGACGGTGGGCGAGGTAGTCGTGGGTTCAGTGTTCATCGGTGGTTTGGGTGAATTTTTGGACAGGATTTACATGATTTTCCATGATAATCATGTCTTATCTTGTAACCATTGGACCACATCGGGGCGCATGTCGGGAATGATTTCGTGCGCCGCATCATAAGACTTGAACTGAACGGAGCGTGCGCGTGCTTTCAGTTGGCGTTCGTAATCTCGCACGCGTTCGGGTGTGTAAAACTCGTCGCGCACGCCGGCGAGATGCAGCACGTCGATGTCCGCGTTGCGATAGGTCTGACTCGTTTCCCAGTCGCCCGGAATGCCGCCGCAGATCCCCACAACTCCGCGCAAACGATCCGGATGTGTGAAAGCAAATCGATAGTTCAGCGCACACGACTGCGAGAAGCCGAGCAGAAACACACGTGACGGATCGGCGATACCCTCGCGACGCAGTGAGTCGATTAAATCGATTAGCACGCGATGATGTATGGCGACTGACTCTTCGCTGCGAAAGTTTGTTAACCAGCCGAAACCGAAGCGCAATGGACCACCCGGCTCACGTGGCTCTTTCATATGCTGGTGAAACCCTTGCAGCGACGCGATCGCGAACTGTTCGGGCGCCATCAGTTGCGCTTCGCGCATCATGTATCGCTTGTTTGCGCCGTAGCCGTGCAACACGATCAGCAGTGGCGCAGGCGCGATCGGCGCAGGGCGCAGATCGTAGTAGAGGTTGATGCGCGCCTCGAGCGCACGATCAACTTGCAGTTCTGTATTGTCCATGCGTGAGCCTCAGATTGACGCAGATTACACCGACCGCTAGGATGACTCAAACTTTTCTCAGCGAGGTGCAGTGATGAAATTTCCGGGTGGATTTAATATCGAACAGATGATGAAGCAGGCGCAGTCCATGCAGCAGAAGATGCAAAAAGAGATGGACGAGCTGAAGGTTGATGCTTCGGCGGGTGGCGGCGTCGTCACGGTACAGATGAAAGGCAATCATGAAATCATAGCGCTCAGAATCGATCCGGAAGCCGTTAAAGACGGCGACGTCGAGATGCTCCAGGACATGATCCTCGCGGCGATTAACGAAGCGAACCGGAAAGTTGACGAAGCGATGAAGGGTAAGCTGGGTGGCATGTTACCGCCGGGATTGGGCGGCTTGCTCGGTTAATTCTGATCTGCGATGTTGGAATACGCCGAACCAGTCACAAAGCTAATCGACGAACTGAAGCGCCTGCCGAGCATTGGCCACAAGTCAGCGCAGCGGCTGGCGTTTCATATCATGCGCGCGCCTGAAGCCGATCTCGAGCGGTTGATTGCTGCGCTGCGGGAAGTGAAACAGAAGATCGTTCTTTGTTCGATCTGCAACAATCTCACTGAAGTCGATCCGTGCCGGTTTTGTGCGTCGCCGACGCGCGATCATTCCGTGATCTGTGTGGTTGAAGAGCCGCACAGTCTGGTGGCGGTTGAGAAAACGCGCAGCTTTAAAGGCGTGTATCACGTGCTGCACGGGAGTCTTTCGCCGATTCGACACATTGGACCAAGCGAGCTCCAGTTGGCGAATCTGTTGCCACGCCTGAAACCCGAGAACAATGATGGTGTCGCCGTTCGAGAGGTAATACTCGCCACAAACCCCACGACCGAAGGCGAAGCCACGGCGAATTACATCAGTCGACTATTGAAGCCACTGGGAATTCGTGTCACACGAATCGCGATGGGAATGCCGGTGGGAAGCGACCTCGAATATGTTGACGAGGTCACGATGGATAAAGCGCTCGCTAACCGCCACGAAATATAATCCGCGTCTAATCAGAACCGGACAGTCTCAGGCGTTACACCGTCTTTACACTCCGTGCAATCCTGATCGCTCTCGTAAATCTTCACGTCGTAATCGATCAACGACTTGATCGGCACACCCTCAACTTCATCCGGCGCAATATCAAAACGCACGATCGCACCGCAACCGATGATGCGCGCGCCGAGTGACTTTACGAGCTCCACCGTCTCGTTGATCGCGTTTCCGCTGCGAATGATGTCGTCAACGATAATGCACGGATTAACTTCGCCCTGATTCACATACTGCCGGAACATGCGCCCGCCATGCTCCTGCTCAGCCCAGTAAATCTGCTCCGCATTGAGCGCGTCGCGCACACCGAACGCGACCGGAATGCCGCCCGAACTCGGACTGATCACCGCAACTTTCGGTAGCTGGCTCGAGATGTCCTTTTCGAGTCGAAACTTCCGGCTCAGCGCAACCGCCAGCACACGCGCCGTGTCGTAGTAACGAAACGCGAGCGGCATTTGAAAGTAGTGTGGCGAGTGCTTTCCGTTCGGATAAACGAAGTGGCCTTCACGAAACGCTCCGGTGCGCTTCAGAATCTGCATTACGGCATCTTGGGAAGGAATCAGCTCGACCATGCGGTTCTCCTATTTTATTGGCTGGGCGATTTTCGGTGCGCAGCATACATCAATTCAGTCAGTTTTCGCAGCACGCTCGATATAAACTCGCTGATCGCGCGGCAAACCTTCCGGTAAGGCATCGATTGCAAACCACTCCGCACGCTCAACCTCAACCGTTTGCGATTTCACTTGCGCGTTCGCGCGCGCGCGAAACAGCACTTCAACCTGCTTCGGTTTTTTGAATGATCGCGCCGCAAACACTTTCACGTCGTCAACTTCCAAAGCGATCTCCTCGCGCAGTTCGCGCCGCAACGCGTCGATTGGCTGTTCACCTTTTTCCATGAAACCGCCGGGCAAACCCCAGCCGCTCCCCGCGCGAAAACGATGTTTCAAAAGCAGCACTTCGCCTTTGTCGTTGAAGATCACGGCGCCGGCCGTAACAGTGAAACGCGTGTGCGCTAAGCGCATCGTCCAACGACGCATTCGAGCCGGTAATTTTCGCCAGACGCGGCTGATGAGATTCTGAAAGTTGGCCACCGGCAAACACTAATAACACGGATTTCGTGTACAATGCGCTCCGTCATGGCTGCAACTGAAACCGTCGCCGTCCCCAAGCGAATCACGAATGCACAGACCGTTTGCAACGAGAAGAACGAAAAGGGAAAACTCTGCAACGGTCACTTGAAGCAGTTGCGAACCGCGGGTGAAGCCGCTGAGGTTCACTTGCGCGGTGACGACGTGCTGTCCAAGTGCCAAACGTGCGGCACGCTTTACATGGGTCCGCCGCTGGGTCACGTGCGCGATCCGCACAAGCAGCATCGATTTGTCGAAGCGGAGTTGCAGGCGTTACTACAGGCAGCGGGCGGAACGTTGCCGGTGATCAAGCGCGACGAAGCACGCGGCGTTTACGTGATGGTTGAGACCGAAGCGGGCGATCACGGTCATGCTGCGAAGCCGGCGCCCGCGAAAGCTGCCGCGCCCGCGGCTGCGCCGAAGGCAGCAGCACCGGCAGCGCCCAAGCCCGCCGCTCCCGCTGCACCAAAACCGGCAGGACACAAACTCGGTGAGAACCCGAATCGCCAACTCTTCAAGCGTTCGACGTACGCTGGAGTTAAAGATACAGGGCCAGTCCCGGGTGAGACTTTCGAACAGAAGGTAGCGCGCTTGAAGGCAGTATCCGTTGCCGCGAAACAACGTGCTGAAGAAGGCGGTGAGATGTCCGCGGCTGATGTGACTGAAGTTCTGACAGAACTCGCACCTGATCAGGAGATTCCGCCACCCACTGCTGCCACTCCTGCGGCGGCATCAGCGCCCGCTCATAAACCAACAGGAAATGCCGATCGCTCATTGATGAAGCGTTCGACTTATTGTGGGGTGGTTGATACAGGTCCGGTTCCGGGCGAAACCTTCCAACAAAAAATCGCCCGTCTCGCGGCGGTCTCCGCTGCAGCCAAGCAGCGCGCTGAAGGTGGGTAAGAATATTTTAGCCGCGGATTTACGCGAATAAACGCAGATCTGCGTTCATTTGCGTTAATCCGCGGCTAAAATTCTTCTGTAACAGTCAAACCCTCCGAAGCGACTTTCCAGTTGAGCACTTCCACGCCTTCTTCCGCCGCAAGTGCCGCCTCGACATCCGCGCGACGCCCGGATTTACACAGGAAAGCGATACATCCACCGCCTCCGGCGCCACAAACCTTCGCCGCCTCCGCACCGTTCGCGAGTGCCTTCTCAACCAGCTTGTCCATCTGCGGCGTCGTGATATTAGGCGCTAAACGCTTGCGCACCGGGTAAGCCTGCTTCATCACCGCAGCAACACGATCCCAATCATCCGCAACGAGGGCGTCCCGCAAATTGAGTGCAGAGTCACGAATCGAATCGAAGAGCTCGAACAACTCCGGATCGCCATCGATGTGTCGTTTGTAAATCTCCCAGTTGTTGATACCGGAAAGCCGCGGCTCGCCCGTGTAGCAAATCGCGATACGTTTCTCGAGCTCTTCAGTGTTGATGTCGAGCTTTTCCCTCGTGATGCCATCAGCGTTGAAATGCATGCACAACACACCACCAAACAGCGGCGGATAGTAATCCTGAAACCCGGCCGGCACCTTGATCACAGTCGACTCGACATTCGCCGCGATCGTCACAAACTTCCGCTCGTCATAACGATTACCGACAAGTCGATTCAACGCACCGATACAAGCAATCGCGAGCGCCGAGGAACCGCCGAGTCCCGCGCCTGCTGGCACATTCGCTTCGGCAACAAGATGAAAACCCGTCGTAGGTTTGAAGAAGTGGACCAGCTTTGAGACAAGCTCGAGTCGCTCTTCCTGCAACAGATCTTCGAGCGCTGACAGGTGTGTTTCAAAAGAAACTTTCCGGTCGCGCGATTCCAAAACTATGCGTCCGTCGTCGTTTGTCTCGATACGGCATTTGGCATGAAGTGAAAGTGCGAAGTTGACTGTGGTGGCGCCTGGATGAAAGAGATAAAGAGGCCAGATATCGATTGTGCCCCCTTCAAGGTCAACACGCGGGGGTGCAGAAGATTCAATTATCATAGGTTACGCAAGTTAGCACAGATTAACGCGGATTCGATAAAGCGATTTATACGGATCAGTCAGCATCACTTTCAGGTTTCTTTTGATCACCGCGGCGTTGGTGTTTGAACGGGATGTGTTCCTGTATCTCCTCTTTGAGATCATGGAGCTTTTCACTGGCCGCGTGTTCGAGTTCCTGAAGCCGTTCGGGATTGGCTTCTTCCACCTTTGGCGACAGCCAGTACCGCTCGATTAAATAGAACGCGACAATTCCCAGCAGCACGATCACCAGCAACACCTTCCCGAGCCGCTGGAAGTCGCCGATCAATCCCATCACTGCGCCGCTGAAGAAATAGCCCGCCCCTGCCAATATGAAAACCCACAGAAAACAGCTCGCAAACGAAAGCACAAGGAACCGCAAATACGGCATGCGCCCGACGCCATAAAACACGCAGGACGCCCACCGCAGCCCATAAATGTATTTGGAGAGAAAAATCGAGAGGGTGCCGAATTTGTTCGTCAGTCGCTGTAATCTCGGCTGCGCGGCGCGGTAAAAACGAAACGTCCTGACGCCTTCACAAAAACCACGCCCGGCAAAGTAGGCGATGTTATCGCTCAAACATCCACCAATCGTTCCCCAGATCAGCACCTGCGCAAAGCTGTAAGGGCCGAAAAACGCGCTGTGAGCCAGCACGCCCGCCAAAAGGAGCGTGATGTCGCCTTCCAGCATGACGAGAAGGAAAACTGCGTAAAGCCCGTACTGAAATAGTAGATCGTTAAGAAAGTCGAGGTGCATGAAGAAACCAGGCTATAAAACGCTCCGAACTGGCGGCTGACAGAATAAACTGGAGGGCTCGGTATTGACTACTACTCTTCCGGTTCTTCCTCCTGCGGAGGCTTCACAACTAAAACCGGGCACGAAGCATGTCGCACTACCGACTCGGCCGTAGACCCAAAAAGGATCCGTCCCAGCCCCGTCCGCCCGTGCGACGCAATAACAATCAAATCGACCTCGCGTTCCTTCGCAACACGAACAATTTCCGAGGCTGCCTCACCGTGAACGACCAATTCCTCCACCTCAATTCCCGAACATTCATCACATTCTGCGAGCTTGGGTAGCTCGCGCTCGGCGGAATCTTCGAGTTGCTCGGTGATGTCGGCAATCGGCAGGGGCTCGGTCATTCCCGAGTAACCGACAGTCGGCACAATCGGCTCGATCACGTTAATGCAGATTATCGACGCTTTGAAGGTACGCGCCAGCGATGCGGCATAGGAGAGAGCATAATTGCCACACTCGCTGAAGTCGGTGGGTAGAAGAATTGAGCGAATCTGCATGTGCTCTCCCGGCTCATCGGTCGAATAGTTCCTATAAGTCTTAGGGGTCGAATGAATTCTACTCCGTGAGCCTTCTGTTTGACAGCCAAAAAGCCCTCGACTATTCTTCGTCCACGCAGCTTCTTCCGCCCAGACCAGGCTTGTGAACATGAGCACTCCACAAACAAATTTCATCGGCATCAACGTCTCCGGAACGCAGGCACGTGCCGCTTTGGTCGACTCCGAAGGCTCCGTAATCGACGGCAAATTCGGCGAAGTGGCTCCTAAACAACTGGTCCAGGAACTCGCAACGATGGTGGAGGATCTGCGTTCACGGAATGTTGCTGTTGGAGCGATCGGCGTCGCGATTCCAGGTTTAGTTAATCGACAGACAGATCGCGTCATCGCACCACGCGATCTGCCGTCAACGATCGTCGGCGATTTGCACGGTGAGCTGACGCGCGCCACTGGTCTGCGTGTTGAGATTGAGAACGACGCAAACGCTGCGGCTTATGGCGAATTCAAAGTCGGCGCTGGTCGTGGTGCTCGCAATCTGTTCTACATGATGATCGGAAACGGCATCGGCGGCGCGATCATTCTCGACGGAAAGCTTTGGACGGGCGCGTCGGGATTTGCGGGCGAAGTGGGCCACATCACGATCGACACAGAAGGACTTCAATGTGTTTGTGGCAATACGGGATGTTTAGAAACGGTTGCGTCCGCGCCGAGCATCGTGCGCCGTGCGCGTGAACGCTTGAATCGCGATAACACGTCGTCACTATCACGACTCGCTTTGAATAAATCGTTTACTGCGGAAGACATCGCGCACCAGGCCAATGATGGCGACGACTTTGCGCTCATGATGATCGAGCGTACTGGAAAATACATCGGCACGGGCGTGGCGAGTGTGATCAATCTACTGAACATCGAGCGCATCGTGCTTGGCGGAGGCGTGATGGACGCCGGCTCGCTGATACTCAATCCGATCATTCAGGAAGTAAAACGTCGCGCCTTTCAACCATGCTTTGAAGCAACCGAGATCGTTGGCGCCAAACTCGGCCTCGACGCTGCACCCATCGGCGCCGCCCTCCTCGCCAGAGATGCGAACACGGATTAAAACGGAATCTATAGTGGTGTCTTAAATTGAGCGATTTTCTCTGCGTCCTCGGCGTATCTCGGTGTTCTCTGCGTTAAAGGGCAACTCAAACGCAGAGGGCGCAGAGATACGCCGAGAACCGCAGAGAGGATTTCAAATTAAGACAGCACGGAATCTACTGGCCCAATTTGAAATTCCCCTTCCTTTTGGTAAAGTACGGCGTTATTCGCAATAAAATTTGAGCGGCTCCCGAGATTTGTGCCACAGATCTTCCATCACAGCACCAACGCGCTGGCGAAAATCACGATTTAT
>DASTTS010000165.1:0-12171 GCA_035760085.1 Pyrinomonadaceae bacterium
CCCCGCCAAGACCGACTTCGCCGAACACCGCCGTGCCCTGGGGAATCGGGCGGTTGCGCAGGCTCGAGGCGACCGCGGCGACGATGCCAAGATCGACGGCGGGCTCGTCGATGGTCATGCCCCCGGCGATGTTCACGAACACATCGTCGCCTGTGAGCTGTAAACCCGCACGTTTCTCGAGCATCGCTATCAACAACGCGACGCGATTCTGATCGAGCCCCTGCGTCATGCGCCGTCCCGTTCCGTACTTCGTGCCGGAAACGAGTGCCTGAATCTCAACGAGCAAAGGCCGCGTGCCTTCCATGCACGCCGTCACGATTGATCCCGCAACGTTCTGCGGTCGTTCCTGTAAAAACATCTGCGACGGGTTCGCCACCGGGATCAACCCCGTGCCCGTCATTTCAAACACACCGACTTCGTTCGCAGCGCCGAAACGATTCTTCACGGCGCGCACGATACGATGGTTGTGATGGCGTTCGCCTTCGAAATACAGCACCGTGTCGACGATGTGCTCGAGGATCTTCGGACCGGCAATCGATCCTTCTTTCGTAATGTGACCGATCAGAAAGATCGGAATGCCGCGATTCTTCGCGAGCAGGAGAAACTGGTGCGCCACTTCCCTCACCTGCGAAACCGAACCCGGCGCTGATTCGATCGCACTCGAAAAGACTGTCTGGATCGAGTCGACGATGATCGCGCCCGGTTTCAGACGCTCGATCTCGTTGCCGATGTTTTCGAGATTAGTTTCCGGAAGGATGTAGACGTTCTTTGCTTCGACCGCGAGCCGCTCACCGCGCAGTTTGATCTGGCGCTCTGACTCTTCACCGGAGATGTAAAGCACAAGCGATCCGGCCGCGCTTAGTTTATCGGCGACTTGAAGCAACAAGGTGCTCTTGCCGATGCCGGGATCACCGCCGATCAAAACGAGGGTGCCGGGGACGATGCCGCCGCCGAGGACGCGATCGAATTCAGTGACACCCGAAGGAATGCGGACGTCGTCCTGTGGTTCGATCTCTGTAAAAGGGACGGCGGAGACGTCGCGGAGTTTGAAGCCGTTGCGGGTGCCCGCGCGGCGGGTCGGTTGTGATTTTTCTTCGACGAGTGAGTTCCACTCGCCGCATTCCGGACACTTGCCGAGCCACTTGCCAGTTTGATGTCCGCAGTTTTGACAGACAAACAGCGTTTCTTTTTTCAACGTAGTCTTAGACAGGATTACAAGATTGACAGAATTAACAAGATGGAATCATGTATATCATGAAAATCCTGTAATCCTGTCTAAAGTAAGTCTTTCACATTCTCAGTCGGTCGACCCAGCACCGCGCGGTCGCCGCGCTCGACGATCGGCCGCTGAATCAGATCCGGATGCTCGATCATCAACGCGATCAGCTCGCTGTCACTAAACTTGTCGTCCGCTAATCCGAGCTGCTTGTAGACCGCTTCGCTCTTCCGCAAAAGATCGCGCGGCTTCAAGTTCATCTTGCGTAGCAGCTCGGTGAGCTTCTTCTTACTCAGCGGCTCGATGTAATAATTGATCTTCTCGTACGGGATGCCGCTCTCACGGAGCAGCTTGTCCATCTCGCGACACTTCGTTCAAGTCGGTTTTTCGTAAACTGTGATCTTGTCAGCCATGACTTACGGAAATATCCCCCTCACGCTCGTAGCTTCAGCCACTCTTCCCACCGCCAGGATGTAAGCACCCGTCCGCATGTCGGTATTGTAATGCTCCGACATCTGGTGCACTGAATTGAAAGCCGTCGTGATCGTCTGTTCGAGAGTCTCGTTGATCTGACGCTCCGACCAGAAGAACGAATACTGATCCTGCACCCACTCATAGTAACTCACAGTCACGCCGCCCGCATTTGCAAGAATATCGGGCACGAGAAACACGCCCTCATTCTCCAGCACGCGATCTGCTCCAGGCGTGGTTGGACCATTTGCCAATTCCGCGATGATCTTCGCTTTCACCTGGCCCACGGTGCTGAGCGTGATCGCATTCTCGAGCGCTGAGGGCAAAAGGATGTCGCAATCGATGCCGATGATCTCCTCAGGTGCGATCTCCTTTACACCGCGCATCCCCGCCAGTGAGCCGGTCGCCGCTTTGTGTTTCAAGGCCTCAGCGACGTCGATACCCGTACTCGCATAAACGGCGGCTTTGGAGTCGCACGCGGCGACGACTTTCGCACCATCTTCAGCAACCAGTCGAGCGATATTCGCGCCCGCATTTCCGAACCCATGAACCGCGACGCGCGAGCCGCTCAAGCTCATGCCTTTCACGCGACAAGCCTCACGCAGCGCGTAGAGACAACCGCGCGCCGTTGCTTCCGCACGTCCCTGCGATCCGCCGAGCGAGATCGGTTTACCCGTAACGACACCGAGCTCAGTATGACCACGCACCATCGAGATCGTGTCCATGATCCACGCCATTGTTTGCTCATCGGTGTAAACGTCAGGTGCGGGAATGTCGCGATCGGGACCGATGATCGGCGCAATCTCGAAAGCGTAACGTCGCGTCAGTCGCTCCAGCTCGTTTCGCGAAAGACTCTTCGGATCGCAAATGACGCCGCCTTTGCCGCCGCCATAAGGAATCCCGACCGTTGCGCATTTCCAGGTCATCCACGAAGCCAGCGCTTTGACTTCATCGAGCGAAACGTTTGGATGGTAACGAATACCGCCCTTCGCTGGTCCACGCGCGATGTTGTGTTGCACGCGATAACCTTCAAACACCTGCACGTCGCCGCCGTCCATCTTCACCGGAATCGAGACGATCAGTTGCCGCTTGGCATTCTCCAAGACGTGCCGCATGGAGGGATCGAGGTCGAGGTAGTCGGCCGCACGATTGAACTGTTGTTTCGCAATTTCGAAGGGATTTAGTTCTTCCTGGAACGCCTGTTTGGTCGCCATGCAATCTGCTCCTGGTAAGTGTGGGACTCGGAGAGCGGCAGTAATCGTATGCGCGGAACCGATAAGTTTTCAAGCCAACGGGAACCGTGGCGGCGCGGCGGTGTCTAAATTTGCCGAGTAGCTCCTTGCGACCCGAGTGGCACCGGCAAATAGCGGAGGAACTCGATGTTTAATAATTTGATTGAATCCAGTTCGCACGCGGGGGAGTACAAGCGTCGCGGATCGTTTCTGCTTTTCACCACTGGAATTTATGCGGTGTTGCTGGTGCTTGGTGGGGTTGCAAGTATCTACGCTTACGATGCACGTCTCGAGGAGCAATCTCTCGAGATCGTTACGCTGATATCGCCGCAGGAGATTGTTCCGGAACAACCTCAACCAACATCACGTCCCGAGCGGCCAAGAGAAACCAGCCGGAATGAGACCGGGGTGCCTGAGCGCGCGACTCCGATGCTCAGCGTAAATCACCCGGAGGTTATGCCTCCGACTGTCGGGACGGCGCCAAACAAAAACTTGCCGTTGCCGGAAACTGGTCCAGTGCGCATCACGGGTCAGGATCGCGACTACGGACCGGCTGGTGGTCCAGGATCTCCCGTCGGCGGTGGAAGAGTGGTCGTACCGCCTGCACAAATCGTCACACTGCCGGGCCAGCCGCCGCCTCCTGATCCACCGAAACCACCGAAGGTGATTAGTAAAG
Organism: Pyrinomonadaceae bacterium; assembly: GCA_035760085.1. Taxonomy (GTDB): domain Bacteria; phylum Acidobacteriota; class Blastocatellia; order Pyrinomonadales; family Pyrinomonadaceae; genus PSRF01. The sequence goes on from DASTTS010000165.1 coordinate 3,596, forward strand.
GAGTGATCACTGGTGAAGCAGTTTCGTTACCGAGGCCCGCATATTCGGAAATCGCTAAACGTGGACGCATACAGGGGACAGTCAGTGTCCAGGTTTTGGTTGATGAGACAGGCCGCGTCGTTTCGGCGAAGGTAGTGAGTGGACATCCGCTCCTGATAGTCGAAGCACAGAGAGCCGCACTCCAGGCGCGCTTTGCACCGACGAAGCTCAGCGGTCAGCCGGTGAAGGTTTCTGGAGTCATAACCTACAACTTCGTGCTCAGTAACTAAGAGCGGAGGAACTCAATGTTTAATAATTTGATCGAATCCAATTCGCACGCGAAGGAATACAAGCGCCGCGGATCGTTTCTAGTCTTCACCACCGGAGTTTATGCAGTGCTTTTGTTGCTGGGCGGCGTTGCAAGTATCTACGCTTACGATGCGCATCTAGAGGCCCAAAGCACGCAGCTCGAGCTTCTCAGTTTTGTTCCGTTGGATCCGGCCGCACAGCCGCCTGAGGTGGTTAGGAATACAATTAGATCGGCATCTCCTTCAGACAATACAACCACGCGTTCGACACGAACGGTGCTGATCGACAGCACTTCAAATCCAAATAATCCACCTCGCGATATCGGCACAAAAGCGAGTGATATACCGGACGCGCGTCCCGATTCTGTGATCGGTCGCTTCAACGCTGATCCTCCGGCGCCTTCGTTCAGTGATCGTGGTGTTCCCGACGGTCGAGGGAACACACGGGTCGTAGACATCACTGATCCGCCGCCGCCACCACCGCCGGCTCCAACACCCGTGGTTCCAAAGGTGTTGAAGATCTCGAAGGTGTTGAATAGCCAGGCGCTGGTGTTACCGAGACCGACTTATCCGCCTCTGGCAAAACAGATCAAAGTGCAAGGAACAGTTGCAGTACAAGTATTGATTGATGAGAGTGGAAGAGTGATCTCAGCGAAAGCGGTGTCAGGTCATCCATTGCTGGTGGGCGAAGCGGTGAGAGCGGCGACGCAGGCAAAGTTCTCGCCGACGATGATCGGTGAGCAACCGGTTAAGGTCTCAGGCGTGATTACTTACAACTTCATCATGCCGTAAGGATCTGTGAAATCCGTGGCTAAAGGGATCTAACCCAGCGGTCGATCTCATCCATTGACGTCTCGAAGATCTGGTCCGGTGATAGACCAAACTTCTTTGGCGCCTTGAACGAATGATCGCCCCCTTCGATCTCATGAATCTTCGCGGCGGGACGAAGATTCTTGACGTAGGGTTGGATCTCATCCGGTGAGCCGAGCGCGTCGCGAGTTCCCTGCACAAACAACATCGGCTTCTTGATGTGCTCGAGGTGTTCGACGCGGAGCTTTGTGGACTGCCCGGGCGGGTGAAGCGGGTAACCGAGAAACACAAGACCGATGACGTATTCGGCAAACGCTTCGCGATCTTCACCCGCCATCACCTGCGAGGCGATGCGGCCGCCCATCGACTTCCCGCCAATCACCACACGATTGTTCTTCAGTTTCCTGTTTTTAAGTGCCGTTTCGATCACCGCACGAAAACAGCCTTCCAACTTGTGCTTCTGATCCGGAACGGAGCGGCCCTGTTCCATGTAGACAAAGTTGAACGTCATCACGTCGAGACCACGCGCCGCGAGCCCCTTCGCAAACATGCGCATGAACCCGCTCGTCTGGCTCGCGCCCGCACCATGGCCCAACACGACCGTCACACCGGCACGGTTCTTTTTGTCAGCCGGATAAAGCAGCGCCGTTACTGCCTCTTTATCGTTGACGGGGACAGTCAGATTATCGGCTTCGTCTGGCATCGGCTTATCAGGCTTCTTTCGCGAGCATGGCGAGTGCGTCCTTCAACTCGTTCTTGAACCGGTTCGCTACGCCTCTCTGCACGTTCGGCGAGTTCTTCGAGAAATAGACCAGGCTGCCGTCAGCTTTCGTCTTGCCGCGTTCAGCATAGATCGCGCGAATCACTTGCTCGTCAAACCCCGGATCAGTCTTTTCAACTTTTACCCTGGCTAAGGCTTTGTGCACTATTGAAGTCGCGCCACCATGCTGTACGGCAGTTGACCAGACAACATCCTGGAGCGCATGGGATCTGGTGTTCACATCAAGCCCGTCCTCGCTGATTATCTTTGCGACGAGCAGATCGTAGTGGGTCTTCTTGATGAAATCGTGCTGGCATTTTTGAAATGCGTCCGGTTCATTCTTGGCAATCCGCTTCCAACATGCCGTAAAGTCGGCCGCGCCCGCAGTAAGGTTCTGGAAGTCGGTAAGCCACGGGAAACCATCCTGCTTGACGAAACGCGTCGCAACTCCGAGTTTCGACGCCATCTGGTAAGAACCGTAAGAAACACCACCGCGATCTCCGGCGCCGGTCGAGACCGTGCCCGGTCCGCGTCCGCCTGTTTCATACTTCGCCGATAATGTGCCAAGGACGAACTCAGCCAACGCTGCGCCCAAAGCGCCGGCGGCAGCACCGGCGGTACTCGTCCCGGCAGTAGTGTCAGCAGACTTGCTAGTCGGAGCGAGCGCGGGTACGACGTTCGATGGGAGCGGCTGCGTCGTGTCGGTTGACGTGTCAGGGAGATTGACGAGCTGGCCGACCTGGATTCTGTCGGGATTGGTTATCTGCGGGTTCGCTTTGAGCAATTGTGCAATACTAATTCCATTACGCTTCGCGATTTTCGACAGCGTATCTCCGGGCTTCACTTTATAGTTCATTGAGGGACTCCTTTTGCTCTGCGGATACTGCGGGAGACGAATAGTAGTAAACCGATTGAGATTCAGTCAATCTTGTAAATCTCGAAAAATTTTGTAAATCCTGTCTAAGCCTGACTACACATACACGCGCGGCACCCGCTCGCTAACACCACACGTCACCTCATACGACAACGTTCCCACAATCCGCGCGAGCTCTTCGGCCTTTATTTTCAACTCCGCATTCTGCCGGTTCCACCCGAGCAACGTCACCTGATCGTCAACCTCGACGCCGCCCACATCCGTTACATCGATCAACGTTAGATCCATCGAGACGCGCCCAACCACCGGCGCATACATCCCACGCACGATCACGTGCGCACGATTCGAGAGTCCGCGCATGTATCCATCGTGATAACCAACCGGCACCGTCGCAATCAAACTGCGTCGCGACGCTTCAAACGTGCACCCGTATCCGATCGTCTCGCCTGGCGGCACCCACTTCAACAAACAGATCCGCGAATGCAGCGACATCACCGGCAACAGTCCGGGGTTCGACGTCGAAGGCGGCAGCACATCACGCCACAAGCCATACAACACGCCACCCGGCCGCACGAGATTTCCCCACGACTCGCGATGTCCGTAAACTCCGGCTGAATTCGCGAGGTGCAATTGCGTCGGACGATAGCCGTGATCGCGAAAGACCGTCACCGCATTCTCAAACCGCTGGATCTGATCGTGCGTTAATGGTTCGCACGATGCTTCGTCGGCAGCAGCGAGGTGAGTCATAACCCCATCGATTCTCACATTGCGAAACCGCTCGAACGCCACGACAAATTCACTCAGTTGATCGAAACGAACGCCGAGCCGGCCCATGCCCGTGTCGATTTTCACGTGCACGTCTGCGACAACGCCGGCATTCGCAGCAGCCTGATTCAGCGCCTCGATCATCTCGAGACTATAGACCACGGAAGTTAATCCGTGGCGAATACAAGCCGCAGCCTGGCCGGGCCAGTAACCGGCGAGACACAAAATCGGCTGTGTGATCCCGGCACCACGTAGCTCGATTCCCTCTTCGGGAAGCGCGACGCCGAACCAATCAGCACCTTCGAGCGCCAATCGTCGCGCACACTCGACCGCGCCATGCCCGTAAGCATTCGCTTTGACGACGGCCATAACGCGCGACGTCGGGCTGACGCGTTGTTTGACCTGATTGAAGTTTGCAGCAAGATTATTGAGATCGACCTCAGCCCAGGTCGGCCGCCGGGCGAGTAGGTGTTTTTCAGTTTGGGACATGCGTTTAGAGGCTTTAACGTACCACGATCTTGAAAATCTTGTTAATCCTGTAATCCTGTCTTAGACTGTTTTCACCCTCACTAGCCTTATATGAAGTTAAGAACCTTAATCTCCCACATCGTACTCATTCTCTTTACGCTCTCGAGCATCACGGCACAAACACGCGACGGCTGGCGTAGCGTGCGCACTAACCATCTCTTCGTCATTGGCAACGCAGATCCGGAAAACCTGCGGCGTGTCGCGGTCTGGCTGGAGTTCTTTCACAGCGCGTTCGCTCGTCTCGTTTCGCGCAGCGTGATCGACTCATCCGTACCAACCACCGTTATAGTCTTCCGCGACGACGCCTCGTTTACGCCGTTCAAACCAGGCTACCAGGGACAACCGGCAGCCGTCTCCGGTTTCTTCCTGCCCGGCGATGATGTCAACTACATCGCACTCTCGCTCGATCCGCGCGGAAATCCTTACGCCACTGCATTTCACGAGTACGTTCACCTGCACGTCAAAGACAACATTCCCGGCGCGCCAGTCTGGCTGAATGAAGGACTCGCCGAACTTTACGAATCACTACAATTCTCCGGCGGCGACGCAATCATCGGCGTGCCGAAACAAGGCTATATCTACCTGCTCCGGTCGGCAGAAATGCTGCCCTTGAAAACGCTCTTTTCGATCGGCACTGACTCGCCGCACTACAACGAACAGGACAAGGCCGGAATCTTTTATGGCGAGTCGTGGGCGCTCGTGCATTACCTGATGCTCGGTGATCGCGCGCGCGGGGATCAGTTCAAGCAGTTTCTCCATCGGATGGCGAACGGCGACGACGCGGCCAAGGCGATTCAAAGTGCTTACGGGATCACTATCGACGTGCTCGAGCAAGAGCTGCGAGATTACGTCCGGCGCGGGAGTCTCACCGCGCAAGTGATTACGGGTGTCGCTAATCCCGAAGCTTATCGATCTTACACCGCCACGCAACGCTCGTCGCTCACTGACAGTGAGGCCTATTACTATCTCGCCGATTTATCGTTCCACATGGGCCGCGACAATGCGGCCGAGCGTGGCTTCAAAGAGTCGATAGCGGCGGATCCGGGTTTTCTACCTGCCCATGCGGCGCTCGGTACGTTGTACGTTCAACAACGTCGCTACGCGGAGGCGAAGAAGCATCTTGAGAAAGCGACTACAGGCCAGCAGAGTGCGCTCGTTCACTACTATTACGCGTACGTGCTGAGTCGTGAAGAAATTCCGGCAAACGGAGCCGTCTCAAAATTCTCGAAAGAGAGCGCCGCGGTGATGCGCGAGCAGCTCCTCCAATCGATCAAACTCGATTCGAAATATGGACCTGCGTATTACTTACTCGCAGTGGTCGACTTTCTCGGTGATCGTGCTGACGAAGCGCTCGAGATGGCCCAACGAGCAGCTCAACTCTCGCCCGGTAACAAGCATTACGCAGCATTAGTGGAAGACATCAGGGAATATCGTGCGGGTAACACAACCGCACGCGAGCGACGCGCGCCCGTCAAAAGCGACGCGATCGCAGCGCCGGAACGCGTGACAACTTCACGAATGCTTGGTGGTGAGTCGGGACCAGTAGCGATAAACGATGGACAGACTGTCGACACGTCGGGTTCGCTGCCGGTCCTCGATGAAGTCCTCGAGAAGTATCAGAAAGCTCTCGGTGGTGCGGCGGCGTTGAAGAGCGTGACCAGTCGCATCATGAAAGGCACAGTCGACGTGGTCGGGGTAAGTCGCGGCGGAACTTTCGAGAGCTACACTGTCGCGCCGAACAAGACCCTCAGTATTGTGAATATCACGCCGGCGGAAACAATCAAGATCGGTTACAACGGCCGTGTTGGTTGGATGCAGACGCCCACCGGCGTGCGCCTGTTGAAGGGTGCTGAGCTGGAGTCGATGCAGAAAGACACCGACTTTTACTTTATCCTCAACCTGAAAAATATCTATCCGAAGATGACGTTAGCCGGTAAGAGCAAGATCGGTTATCGCGAGGTGTATGTAATCGACTTACAACCGAACAACACCGCAGACAGGCTCTTCATCGATGCGGAAACGTACTTACCAGTGCGGATGAACACCTCGCGAATGCAGGACAGCGTTTCTGTCGCGGCTGAGATTTATTTCGATGACTGGCGCGCGGTGGAAGGCCTGCTCATGCCTTACACGATCACGATCAGTTCCGGGAAGCGGACGATGATGCTCACCGCGAAGGAGATAAAGCACAACGTTCCGGTTGACGCGAAAGTGTTCGAGAAGCCGCTTTAGACAGGATTGACAAGATTCTCCAGGATAAACATGTAAATCCTGAAAAATCTTGTAAATCCTGTCTAATAACTTACTCGCGGTACAAGTTATCAAACCTCATACTCGACGGCGTAAACCTCAAATCAACCGTGCCGGTTGGACCATTGCGCTGCTTCGCGATGATCAGCTCGGCGATGTTCTTTCGATCTTCCGGCATCGCCTCGCGCTCTTCGGCAGTCTTGTATTGTTCCTCGCGGAAGATGAACGCCACGACGTCCGCATCCTGTTCCAGCGCGCCCGACTCACGCAGGTCTGCGAGCTGCGGCCGGTGATCGGATCGCGATTCGGGAGCACGTGAAAGCTGCGACAACGCGACCAGCGGCACGTTCATCTCTTTCGCCAGTCCTTTCAACTCGCGCGAGATCTGCGACACTTCCTGCTGCCGCGACTCGACACGCTTTGACGAGCCGCTCATCAACTGCAAGTAGTCTACGATAATCAAATCGAGTTTCTTCTGCTCCGCTGCAAGCCGGCGCGCCTTCGCTCGCATCTCGAGCACGCTCAGTCCGGGCGTGTCGTCGAGAAAGATCTTCGTGTCCGCCAGCACACCGAGCGACTTCGCGATCTGCGCCCACTCGAGTCGCGAAAGAAACCCGTTTCGAAAACGCTGCGCATCGATGTTGCCCTGCGCACAAAGCATGCGCATCACGAGCGACTCCTTCGACATTTCGAGAGAAAACACACCCACACACGCGCCCGAAAGAATCGCGGCATTCTCCGCCAGCATCAATGCGAAACTCGTCTTTCCCATCGATGGTCGGGCCGCGAGGATGATGAGGTCTGAGTTTTGTAGACCGGACGTCATCTTGTCGAGATCGGCGAAGCCCGTGGTCAGTCCGGTCAGAAGCGCAGCGCGCCCTTCCATCTCCTGAACTTTCTCGAGCAGTTGTTCCGCGATCGGTTTGACGTGCATGAAACCTTGTTTGATGCGCTCGTCAGCAAGTTGAAAGATCGCGTGCTCGGCGTGGTCCAGAATGATCTCAGGCTCGTCTTCTTCGGCGAGTGCTTCCTGCGTGATCTTGTTGGAAGTTTTGATCAGCTGCCGCAGCATCGACTTGCCGCGCACGACTTTCGCGTAGTGCGCGATGTTGGTCGAGTGTGGCAGGCCGTACGTCAGGTTGGTGATGAAACTGATACCGCCAACGGCTTCGAGTGCATTTTCTTTTTTCAGCTCTTCGCCGATGAGAATCGGATTAATCTCCGCGCCACGCTCGAACAGCATGATCATCGCGAGGAAGATGCGACGGTGCGACGGCACGTAAAAATCTTCCGGGCGAAGTTGTTCGATTGCCTGGCTGATCAGGCCGTTATCGAGCAGGACCGCGCCGAGAATGGCGCGTTCTGCTTCGGCACTGTTTGGTAATGCACGCTCGAAGGCTTGTTCGCGAATAGGGTCTGGACTGGCCATAAGAAAACGCTGCACGTAGTTAACATGCAGCGTCGATTATGAGCAATGGATTTTCGGTTTTAAATCCGTAAAGTGATCCGTGTCAATCTGTGGCCGGTTCTTCGTCCGCTTTCGCCATCTCCGCTTCCTGCTCAGGCGTTAAATGCCCAACGATCACTTCACCTTCGGGCGCCACTCTGACCTTCAGATCGATCGTGACTTCGCGGTGCAGTCTCACCGGCACGGTGTATTCACCAACCCGCTTCAGCGGCTCGCGCAGGTGAATGCGATGACGCTCGATCTCGTAGCCGCGCTCTCTGAGCGCTTCGGCGACGTCCATCGAAGTAACCGAACCATAAAGCGCACCCTGCTCGCCAGCTTTGCGTCTGAACTCGAGCTCGAGCGTGCCCATCTGCTGCGACTGTGCATCCGCACTTGCGCGCTCTTTTGCTTCCTTTTTCAAGAGTGCCGCGCGTTCAGATTCGATGCCCTTCACATTTCCCGCCGTCGCTTCAACAGCGAGCTTGCGCGGCAACAAGTAGTTGCGAGCATAGCCTGATCTTACTCGGACAATCTCACCACGCGCGCCGAGATCATCTACATCTTCGCGCAAAAGTACTTTCGTGTGTGCCATGTCGTTCTCCCTTTAGTCGGTCGTGTACGGAAGCAGCGCGATATTGCGCGCCCGCTTGATTGCTTCCGCCAGCATGCGCTGGTGCGTTGCACAGGTGCCTGAGATGCGTCTCGGCAGGATCTTGCCTCGTTCCGGCAAGTAGTTCTGCAACAGCTTCACGTCCTTGAAATCGATAAGGTCTACTTTGTCGATACAAAAGCGACAAACGCGCCGGCGATGCATACGCCTGCCACCGCCGCGGCCGCCCATTGGCCGTCTAT
>DASTTS010000166.1:0-5557 GCA_035760085.1 Pyrinomonadaceae bacterium
ACCCGGTGATTATCGGTTGCACACCGCCGACTTCCGGCGCGTGCCGGCAGATACACAACCAGGGGCCGACGCGCTTGCGCACGAACTCCGGTTCGTCGATCTACCATTCGCTTCAAACCAGTTTGGAGAAGCGTTTGAGTAGCGGCTTCAGCGCCGGTTTGCACTACACCTACAGCACTTTCATCGACACGATGTCGGAAATCTTCAACGTGTCGTCGGGTGAAATTGCCGTGGCGCAGGACTCGTACAACCGGCGGGCTGATCGTGGGCGATCGAGCTTCGACCGTCCGCATCGCATCGCTGGAAACTTCGTTTACGAGTTGCCTTACTACCGCGACCAGAAAGGCTTTGCCGGTCTGGTTCTTGGTGGTTGGCAGCTCAACTCGCAGTTTTCGCTCCAGAGTGGTTCGCCGTTCACACCGTTGAATGGCGCCGATCCCGCTGGAACTCTGGCGAGCATTTCTTCGCTCGTGGGCAATGCGATCAGACCAAACCTGAACACGACGCTGGATCTCTCGTCGATGAGTGTTGAAGAAATAGTCCGCGCCGGTGGCGCCAGTTTGTTCAGGCAGATCACGTCTGCTCAACGAGTCGGCAATGCGGGACGAAACATCCTGCGCTCTGACGGAATCAACAACATTGATTTCGGCATTCTGAAGAACACGCGAATCGGTGAAAACCAGCGCTTCCAGATTCGCGCGGACTTCTTCAATTTCACTAACTCTCGAGATTTTGGTATTCCCGAATCGAGAGTTACGTCCACAAATTTCCTGAATCAGTGGGGGACAGACGGCGGCAACCGTCGTATCATTGTCGGCGTACGTTATGTGTTCTAACTCTAACAGCCACGGATCTTCACTACTGAAGATTCGTGGCTTCCTTTTTTTAATCTTGCTGAGTGCTTCGCTCGCGTGGGCGCAGGAGCCGGGTGGTGTCGAAGTGCTTAAGTCGAGCTGGAGCAAGATCCGGATCGGCTGGGAGCGTGATCCGTTCGGTGGTCCACTCGAAAATTTCGACGAGATGCGTGCGCGTGCACGCAACGAGCGACGCGTCGCACAGGGCGGTGGCGAGCGTGCGAAGCGCGAGGCGAAAGCCGACGAAGCGAACCTCGCGAAACAGCGCGAAAAGAACCCGCCGAAGTACTATTTCATCTACAAGGCGAAGATCAAAAACACTCACACGGCGGCTATCACGCAGATCGATTGGGACCATGTTTTCTATGAGCGTGGTACGGAGAATGAGATGGGCCGGCAGCAGTTCACGAGTGACGAACACGTTGGACCAGGCAAGACGAAAGAGTTGACCGTCACCACCACCTCACCACCAACGCACACCGTCAGCGTCACCTCCCTCAATCTGGAAGAGCGCGATCGTTTCACTGAAAAGATCATAATCATCCGTGTAAAATACGCCGACGGCCGCGTGTGGCAAGCCCCCTGAGGAGATTCAAATGCTGAGACGATGCGCATTCATTATTTTCCTTGCCCTAACGACACAAGTATCGGCGCAAACATCGACCATTGTGGACATCGCGTGGATCTCGGGTAATTGGCAGACCGAACCGGGTGGACGAAGGCAGATCGAGGAGCACTGGACCACCGTGGCTGGCGGGACGATGCTGGGGATGAGTCGCACTGTAGCTGGTGATAAGACGGTGGAGTTTGAATACCTGCGGATCGAGCAGCGCGCGGATGGAATCTACTACGTCGCGCATCCGAAGGCCCGCTGCCCCGGCACCGATTTCAAACTGACGCGTGCGTCGGCAACCGAAGCCGTCTTCGAAAACCCACAACACGATTTTCCCAAGCGGATTATCTACCGGAGGGATGGCGATTCCTTAACGGCAACTATCGACGGCGGTGAAGGCACAAAAGCAATGTCGTTTATGTTTAAGCGAAACAAGTGAGCAGGATGACAGGATTTGCATAATTAACAGGATATCTTGTGAATTCTGAAAATCCAGTTATCCTGTCTAAACACCGAGTATTGCCTTCGCGATCGAAAAATAAATCACTAACCCCGTCGCATCGACAAGCGTCGTGATCAGCGGCGCCGACAGCACAGCCGGATCGACCCCGAAGCGTTGCGCCGCGATCGGAATCAGCGCCCCGACCGTCGTGGACCACACGCAGATCGCAAACATCGTTACTGACACCGTCAACGCGAGCGGCAACGGCGCTTGCCACAACAGCGCCTGACCAAACGCAATCGGCGCGACCATCAACCCGACGAGCATACCCGTCGTCGCCTCGCGCATTGCCACACGCCACGCGTGACGCACACCAACCTCGCCCAGCGCGAGACTGCGAATCACCGTCATCACCGTCTGTGCGCCCGCATTGCCACCGGTACCAATCAATAACGGAATGAAAAACGCGAGTGCCACCACCGCCGCAAGCTCCGCCTCAAACCGGTGCAACACGGCACTCGTGAGCGTGCCCGCGACAAACAACAGCAACAACCATCCAATGCGCTTTCGCACCACACGCGAGATCGGGTTATCGAAGTAAGGCTTATCCATCGCGCCCGGCTCGACCGCCGCCATGCGCAACAAGTCTTCAGTCTGCTCTTCAATCAATACGTCGATCACGTCGTCAACAGTCACAAACCCGACGACGCTGCCATCCTGTTCAACCACCGGCACTGCGAGCAAGTTGTACTTACCGATCTTCTGCGCGACGATTTCCTGATCATCCTGCACGTTAACAGTCACGGGCTTGCGACGACACACCTGTAGTAAAGGTCGACTGATCTCCGCCATCACGAGATCGCGCAACGACACAGCGCCGATCAACCGATCCGTTTTCGGATCCATGATGTAGCACGCATAGATCGATTCTTTCTCCTGCGCGACAGCGCGAATGTGCTTGAGTGCGTCGCCAACGGTCATCTTCGGATCGAGCCGCACAAACTCGGTCGTCATGATCCCGCCTGCCGTGTGATCCGGATACCGCAAAAGATCTTCGAGCTCGGCGCGCACTTCCGCACTGAACTTCGGCATCAGTCGATGCCGCTCGTGAATTCCCATCTTCTGAATGATGTCAGTGCGCTCGTCAGCCGAGAGATCTGTGAGGATGGCAGCGACGCGAGCAGGCTCGAGCTGTTCGAGGATCGCCGCGCGGCGCCGCATCGTGGGCTGATCGAGCAGCTCGATGCAACGCTGGAGCGGTAGCATCGAAACAACCGCCGCGGCTTCGGCGAGATTCAGTTGATTTAGTAACTCTGCAAGATCTTCAGGCGGCAGGTCAGCGACTTCCGAGCCGATGCCAACGAAACTCTCATCCAGCCGGAGCTGAATGCGTTCGAGTAGCTCATGGAGGTCTTTTGAGGTCGGCATTTACACTGTTTTATCCGTGTAATCCGCATCATTCAAACTAGCCTGCGCCGCTGCGAGTCGCGCGACTGGAACGCGAAACGGCGAGCAACTCACGTAATCAAGCCCGATCTCGTTACAGAACGCGATCGACTGCGGATCGCCACCGTGCTCGCCGCAAATGCCGACTTTGAGCTCCGGCTTCACACCGCGCCCGCGCTCCGTGCCGAGTCGCACAAGCTGGCCCACGCCATCGCGATCGAGCACCTGGAACGGATCGTCTTTCACGATCTTGCGATCGATGTAGTTCGGCAGGAAACGACTTGAATCGTCGCGGCTCAAGCCGAAAGTGGTTTGTGTCAGGTCGTTGGTGCCGAACGAGAAGAACTGCGCGTACTGCGCGATTCGATCGGCCATCAGCGCGGCGCGCGGCAACTCGATCATGGTCCCCACCATGTATTCGATTGTCATGCCGTGCTCGCCCATCACCTGTCGTGCAACTTCGTGAATCAGCTCTGCCTGTTGATGCAACTCCTCACTCAGCGAAACGAGCGGCACCATGATTTCCAACTCGACCTTCTTGCGCTCGCCCTGGACCTGGCACGCCGCTTCGAAGATCGCGCGAATCTGCATGCGCGTCACTTCCGGAAACATCAAACCGAGACGACACCCACGGAAACCCAGCATCGGATTCGCTTCACGAATGCGATTCACTTGTCGCAGCAACGCGCGCTTGTGATCGATCTCGTCGAGCACGTGGTCCATATCGACCATCGAGTTCGACACTTTCAGCTTCATCTTCAGCTCGGCGAGCTCGGTCAGCAGCTCCTCGGCATTCGGCAGAAACTCGTGCAACGGCGGATCGAGAAGTCGAATGGTGACCGGCAGTCCAGCCATCTCGCGAAAGATGCCGATGAAATCGCCACGCTGAAGCGGCAATAACTTCTCGAGCGCTTTCTCACGCGCACCGAGGCCCTCCGCGAGAATCATCTCGCGCATTGCCGCGAGACGCTGATCGCCGAAGAACATGTGCTCCGTGCGGCAGAGTCCGATTCCCTCGGCGCCAAAGCCGCGCGCTGTCTTCGCGTCGAGCGGTGTGTCGGCATTTGCTCGCACGCGCAGGCGCCGGAAGTGATCGGCCCACGTCATGAGTTTGTAAAAATCGGTGCCGAGCTGCGGTTGAATCGTTGGCACTCTGCCGAGAAACACACGTCCGGTTGAACCATCAACCGTGATCCATTCACCTTTCGGAACCACCGTGCCGTCGACAGTAAACTGCTGCTGGCTGTAATCGATATTCAACGCCTGCGCGCCGCTGACGCACGTCTTGCCCATGCCGCGTGCGACTACCGCCGCGTGACTCGTCATGCCACCACGCGCAGTAACGATTGCCTGTGCGGCAACCATACCGTGAAAGTCGTCAGGGCTTGTCTCCTGTCGCACGAGTACAACCTGCTTGCCATCGCGCGCGAGCTCTTCGGCCTCGTCGGGACTGAAAACAACCTGCCCCTGCGCCGCGCCCGGACTCGCCGGCAGACCCGTGGCCAGCACTGTCGCATTCGTCTTCGGATCGACAGTCGGGTGCAGCAGTTGATCGAGTTGTTCTGGAGAAACGCGTTTGACCGCAGTCGCTTTGTCGATCAGTTTCTCGTAAACCATCTCGACGGCGATGCGCACGGCGGCGGCGCCACTGCGTTTGCCGGTACGTGTTTGCAGCATGTAGAGCTTGCCGCGCTCGATCGTAAACTCGCAGTCCTGCATGTCGCGGTAGTGCTTTTCGAGCAGGTCCGTGATTGAAACAAACTGATCGTAAACTTCGGGCAGTTCTTTCCTGAGTTGATTGATCGGGTTCGGTGTGCGAGTGCCGGCGACAACGTCTTCGCCCTGAGCATTCAGCAGGTATTCACCGTAAAGCTCTTTCTTACCCGTAGACGGATTGCGTGTGAAGGCGACACCGGTGCCGCTGCCCGCGCCCATGTTTCCGAACACCATTGCCTGCACGTTGACGGCGGTGCCGAGCGTGTCAGGAATGCGATTGATGCGACGATAGTCGATCGCGCGACGCCCCATCCATGAGTTGAAGACGGCGGCGATCGCGACGCGAAGCTGCTCATATGGATCTTCCGGAATCGCAGACTGCTCCGTCAAAATGATCTGTTTCTCAGCCGTGATGATCTCGCGCAAGTGATCGGCGGCGAGGTCAGTATCGCGTCCGCCTTGCGTCTGCGCTTTGAAACGATCGAG
>DASTTS010000167.1:0-4791 GCA_035760085.1 Pyrinomonadaceae bacterium
CGCGAGCATACTTAAGTTGTAAGGTCTGATTGGTGAGGTAGTTTTAGACAGGATTTCAGGATTTTCAGGATTAACATGAAAATCCTGTAAATCTTGTAAATCCTGTAAAAGACTGACTCGGGACAAGCGCGCTCAGCAGTAATCTTGATGGAGAACAACCTTCTCAGCCTGATCATCTTCGCACCACTTGCCGGGGCGGCGATCAATTGGTTCGTTGGACGGCGTGTGCGCGATGAAAGGTTTATCGGCATCGTGGCGTGCGGGGCGGTGGCCGTCTCGACGCTTGTGGCGTTCTATCTCGCGTTCATGCCGGGTGGCGCTCTCCGCGCTGAGACGCCGGTGCTCGATCACGTCTGGACGTGGCTGCAAGTCGGTAATTTCCGCGCCGACTTCGCGCTCGCGATGGACCGCCTGAGCGGAACCTACGCGCTTTTCATCACGTTCGTCGGGTTCCTCATTCACCTGTTCGCTGTCGGCTACATGCACGGCGACTCGGGTTTCTATCGCTTCTTTGCATTCCTTAACCTGTTCATGTTTTCAATGCTGACGCTCGTCCTTGCCGACAACTTCGTGTTGATGTTTGTCGGGTGGGAAGGCGTGGGCCTCTGCTCTTACCTGCTCATCGGTTATTACTTCGACAAAAAGGAAGCAGGCGACGCAGCGAAGAAAGCATTCATCACGAACCGTATCGGCGACTGGGGCTTCGTCCTCGGCATCATGCTGACGTTCATGGTCACCGGATCCGTCAGCTTCTTCGCCAATCCGGCCGCTGGTGAAGCCGCGCATAGCGCTCTGTCGTTCTTCAAGGGCCAACCAGTTGAATCGTTTACTGCTGCTGCGATATTCGCAGGCGGCGCGACGTCGATTGCAGTGCTGCTCTTCATCGGCGCGGCGGGTAAGAGCGCGCAGATTCCTTTGTACGTATGGCTGCCGGATGCGATGGCCGGCCCGACACCTGTGTCCGCGTTGATTCACGCCGCAACGATGGTTACGGCAGGCGTCTACATGATCGTGCGTTGCTCGGAGATCTTCGTACACGCACCGACAGCGATGTTCATCGTCGCCATCATTGGCGCTGCCACCGCGCTCTTCGCAGCGACGATTGGTCTCGCACAGAACGACATCAAGAAAGTTCTCGCTTACTCGACGATCTCGCAACTCGGTTACATGTTTCTCGCGTGCGGCGTTGGCGCGTTTATCGCCGCGATCTTCCACGTCATTACGCACGCATTTTTCAAAGCACTGCTCTTCCTCGGCTCGGGCTCGGTGATTCACGGCATGCACCACGAGCAGGACATGCGACGCATGGGCGGGCTGAAGAAGTACATGCCGATTACGTTTGCGACAATGTTGACCGGCTGGCTTGCAATCAGTGGCGTCCCGATCTTTGCCGGCTTCTTCTCCAAAGATGAGATTCTCTGGCGCACGTGGAGCGCGCCCGCGTTCGGTTTACCCTCGACTGGATTCGCGAAGTTGCTGTGGTTTATCGGCGCGCTTACGGCATTTCTGACTGCGGTTTACATGACGCGCATGATGGTGATGACGTTCTGGGGCAAGGAGCGCTTTCGCGAGACTCACGAATCGAAACACGAGGAGTCTGATCATCATCATGGACCAGTTGAGCCGCACGAGTCACCGTGGCTAATGACGTTGCCGTTGATCGTTCTCGCAGTGCTCTCGACTATCGGTGGCTTCATCGGCGTGCCTTATGCGCTGAGCTCTGTCTTCACTGATCGAAACGTCAATGTTCTCGAACACACACTCGAACCGGCTGTCGCAACGGTGCCGCCCGGGTTGCATTCGGAGGTAGCCGCCGCACCGGTCGGTGAAGCACATGAGCCAGCGCCTGTACCCGAACCGGCTGACACGCACGCCGCGGCACATTCGAGCGAGGAAATTACGGCGGAGCGCCTGCTGGCAGGACTGTCAGTGCTCATTGGAATTTTAGGAATCGGCGCGGGCTGGTACTTGTTCCAGCGAAAACCGCTGATGCAGATGCCGCGCTTGCTCGAGAACAAGTACTACGTTGACGAAATCTATGATGCGACGCTCATCCGGCCTATCGAGGCGGGATCGCGCGAGGGTCTCTGGAAAATACTCGATGTCGGTGTGATCGATGGTTTGCTGCACTCGATTGGCGAAGCGATCACTGAGATGGGCAGGCTCGCGCGTTACATGCAAGCGGGATTTGTACGTGGTTACGCGGCGATCATTCTGGTTGGAGCGTTGATCTTGATCGGGCTGTTTGCGTACCTGGGATTTCCGGGTGTGTAACCACAGATCAAACGGATTCTATACGGATCGATGGCGTATTTGTTGACGATAATAATTCTGTTGCCGGTGGCTGGTGCGCTAGCGCTCGTCGGCTACAGCTTCGTGTCGAGCCGGCGTGAGGAGCACTATCGCTGGATCGCGCTCATTGTTACGGTGGCAACGTTTGCAGTGTCGCTCGTGCTGTTGCGCGGTATCGGGGCGAGTGGCGCTGAGTTCAGGTTTGAACAGAACATAAGCTGGATCGGATCGATTGGCGCGCGTTATCACGTCGCTGTTGATGGCGTCAGCCTGTGGCTCGTGTTGCTGACGACGCTGCTGATGCCGATCTCGGTGCTTTCGAGTTGGACCGCTGTGCGCAAACGGCAGCTCTCGTACTACGTGTTCCTGCTGATTCTCGAATCGGCGATGATCGGCGTGTTCGTCTCGCTCGATCTGCTGCTGTTCTATCTGTTCTTCGAAGCATCGCTCGTGCCGATGTTTTTCCTGATCGGAATCTGGGGTGGCGAGCGTCGCATCTACGCCGCGATAAAGTTTTTCATCTACACGGCGGTCGGAAGTCTGTTGATGCTGGCCGGCATCCTGTCGCTCTATTTCATTTATCACACGTTTGACTACGCGACGCTTTTGCAGGCGATGCTGGCGAGCCCGCTGACGGAGCGCGCCGAGTTCTGGCTGTTCCTCGCGTTTGCGCTCGCCTTCTGCATCAAGGTGCCGCTGTTTCCATTTCACACCTGGCTTCCTGACGCGCACACCGAAGCGCCCACGGCCGGCTCAGTAATCCTCGCCGGCGTGTTGCTGAAGATGGGAACTTACGGCCTGCTGCGCTTCAACATCGCGCTGTTTCCGAATGCGGCGCGCTGGTGGGCGCCGGTGCTCATCACGCTCGCGGTGGTTGGGATCATCTACGGCGCGCTCGTGGCGATGGTCCAACCTGACGTCAAACGACTCGTGGCGTATTCGTCTGTAAGTCACATGGGATTTGTCGTGCTCGGGTTGTTCTCGTTTACGGAGCTGGGCATGCAGGGCGCTCTTTACCAGATGCTGAATCACGGTGTTTCCACGGGCGCGCTGTTCCTCTTCGTCGGCTTTATTTACGAGCGGCGACATACACGAATGATCAGCGACTTTGGCGGGCTGGCGAAACCGATGCCGTGGTTCTCGACGCTCTTCGTGTTTGCGTCGTTGTCGTCCATTGGTTTGCCGTTTTTGAATGGGTTTGTTGGTGAGTTTTTCATACTGATCGGGACGTGGACGTCGCGTGCCGTTGGCCATCCGTGGATCGTGACGATGCTGGCGGCAACCGGCGTGATCTGGGCAGCAGTTTATATGTTGTGGATGTTGCAGCGCGTGGTGTTCGGGCCGTTAACGAATCCCGAAAATGCGGGTTTGTTGGATTTGAACAAGCGTGAGATCGGTCTGCTGGTGCCGCTGCTCGTGCTGATGCTTTTCATGGGTGTTTACCCGCGGGTGTTTCTAGATCGTTCGAAGCAGAGTGTCGAAGTGATTCGTGCGCGAGTTTCGACGAGTCCGGCAGGAGGCTCGTACACAACAGAAGTCGTTAGGCAGGATTGACAAGATTCGACCAGGATACATGTAGGTCCTGAAAAATCTTGTAAATCCTGTAAAAGGTTTGATGAGTTCATTCTTCGCACAATCCGTGATGCCCATAATCAACTGGTCGTTAATCGCACCGGAAGTGATCCTCTGCGCCGCGGCAGTGACGGTAATGCTCGTTGACGCGTTCGTGCGCCCGACGCAGCGCTGGATCACCGGCACCATTTCGCTCGTGGGTATCGTTGCCGGTGCGATCAGCACGATCTGGTTATGGTCCACCGGAACATCATCGGCCGACGCCTTCAATGGCATGATCGTGCTCGACGAATTGCGCCTTGGCTTCACGTTGATCTTCCTCCTCGTATCAGGTTTGACGTTGCTCATCTCGACGGTCTGGGTTGAGGGCGAGCAACTACCCGCCGGCGAGTTTCACTCGCTTCTGTTATTCGCGACTGTCGGCATGATGCTGATGGCCTCGGGGAACGATCTCGTCATCATCTTCCTCGGCCTCGAGATACTCTCGATCGCAACCTACGTCATGGCGGGTTTCCGTCGCGCTGACGTCCGCTCGAACGAGTCGTCACTGAAGTACTTCATCCTTGGCTCGTTCTCGTCCGCGTTTCTGCTTTACGGCATCGCACTGATCTACGGCGCAACGTCGATTGCCGAGCCCGGCCCCGGCGGCTCGCTCAGTCGCATCGTCGCAGGTACGACCAACATCGCCGAGATCGCGACGCGCGTCGGTCAGGCACAGTATCCGGCACTGCTTTTCGCAGGCGCCGCCATGATGCTGGTCGGCTTTGGTTTCAAGATCGCAACCGCGCCCTTCCACATCTGGACGCCCGACGTTTACGAAGGTGCGCCGACGCCAGTCACGGCGTTCATGGCTGCGGGACCGAAGGCCGCCGGCTTTGCTTCGTTCATGCGCGTGTTTGTGTTTGGCTTGCCGTTTGTTGCTGCTGC
>DASTTS010000168.1:0-2780 GCA_035760085.1 Pyrinomonadaceae bacterium
ATCACGCCGCGATACGAGTCGTACCACGAATCGAAGATCAGCGCTTTCAAAGGCGCGTTCGGATCCCCTTTTGGCGGCGGAATGTCGCGCACGATCGCCTCGAGCACGTCAGATACGCCTTCGCCCGTTTTCGCGCTCGTGAGGATCGCGTTATGAGTCTCGAGCCCGATGAAGTGTTCGATCTGTTCGATCGCTTTTTCAGGCTCCGCGCCCGGCAAGTCGATCTTATTGATCACCGGAATCAGCTCGAGATTGTTTTCGATCGCGAGGTAAGTGTTCGCGAGCGTCTGTGCCTCGACACCCTGCGACGCGTCAACGATCAACAACGCACCTTCACACGCCGACAGCGATCGCGACACCTCGTAAGAAAAATCGACGTGACCCGGCGTGTCGATCAAATTCAGCACATACTTCTCGCCATCACGCGCTTTGTAATCGAGCCTGACTGCGTGCGCCTTGATCGTGATGCCGCGCTCGCGTTCGAGGTCCATGTTGTCGAGCACCTGGTCTGACATTTCACGCTCAGACAGTGCTCCGGTGAGCTCGAGCAGGCGGTCGGCGAGCGTCGACTTCCCATGATCGATATGGGCGATGATCGAGAAATTGCGAATACGTTTTGGATCCATCTTGCTACAACTTACTCGGGGAAGTTCTCGTTAACGTACGCGCGTGCTTTCGCGGGAGAATTGATCGATTGAATGAAATCACTGTTGCTCATCACCCAGGTAACGTGGGCGGACAGAAATTCCTGGTAATCCGAGCTCGGCGTGTAGTCGTCATTTACCAGGCCGAGCTTGACCGAAACGCGGCGGACGAGTTCGGCATCGCCAGTCATCGCCGCAGCCTGATAAAGCTTGTGCTTGTCGTCGTCAGACAATGAAGACGACGATGTTGACGATGATGAATTTGAATTAGATGAGTTGTCGTTCCGGTTCGTCGTGAAATCGGAGTTGTCATTTGTATTGGTATTGCGATTTGTGCTGACGTTGTAATTGTAGTTGCGATAGTAGGGTGAGCGACTCATGAAGTAATAAACCAGGCCACCGGCGATCGCGACCACAATCAATCCCAAACAGCCTGCGCCACCACAACCGAGAGCAATCTTCTGATTTCGATTCATTGGTTAGCCTCAAAAGGAAGTTTTCATCCAGGAGACGCAGCGCTCAAGGTGATCGTGCATGGTTCGCGCGTCGTCTTTGTGAATGTCGCCATGACCCGGCAGCACCCACTCAAATTCATAACTCAGAAGTTTTTCCATCGAGCGCGTTTGCTCAGGCCACGAGTACCACGCCACACTCCGAAAAGCCGTCAGCGTTTGTTTTCTCGGTGACCACGCGAGGTGATCGCCCGTGAACAGAAACTTGTTGCGGTAAAGATAAACGACGTGACCGCGTGTGTGTCCAGGCGTCGGAATCACGAGCAGATCGTCATCGAGTTGCACCGGATCTTCGCCAGTGATTACGTGTTCGGTCCCGAGGCGTCGCGCGCCGTCGTCCGCGTGCATGACTCTTTCGCAGTTGAACTTCTCGCGAAACAACTCGTGCGCGGCAATGTCGTCTTTGTGCGTCAGCAACATACGACTGACGCCGCCCATCGCTTCGATCCGCTTCACGAGCTGGCTTGCAAAGCGCGGCGAGTCGATCAGGATGTTGCCGCCTTCGCTCGCTGGACGAGTAATCAGATAACTCCAGGCGCCGAAGCTCGATTCAGACGTGAACCCGCAGTAGTAAACGTTGTCTTCGAGCAGCATCGGAAACGCATCGATACCTAGATGTGCGTCGTGTCGTTCGTTAGCGCCGATCGAGCCAGTCGGACACGAAACGAGCGCCATCATCGCGAGCTGTGTTTCGGCTTCGCTATCAGGTTGGTGATAGACGCTGCACTGATCACCGTGATCGCGAAAGATCGAGGGCGCTAGCTGGCTGCACGTATCGCAATCGATGCAGGTCGCATCGACGAAGAAATCCCCGGGGACATTCTCAGGTAAACGTTGTTGCAGGCTGGCCATGTTACGTTCGTACTTTAAAGTTTTCTCACGCAAAGGCGCAAAGGCGCAAAGAAAAACCGCAAAGTTAAGTTAGATTTCTTTGCGTTTTCTTTGCGTCTTTGCGTCTTTGCGTGAGAAACCTCTTTATAAATCGTATTCGTTGATGAGTCGATGTAGATACGACCGGCTGATCCCCAGCTTTTTCGCGGCAGCGACTTTGTTTCCTTCTGACTGCAACGCACTTTTGATCATCCGGCGCTTAAGAGCCTCGACTGCGCCTTCCAGCGTGCTTTCATCACCGGGCGTCGTTCCGGGCAGCACGCGCAGCATTTTCTCCGGCACAAACTCCAGCCCGAGCGTCGAGCTGCTGCTCAGCACCACCAAACGCTCGATCAAATTCTCCAGCTCGCGCACGTTCCCCGGCCAGTGATAGTCAAGCAACACCTCAACCAGCGCGGGCTCCAGCTCCGGCGTCGGTTGTCCATACTTTTGCGCCGACTTCGCCCCGAAATGCGCTGCGAGGATAGGAATATCGTCCGGACGCTCACGCAGCGGCGGCAAAACCAGCGGCACCACATTGAGCCGGAAAAACAGATCCTGCCGGAAACGGTTTGCCGCCACTTCCTTTTCGAGATCTCGATTCGTCGCCGCAATCAAACGGATGTCGACCGGCAAAGTCTTCGTTCCACCAACACGCTCAAACTCGCGCTCCTGCAACACGCGCAACAACTTCACCTGCACAGCCGCACTCAAGTCGCCGATCTCGTCAAGGAAAAGTGTTCCACCGTCCGCC
>DASTTS010000169.1:0-3056 GCA_035760085.1 Pyrinomonadaceae bacterium
CTCGGCGAGCTCGCGATGCGCTTGGCACCCGGACGCGCAAACCTGGAAATGTGTCCGATGTAGTAATACGAGTTGGTATAGATCAACTCGCCGGTCCGCGTGTCAGCGTGCACCGGCGCAAAGCAGAAGTTCTGCACATGATTCGGCCCGCCGGTTTCATCGAGCAGAACATTCCAATCGGTCCAACCCACCGTGCCGCTGTTGAAGTCGTTGATCATCGAACGCCCGTACAACTCTCCCAATGCCCAATCCTTGATCCGTTCCGGTTTGAACGAATCCGCACAACCTTCCGTGAAGATCAGGTGCTTATCGGGAAACGCTTCGCGCACGAGCTTGACGTTGTCAAACATCGGCTCGCCACCGCTCCACGGTTCATACCAGTGATAACCAATGCCCCAAACGTATTGCGAAGCTTTCGCATCGTCGAGAATCGTCCGCGCGCGCTGGTAAATGAGATCGCGATTATGGTCCCACACGATGATCTTCTTAGCCGCGAGCCCCTCACGCCTGATCGTTGGCCCAAGGTGGTTCTTCAGAAAATCACGCTCTTCCTCGGCTGAGAAAATACACGACTCCCACTTCTGCGTTGCCATCGGCTCGTTTTGAATCGTGAGACCCCAGATCGGTATGCCCTCGCGCTCGTAGGCTCTAATAAACTTCGCGAAATAGTTGGCCCACGGTTGATAGAACTCAGGCTTTAACTTACCGCCGCGCAGCATGTTGTTGTTGTCTTTCATGAACGCGGGTGGGCTCCATGGACTCGCAAAAATGTTTAGTCGACCACCGGCCGCGGCAATAGCCTGCTTGATAAACGGAATGCGAAACTCCTTGTCATGATCGACACTGAACGACTTCAACTCCTTGTCGCCTTCATGCACGTACGTGTAGCTGCCGCTCGAGAAGTCGCAACTGTGGATGTTGGTCCGTGCGAGCGTGTAGGCAATGCCGTTGTCGCGATCGAAATATGCTTTGAGTAGTTCCTGCTGTTTTGGTTTTGGTAATTTTGCGAATGTCTCCGCGGAGGCATCCGTAAGTGCGCCCCCGACGCCCAAAATCGTCTGGAAAGTGCGCGTTGGATCGACGAAGACGCAGATCTGCGTCTCGAGCGGTTGGCCCATCGGTTTGAATTTAACGGTGCCGGTGCGCGAAAGACGGTATTCGGTTTGGTCCGCTGTCGTATAAACTGTGACGTCGCGGGCTGATGTTCGCCGGGTAACTTGCGGCGTGACGTCAGAAGGCCGGGCGTGGATCAGGCGCTTGGCGAAAAGCAGTGCCGACGACGAGGCAGCTAGAAAAGTACGGCGGTCGATTTTCATGAGACGCAATTTAACATTTACATTGAAACTGCTGCTAAAAATTTTGATGGTTCTGTTCGTCCTTCCCGTGTGTGTTTCTGCGCAGGATGATGACGACTGGCCGCCGCTGAGTTACCTGCGAAGTGATTACAAAGCGGTCGCTGTGGTCGCGCATATTCGTATCAAGGAGGCGGAGATTACTAATCGCATCATCGGTTATGAGAACTGGAGGATTCGTGGCGAAGTGATCGAATCGTTCAAAGGGAAGTTTAAGAAGGGCGATGCGATCGAATATGTTCACGGCGCGGAGGCGGGGTTCAAGCAGAGTTATTTCACCGGGGAGAAGATCGTGTTTCTGTTAGCCGAGCGGGAGAAAGAGCGGAGGTATTATGCGGTGTTGGAGAATTCGACGCTGCCGTACAAGGAGGCTACGGTGAAGAAACTCCGGTTGATTCGTGGAAGACGGAGGTAAATTGTTGACAGGATGAAAACCTTGTAATCCTGTTAAAGACTACGTGGATCTCTCTTGACCATCAACGGTTGTAAATAGCTCTTCCCACCAACAGTAAGCTTAACTGTATAGCGTCCTGGCAAGACGAGCGGCGCACCACCACGCCCAAATCCACCGCCACCGCCCGCCGGTCGTGGAGGCGGCGTGGGTCTCAGATCCCAGATCCATCGATGCGCGCCCGCTGCCGTCGAAAGCGTTTCGGGTGACCGCACCCAGTAAGCAGGAATGTTCAGCGTGTCCACATTAACCGGCGTGGGCTTGTCTTCAGAAGAATACCGCCGCACAACCTCACCCGCTGGATCGACGATCTCGATCGTCACTGGCCCACTCACACTCGACTTCAAGTAGTAATCGATCACCGCGCCGAACGGCGGATTCTCCGCAATGGGCTCATCGCGCGGCATCGGCGTGCCATTGTCATTGCCGGGCGTCAGCAGGTACGCATCCGCTGGTTGAAACAAATACGCATTCGCCTTCGCAACCTCATCACTGAGCTGTCGTAACGGCGTGATGTTGTCGATCACCCAGAAGCCACGACCGTGCGTTGCAACAATCAAATCGTCAGCATGAACAGCAAGATCGCGCATCGAGGCAGGCGGCAGATTCAGTTGCAACGACTGCCACTGGTCGCCATTATCAAACGATACGAACACATTCCGTTCCGTGCCAGTAAATAAAAGCCCACGACGATGCGGATCTTCCTTCACCGTTTGCACGTAAACACCCGCGGGCAGACCTTTAGTGATCTCGGTCCAGGTCTTTCCCGAGTCGAGCGTGCGATAGATGTGCGGTTCGTAATCAGCGAGTTGATGCCGCTCAACAGCGGCGTAAGCCTCGTTCACATCGAAGTGCGACGCCTCGATCATCACCACTTTGCTCCACGAAGTCATCGCAGGCGGGGTCACGTTCTGCCACGTCTTGCCATCATCCTTCGTGAGGTGAATCAAACCGTCGTCAGTGCCGATCCAAATTGTCGGCGCACGCAGTGGCGAAGGTGCGATCGTGTAGATCACGCCGCGACGTTTGTCAGCCGGAGCATCTGCGGCCGCAGCTTCATTGAGGTTCGACGGCACACCGGGATCTTCACGCGTCATGTCCGGACTGATCTGCGTCCAACTCTCGCCCCCGTTCGTCGTCTTATAGAGAAACTGATTCGCGTAATACAGCGCATGTCGATCGGCTTTCGAGAAGACAAGTGGCTGCGTCCACGCATGACGAAATTGTCCCGGCGTCGCGCCCCGCTCAGGAGA
>DASTTS010000170.1:0-2846 GCA_035760085.1 Pyrinomonadaceae bacterium
CGCAACCGTCTTCGCGAGTGCGAGCGGTGATGTGGCCGAACCGATCTTGTCGACATCGATGACGTTAATATTTCTGCTCATCGTTCACCTCCCAATCTGAGTCTCAGCGCGTTCAGCTTGATGAAACCTTCGGCGTCGCGCTGGTTGTAAACCGTGTCAGCTTCAAACGTGGCGACCTTCTCGTCGTAGAGCGAATGCGGCGAGCGGCGCCCGACGACGATCGCGTTACCGCGAAAGAGCTTTAGACGAACATCGCCGCTCACAGTTGCCTGAGTCTCGTCAATCATTTTTCGCATCAGCTTAAACTCGGGCGCGAACCAGAATCCGTAGTAGACGTTCTCGGCAAACTTCACACCGAGCGAGTCCTTCAAGTGCACCACTTCGCGATCGAGTGTGATCGACTCGAGCGCACGATGCGCGGCTTGCAGGATCGTTACACCGGGCGTTTCGTAAACACCGCGCGACTTCATGCCGACGAAACGATTCTCAACTACGTCGACGCGTCCGATGCCATGCTCGCCGCCGAGCTTGTTCAACGTCTCGAGCAACGCGACGGGATCGAGTGGCTTGCCATCGATGGCGACTGGTTCGCCTTTGTCGAAAGTGATCTCGATGTGCTGTGCTTCAGCGCGCGCGTTCTCAGGCGAGCGTGTGAGCTGAAAAATATTCTCCGGTGGTTCGGCCCAGGGATCTTCGAGAATTCCGCCTTCGTAAGAGATGTGCATCAGGTTCGCGTCAGTCGAGTAAGGCTTCTCGGCCGTCGCGGTCACTGGAATCTTGTGATCTTTCGCATACGCGATCAGGTCCATGCGACCTTTGAAGTCCCACTCGCGCCACGGCGCAATGACCTTGATGTCGGGCTGAAGCGCGTAATACGTCAGCTCGAAACGCACCTGATCGTTGCCTTTGCCGGTCGCACCGTGCGCAACGGCGTCGGCACCTTCCTTGCGCGCGATCTCGATCTGGTGTTTGGCGATCACCGGACGCGCGAGGGAAGTGCCCATCAGGTACACGCCTTCGTAAACCGCATTTGCTTTAACGGCAGTCCACACGTAGTCGCGTACAAACTCTTCGCGCAGGTCTTCGACGTAGAGTTTCGAAGCACCAGTCGCGAGCGCCTTCTCTTCGAGTCCGGCCAACTCGGCGCCCTGGCCCACATCAGCGCAGTAACACACGACCTCGCACTGGTACTGTTCCTTCAGCCAGCGCAGCATGACCGACGTGTCGAGCCCACCTGAGTAAGCGAGAACGATTTTGCGAATGTCTTTTGTCATGAAAATAATTTCCAAATCTCTTTGACTACTGTGCGCTGCGACTTCACGTCGCGAACGGCGATGAAGATCGTGTCTTCACCGGCGATCGTGCCGACGATCTCGGGAATCGCGGCGGCATCGATCTCGACGGCGACGGCCGACGCGAGACCGGGAACAGTGCGCGCGATTACCAGACTGTCGCCCGCCTGGTCTAAACTCACGAGGCCGCGCGCAGTGGCGCCGTTCGTGCGCGGCAGGGTGTAGTGGCCGTGATGTTTGACGACGCCGAGCTCTTCGAGATCACGCGAGACGCTTGACTGCGTGGCAGGCACGCCGGAGCGCTCGAGCAGCGCGCGCAAGTCTTCCTGCGTGCCGATTGGCTTGGCTTTGATCAGGCCCAGTATCTTCTGTTGTCGATCTCGTTTATTCATTGTAGTTGCATAAACAGTGCATAGATGCATAAACTAGCACGTGCGTTGCTGCAACGTCAAACTTAGACAAGGATTTACAAGATTTTTCAGGATGGAGATGTATGTCGAAGAAACTTTGGGGTGGAAGGTTCGAAGGAAAGATCGATCCGGGCTTCGCCGAATTCAATAACTCCTATCGCTTCGACCGCCGTTTGTTCGAAGCGGATGTCACCGCCAGCATCGCTTACGGCCAGGCGTTGGTGAATGCCGGCGTGATCACAGCGGCTGAAGGAGCTCAGATCCGTGATGCTCTCGAAACGATCCTCAAGAGTGGTGCCGCTGAAGATGATTCTGCTGAAGACGTGCACTCATTCGTCGAAGCACGTTTGATCGAGTTGATTGGCGACGTCGGCCGCAAGCTGCACACCGGACGCAGCCGCAACGATCAAGTCGCTACGGATTTTCGACTCTGGTTACGCGGCTCAATCGACGAACTAACTAACTCGATTCGTGACGCACAAACAGCGCTGCTCGACTTCGCTGAAGCCAATCGCGACGTCGTCATTCCCGGATACACGCACCTGCAACGAGCGCAACCCGTTTTGCTCGCGCACTGGTGTCTTGCGTACTTCGAGATGCTCGCGCGCGATCGCGGGCGACTCGCAGAAGTCCGTCGTCGTGTGAACGTACTGCCGCTCGGCTCGGCGGCCCTCGCGGGCACGTCGTTTCCGATTAATCGTGAGGCATTAGCGACTGCATTGGGCTTCGAAGGAGTGTCGCGCAACAGTCTCGATGCTGTGAGCGATCGCGATTTTTGTGTTGAATTTCTGAGTGCGTGTGCGCTGATCATGGTCCACCTGTCGCGACTGGCCGAGGACATCATTCTCTATGCGACGAGCGAGTTCGGGTTTTTCGAGCCTGGCGATGCGATCGCGACGGGCTCGAGTCTGATGCCGCAGAAGAAAAATCCCGACTCGATGGAGCTCGTACGCGGGAAGGCGGGGCGCGTGTTTGGCGATTTGATGGGACTGCTCACGACGCTGAAGGGACTGCCGCTCGCGTACAACAAAGACATGCAGGAGGACAAGGAGGCGGTGTTCGATGCGTTTGATACCGTGTTGGCGAGCTTGCGTGTGACGGCGACGGTGTTGAGAAATATTAGCGTTAACAAAGAGCGGGCGGC
>DASTTS010000171.1:0-7395 GCA_035760085.1 Pyrinomonadaceae bacterium
CCTCTCAGGCCGGCTACAGATCATCGCCTTGGTAAGCCGTTACCTTACCAACTAGCTAATCTGCCGCAGGCTCCTCTTCAGACGCGAGGTCTTGCGATCCCCCGCTTTAACAACTGTCACCATTAGGTGCCGCTGCATTATTCGGTATTAGCCACCGTTTCCGGTGGTTATTCCCAATCCAAAGGTAGATTACCTACGTGTTACTCACCCGTGCGCCACTCTACTTGCCCCCCGAAGGAGGCTTTCGCGTTCGACTTGCATGTCTGAGGCACGCCGCCAGCGTTGATTCTGAGCCAGGATCAAACTCTCGTTATAAGTTTGTTCTCTGGAACATTATCTATTACTGGTCTTTCTTGTTCAGTTTCGATAATGACTCTTGCGAGTTTTGCGCGAACTTTATCGTTCGCGTTTTGACTCTCAAAGGTCTTGAAACGGACACGCTCTATCTAGTTTTCAAACATCGATTCCAAATTGTATTTGGATTGCCCTACAGACGAACTAAACTCGCCGCAAGCAAACGGGGATATTAACCAACGACCTCGACTCTGTCAAGCGACCGAGCCCTTATTCCCGATTTATCCGGAGAATAAAAAGCGTCGCAATCTCCTCGCAATCATTCGAGGAAAAGCGACACTGAAGGTCACCGAAAAATTCCCTGTTCTCAAACCCCTTGATGCCCTCTCGTTAGAGGAATGGGCATTATAGGGACAAAATCCAACTTGTCAATACTCACCGCCAAGATTTTTTACTTGCGTGAGGCCCCGTTTTCAAAAGGCTGACGTTAGATGCTTCTTATGCAGTCGGGTTGTCTAGTTTGGAATAATAAGTTCCGCGCTGACAGCCACGACAAAGAGCGTCGCCATTCGCGTCAACAACTTCCCTGCCGTCATTAACGCCCTCGCCACAAACCGAACACATCACGCGGGAGCGCGGGCTGCCGGGAAGGTCGAAATCACTCAATTCAAGACTCACCAACTCTGTCTTGAAGATCTCGTCATCCGTTGCTTCTGAGTACGCGCGAAACTGGCGCGTACGTTTGTCAGCAATGTCAGGATAACGCTCGTCAGCGAGTGTGCGGGAACTCTCGAGTGCGACGATACGCACGGCCCGTTTCGTCTCGGTGTTTAGAAACGTTGCTGCTACTTTGCCGTAGTCAACATACTTCAAACTTCGTTTTCCGAGCCGCACTCCAGTTACAGCACTGATCGCGTCAGTCATGCAGCGATCAATCTCAACCCAGACGAGGAGCTTCTTACGATCGGCGCCGCGCGGATCATCGATGTCGAGCAGACGACACCCAAGCAGCGCCATGCGGGTGCCGAGCAGTTGCCCCGCACACATGTGCCCGTGCAGCCGCTCACATTCTTTTAAGAGACTATCGATCGATTCCATTTCAGATATCCGATGAGTGAGAACATGCTCGCGGGGGTGAAAAGTGGTATCGATTCGACTGCGAGGGGTTGCAAGTCGCCGGCTTGATCCGTCGTGTCAGAGACGTAAATCGCGGTTGCTTTGCTGATGAGACGTCGTGCGGAGCTCTTGATCTTGTCAGTGCCCGCCTGCCGGACCATCACAAAATGATCCGGGTTAACGAATTCCGAGAAGCTGTTGCCTTCGATGAACACGCCGCGTGATTTCACGCGCGCCAGCGCTTGCTTGATGCCTTCTTCGATCTGATTGTCAGTACAGATCAGCCAGTGGACGTTCGTGGCGCCGGCGTCCCAGTAGCGACCGGTGTCTTTGCCGAGTTCGTAAGTCTCTTTGCGACCGGAACGTACGAGTGGTTTTTCAGACAGGAGATGACTGACGCAACACGCTTTTGGATCTTTACCGCATGAGCGGTAGTGACCGCGCGTGGTTTTGATTGCTTCGAAGTCAGGAAACTCTTTGAGTAGCTCGCAGAGGAGAGTTGTCTTGCCAACGTTGGAAGTGAAGCCACCGATACCGATGATGATTGGTTGGGCCATACTTCGCGAGACCGTCAACTGCCGAGTTTACGAGTAAGTCGTTTTTACAAGATTACAAGATGTACAGGATTTACATGATAATCCTGAAAATCTTGTAAATCCTGTCTAAAATTACTTCCGTCGCCTACCCTGCGGAGCAATATTCGGAGCGTTCACCTTCAACACGCCGCGCGCGTCCTTGTAAAGGTTGTAACGCACTTCCTTCACCGGCCCACCTTCCTCTTCCTGCAAGCGGATCGTGAAGCTCTTGCTCTCGCCCTGCCCTTCAACTTTAGCAGGCAAATAACCCTTCAAATCAGGACTGCGATACGCGGTGTAATGCTCCTGGTTGCGCTTGTCGTAACCAAGCACGTAGATGCGATCGAAGTCGGGCTCATCAACTCCATGCGGTTGATTCGAGCTGCTCTTCTCGAGAATCATCCAGCTACCCGGCTTGTCTTCTTTCCCCGCATCTTTCGTGTTCTTCTCCTTATCACCATCGAGACGCTGCCAGCCAACAAACTCGCGCCCCGTGCGATAAAAAATGATGTCACTCGGCACCGAAAGTCCGACTTGCTTACCGTAAATCCAGCCAGCCGGCGCGGGGGAGGCGTCCGCAGAAAGTCTCACCTTGTACCAGAGCTCATTCGTCTCGTCCTGTTCCTTGTCTTCTTCTTCCTGCTGTGCGGATTTAGCGCTGCCCTGCTGTGCACTGCCCGCCTTTGGCGCTACGTCGGTCTCGATTGCTTCGGAAGACTTCGGCTTCGGCACACGCTTCCAACTGATGATGTCGAAACTCGATCCACTATCGAGTCGCATCATGATGTTTTCATTACCACTGCGATCCGGAGTGAGTCGCAAATTAGAACTCGCACGTAGCTGGCCCGTCGCCTGCGGCGGAACATCTTTGTCTTCCGCAGCTAACTTCTCCGACTCCTTGAGCACGTCGTCAGGCATGATGTTGCGTGCTTCGATCCAGCCTTCAGTCGTGTCACTGTCGCGAGCTTTGACGCGAAGCCATCGTTCTTTTCGTAAGTTGTCGCTCGGATCCGTGACGTCGGTGGATTCGAGAATGTCTACAACGTCGCCGCGATTCACTTGCAACAGATCGGCCGCGACGACGGCCGTCGAGCTGCGAATCTGAGCACGCCGCGCGACGATGACGCCCGTGCTGCTCTTGTTCGCGAGGGTCGAACAACCAAGCGACAGCAACAGCAGCGCGAAAACAACAATGGTATTGGTAAATCTCATTTATAGTCCTTCGAGTCTTCTTCAACGATGGCCCAGCGATCGAAGCAGCTGCTTCTGATCTTGATTCAGATCGCGGTCCACTCGTAGCTGCGAACCTTTAGCGGTGAAAAGAACCGACATTCCATACTCGGGGAGAACTTTGTTCAGGTCCACCGCTGTGCTGTTTTCAACGTATGCTTTTATAAAGTCGCGGGAGCCTGCCGTTGAACCCAGCACGCTGATTATAGCTTCATTTCCGTCTGCGCCGTCAGTCAACTGGCCGTGGAAGAGGGCGCGATAAATGTCCGGGAGAGTTTTCTGGCCGCCGGACTCCTTCCGCATCATCAAGTCGTACAAGAACGCGACCAGCATTCCTTTGACGTAAACCTGGGAGCCAGCGCTCGCCCAGCGTCTTTCGGATTCTTCGATCAGCGAGAGCGTGTCGGGATGAGCGCGGTAAGTGTCGTAAACACGACCCAACGTAGCGAGGTATTCTTTGAAGTCGATAACGCCAAGCTCCAGCGCGGTGCGCAAAGCCGTGTATAAAGTAAATCCTTCGAAGAACCAGTCGTAATCGCCTTCGAGCTTCAGCGAATTTGGCACCCAAAGGTGGAGGATTTCGTGCGTGAAAATGACCGTTATCTGCGGCTTCCAGCGCTTGATTTCAGCGCCGGGGTTCATGAGCAGAACGACTGTGGAACCGCGCGTTTCCGCTTTCCAACCGGTATTACGATCCCTGATCGGAAGTGGTGCAATCATGATCGTTGACTTGTTGCGCAGACGAAACCCGGTCAGCGCGAAGTATCGCTGCATCACGCTGGTCGCGCGCTCCAGGGCGTCGCGATCCTTGAATGACCACTTTCCGCTAAGCACGACGTCCAGCGGCATTCTCTCGACACTGGCCGAGCTCTTCCTCAGATCGCGCCCGATGAAAAAGACTGCTTTCTCAGCTTCCGCTATTTCATATTGTCCGTGTACGTCGCGTGAAAATGGGGATTCGACTGTCCAACCTGCAGGCAGTACAAGCGCGGCGGAAAGGCCGCGGATCTCGAGCGGGAGCAAATCTGCCAGCATCAGAACGCCACGATCCTCGTCGATCCATGTGAAGTGAGATACGTCAGCGAGTGTCGGTTTTGGGAGTTTGACGGTGTACCTGATTTTGCTCGCGTTGCGCTCCGATCGGTACTCGCCAACGGCGGCTTTCTTCGCATCAGCATCGACTGCGCGAAAATCTTCGATTCGCTGGGCGATGCCAAGAACGCCTGCATACGCATTCCTGAACGACCACGAATTGATCGGTGTCGATAACTCTGCGTCTACTTTTATTTCGCGTGGGCTGGTAATCGTGATCGTGACTTTTCCCTGCGCGCTCACACCACCAGCGCACATCAAAAACACTGAGAGCACGACAACAATGAAGAGGATTTCTCTCGCAGATGCGCAAAGGCGCAAAGAAAGACGCAAAGGTTTATTTGACGAGTTTTTGCGGTTTTCTTTGCGCCTTTGCGCCTTTGCGGGAGATTTTCTCAAGTAATTTGTGTACAATCCTGAGGTTCCCTGGGACTCTAACACATTAACTAATACCAGCATGTTGACGAAAGCAATCCAAAACCACGGCGCGACGCTGAAACGCAGCCTTGGTCTATTGCTGGTCGTCTTCATTTTCTACGGGACCACTGTCGAGGCTGCACACTACCACGGTCGAGTAACACCACAGTCAAACAGTGCTGCTTCGTTAACAAACCCCAACGCCGAGAGCGGCGGTACATTCACCGCCAAGCCTGGATGCAACGACTGTCTAATCTGTCAACTGCATCAGAACTTTTCGGCGACCCTCATCTCCGTCAAGCTAAACACCGTACCATTAGCTCGTGTCACCCACGCGCGAACGTTAGACCCCGTTTCAATTCGCTCGATAGCCAATAGCCCGCAAACCGGTCGAGCGCCACCCCAAGCCAACTAGAACCGCCCACTTCGTGTGGTGGTGATTTCACTATGCGAAGTACCACTGCGGACTGAGCAAACCAGTTCTCCAGCAGGAGAAAACTGCGTGGCCATTCCCGCATCGCTTACAGGCATTCCAGGAGGCTTGATGTAATGTTATTCAGAAATCCTTTTAGAGCCGCAATTATTTGCGGAGCACTTATCTTACTTGGTCCAACCGCCTTCTCGCAGGCCAGAATCGGCAGCGTTCAAGGCGTAGTAAAAGATCCGGGTGGCGCGCTTGTTCCCAATGCGACGATCACCGTCACGCAACCCGTAACCGGCTACCGGCAAACAACTCAAACCGACGCGCAAGGCTCGTTCAAGCTCGTTAACATACCTTTCAACACGTACAAGGTTCGCGCCGAAGCCAACGGCTTTCAACCCGCGGAGGAATCGATCGATCTCGAAACCACGGTTCCGCTTAACCTCGAGCTCTCAGTAACGCTTGAGCAAACGAGCGCCGCAGTAACGATCACCACCGGCGGCGCAATGCTGGAGCCCGACCGTACGTCGTCGGATACAGACATCAACCAAACGATTCTCGAGCGTCCACTCGGCGCGGCCCCGTCTCGCGCGATCGAGTCCATCGTCGCTTCAACACCCGGATTTGTTACTGACGATAACGGCCGTATGCATCCGCGCGGTTCCGAATCGCAGGTGCAATACGTGATCGACGGCGTTCCAGTAACAGACAACATGTCGGCCATCTTTTCGACGAGCCTCGATGCGCGAACATTGCGCACGGTAGAAGTGCTCACGGGCGGTATTCCGGCCGAGTTTGGCGACAAACTAGCGGGTGTAATCAACGTCAACACTCGTTCCGGTTTAGAAGGACCGACGCAGGGTGGAATCTCTTTTTCAGGTGGTAGTTTCTCGACGGGCGAGACGGCGGTCGATTTTTCGACGCACACGAAGAAACTCGGTTTTCTAACTAACCTGTCAGCCAGCACGTCGCAGCGATATCTCGATCCACCGACGCTCGATAACTTTCACAACTTCGGACGTACCGGCAAAGGTTTCTTCCGGCTCGATTACCAGTTTGACGCAAACAACAGTTTGCGCGGCGTCTTCAATTTCGGCGGCTCGAATTTTCAGGTACCTAACAGATCCGCCCAGGAACTCGCCGGACAGGATCAACGGCAGCGCCTCCGGGACAACTCTCAAAACATCAGTTTCCAACACATTTTCTCGCCGGACTCAGTCGCGCAGTTCTCTTTCTTTCATCGTCAGAGCAACTCGAAACTGATCAGCAATCCGTTATCGACTCCCGTCGTCGCAAACCAGGATCGCACGCTTCAGAATTACGGCGGCATCGGCTCTCTCGCGCTGACACGCGGCAGTCATAACATCAAGGTTGGCGGCCAATTCACGATCACACCCGTTGATGAGAATTTCAGTTTCTTTCCGACGGTGCCGTTTCCTGATATCGAGGATGAGCAGGGAAATGTTTTCCCGAATCCGGTAAACAATTTCAGTGCGGCGAATCCGTTCGTCTTCAATCAATCGAAAACCGGCCGGACGTTGAGCGCGTACGTGCAGGATCGTTTTACTGCTTTCAAGAACTTCACGTTGGACGTCGGTGTACGTTATGACAACTACAGGCTCCTGATCAGCGACGACGCTTTCAGCCCGCGCTTAGGTTTCGCTTATTACATCCCGAAGACGAAGACGACGTTGCGAGCTTCTTACAACCGGCTGTTTCAACCTCCACCAGCGGAGAACCTGCTGCTGGCAAGCTCAAGCGAAGCCGCGGCCCTGTCGCCGATCGCAGTCTTGCAGGGGGTGACAACAGTGAAGCCGATCCTGCCTGACAAACAACACGCATTCGAAGCGGGCGCCCAACAGTTACTCTCGAAATATTTTCGAATGAACCTGACGGTTTATCAGAAACGCATCAAGAATTTCTCTGATAAGGATCAGTTCTTCGAGACTGGCGTGATCTTCCCGATCGCGATCTCTTCAGGCCGAGTCACTGGCGAAGAAGTGCGGTTGGAATCGACCGAGATTCACGGCTTCCATACCTTCGTCTCGTACGCGAATGCGCGTGCTTTTGGCGTGACGCCGATCACGGGCGGGCTGTTTTTAGGTGAAAACCCGCAGGACCTCTTTTTGAACGGCTTTAAGTTCGCTAACGACCACGACCAGCGCAACGAAGCGCAATTTCAGGTCAGTTATAACCACCGTCCGTCGGGGCTGTACGCGAGCTTCAGCGGGCGCTACGATTCCGGCGTAC
>DASTTS010000172.1:0-2097 GCA_035760085.1 Pyrinomonadaceae bacterium
GTAGAAGATGAAGCAATCGGCGCGCTGTAATTGATCGAAAAAACCGAGCCACGGCAGATAGCCTGGTTGCAGCACCGCCAGCCTCAAACATTTACCTCCATACATCCTTCTAATCCTGTAAATCCTGAAATCCTGTAAAAAGCTGAGTGGGGAAACATAGTCTCTTACAGGATTTCAGGATTTTCAGAATTAACAAGATACAAATCAAACCACTCCTGGAAAACAAGCAACGCAAATACTTTATTTACGTGACGATAATCTTTGTTCCCACCATACAAATCATCGATCAATTTGTGCACGTGCGTTGGATTGAAGATCCCGTGGCGCTTCAAGCGGTCATCACTCAACGTATCGCGCACATAAGTTTCGAGATCGCCTGAGAGCCATTCAGTCACAGGCATCAGAAAACCTTCCTTCTTCCGATCGACCATCTCGTCCGGAAAGTACTTCCGCGCGGCCTGCTTGAGCAGGTACTTCGTTTCGCCGTTCTTGATCTTGAGATTTCCAGGCAGACTTGCGATGAACGTCACGAAATCAGTGTCGAGATAAGCCGTGCGTACTTCAAGCGAGTGGGCCATCGACAGCCGGTCAACAAACGCCAGCACCTGATCCGGAAATATCGTACGAAACTCCGCTTCGAGCACGCGATTCAACGGATCCGTCGCCGTCAGGTTTGCGAAGTCCTGCTGCAACCGGCAACGCGACGAGAAGCCGCGCATCTTTTCCGCGATCCCGGGCGCGTAAAGATCCATCTTCTCGTCGTCACTCAACACAAGCAGCTTCGCACGCCATTTCCAATCCTCGTCTTCGTACAAGCGCGACAAGTATTCAAACTGATCCGTCCCGCGATACTGATCCAACTGCGCGAGCGGTTGCGCCAGTCGGTGTGATAGATAACTACCAAACAGCTCATCAGCACCATCACCCGAAACCGCGACCTTCACATGTTTCGCGATCAAGCTCGCGAGAAAATACGTGGACACAGTGCCGCAGAAAGGCTCATCAAAACACTGAATAATGCGACGCAGGTTCTCCGGAAAATTCGAAAACTCAACGCGCTCTTCGTGATGCTCCGTGCCGTATTTTGCTGCGGCCCAACGTGCCCAACGCGTGTCCTGCTCTTTGCCTGCGGTGGTCGAGTCGCCGGTGTAAGTTAGAGTGAAGGTTTTGATCGGAGTGCTCGAGATCTCGGCGGCGAGAACTGTCGAGAGGGTCGAATCAATCCCGCCGCTAAGAAAGAACCCGATCGGAACGTCAGACATCAATCGTCGCTCGATGCCTTGTCGCAAGAGTGCGAGGAGTCGCTCGACAAGCTCTTCTTCAGGCGCGTTTGCAGTTTCACTTTGCGGCGAGAAGTCTACGTCCCAATAACGTCGAATCTTCGGCTCCTCACCAAGCTGAAACTCGAGCACGTGCGCGGGCGGCAGCATGTGAATGCCTTCGAAGATCGACAGCGGGCAGGGAATGTGTTTGAAACTCAGATAATGATGCAGCGCTTCGAGATTGATGCGCCGGTCGAAACCCGGAACGCGCAGCAGCGACTTGATCTCGGAAGCGAAGTAGAGGGCGTCGCCATCGCGATAGTAGTAAAGCGGTTTCTTGCCCATGCGATCGCGAGCGAGCAGACCGCGGTTATTGACCGTGTCCCAGACGGCGATCGCAAACATGCCGTCGATGTGTTCCGGCAGGCGTGTGCCGAAGTCTTCGTAAAGATGGACGAGGATCTCGGTGTCGGTGTGGGTTTGCAGGCGATGACCGCGACGCAGCAACTCCGGTTTCACGCGCGGGTAGTTGTAGAGCTCACCATTCTGTGCGGCCCAGATCGTGCCGTCTTCGTTCGCGAGTGGCTGTCGACCATCAACCACGCCGACGATACTCAAACGACGCGTGCCGAGGGCGAAATGCGTGCCCGCAACCGAGTAGCCGTCGTCCGGGCCACGATGCACGATCGCGCCCATCATCTGTTTGACTGTCTCAATGTCCGGCCGTCCGAAGACGCCGCTGATGCCACACATACTTACTCGCCTGGAGTAGATCTCTCCCGCAAAGACGCAAAGGCGCAAAGAGAACGCAAAGGTAATTCGACCCTGCTCTGCG
>DASTTS010000173.1:0-4804 GCA_035760085.1 Pyrinomonadaceae bacterium
AGTGCTGCGAAACTCGACAAGCTGTCGCTCATCAAGTCGCTTAACTTTTGCACTGACACTGACGCGGGGATGTACAGGCGACGTAACTGAATCAACTTACTTCTCAGCTCATACTCCGTCTGGTGACGCAGATTCGCATCCGAAAGTTTTACAAACTCGAAAGGATCGTGACCGTAAAGAACAACGCGCGCGTTTGCCATCTGGTGAAACTCGATCGGAAATACGTCCGCAGCATCCGAGAGTTCCTCCACCGTGAAATAGACAGGCAGTGGATGGCCCAACCGTTGCCACTCGCGCATCGGCGCCTGCGCCTGGCGCAAGTCTTCCGGCGTGATGCGGTTCAGCGCGATCAGGATGTTGTAGTCAGAGCGAAGCTCGATGTGATC
The DNA here is from genome assembly GCA_035760085.1 of Pyrinomonadaceae bacterium. Classification (GTDB taxonomy): domain Bacteria; phylum Acidobacteriota; class Blastocatellia; order Pyrinomonadales; family Pyrinomonadaceae; genus PSRF01. The sequence goes on from DASTTS010000173.1 coordinate 387, forward strand.
GCCCGCAGCGGCCGAGCCATAGAGCACGACCGAAGCGAGGTTCGCTCCGTGCGTCGCGCGTAGATCCTCGACGAGTCCGTTGAGTGCTTCCTGTACGACAGTCTTAACCATAACTAAATCCTTATCTTACCAACTGCCTCCCGAACCTCCGCCGCCAAAGTCGCCGCCTCCGCCGAAACCGCCACCAAATCCGCCACCGCCGCCACCACCTCCAAAGCCACCACCGCCGAAACCTCCTCCGCCCCAGCCGCTGCTTCTACCGCCTCCCAGGTTGCTGAACAAACTTCCCCACAACAACGCCTGCAAACAACCACCGCCTCCGCCGCCGCCGAAGCCACCCCGTCTTCTTGATGCCGAAGAGAGCAGGATGAGTATGAAGATGATTATTAGTGCGCCACAGCAGACGGTGCTCATAGTTGCTTGCGGAGCTCTTTGCTTCGGTTGCTCTTCAATTCGGATCGCCTGATTTTCACCGATGCCTTCAACACTGAAACCACGCTTGGCTCCGAGTGTTGCAGCGTAAGCCTCGATCGTGTCGCGTATGCCTCTGCTGTAATTCTGTTGCCTGAACTGCGGCACCAGTCGTTGTCGCTGAATCTGGCCCACCACGCCGTCAGGCAGATCCCCTTCAAGATGACGACTCACCTGGGTGAAGTACTTGCGATCCTGAATCGCGACAACGAGTAGGAAACTGGCTTTTTCTCCGTCTTTTGGTCCAATACCCCAGCCGCGTGCGACGGCGAGTGAAAAGTCGAAGATGTCGCGGTCGCCGGTCGTGTCTACCGTCAACACGGAGTACTCGATATTTCCGCGCTCTTTTAGATCGCGATAGATCTGCTCGAGACGTTGTTTAGTTGCGCTGTCGATAACGTTGGCGTTATCGACGATGGGAGTGAACGGGACCGGTAAAGGAACAGGCGACGAAGGCGTGGTCTGAGCGTGTGCTTCAACCGCCAGTAGCAAAAAGAACAGGAGGCCGATGTTGGCCCATGCAAAAAATAGTTTTTTCAATCGCAAACGCAATGGCGAAATCTCGTCAGTGCTAACCCGCTATCAAACGATGCAACAAATAGAAGAGGGCCACTCCTCCAAAAACGACAATCGAGACCGTGGGGTTTCTTTCTTCTTTATAGTTCACTTCGGGGATCAGGTCGCTGGCGGCTACATACAGAGTCACGCCGGCCGAGAACGGCAAAGCATAACCAACCGCGTTGTTCACCCGCTCCTGAAGCAAAGCGACGCCAATCACACCTGCCAACGTCGCGGCGCCCACCGCCGCGGTCGCAATCAAAGCCTTCTGGGTAGACCGTCCTGTCGCAAGCATGATCGATGCCACAGTAAATCCTTCCGGCATTTTGTGCAGCAGAATCGCGATAAAGACCAGAACTCCGACTTTGAAGTTGACGAGAAAAGCGGATGCAATCGAGACACCGTCGAAGAAGGTGTGAATACAAAGACCGCCGACAGCGGTGTACGCCGAAGACGGACGAAGGAATGATTCCGGGTGTGTTTCGGCGCCGAAGTGGAAGTGTGGAGCGAGAGTGTGCTCGAAAAATTGTATTGACAGGTAGCCGGCGAGAAGCAGTGCCATTGCGAGCCCGACTGCTTCCGATGCAGGCTCATTCGGGCTCGCGCTCGTCCAAATACCGACAGTTTCCGGAAGTATTTCGATAAAGATGGCGGCGAGCATGAAGCCGGCGCCGAGTGCGACGAGGTATTTCAGAAAGCGTTCGCCGTAGCGGTGCGCGCCTGATTTAACGAGAACGAGCCCACCGAGGACATTGGCGCCCGCTGCCAGCAACCCAAACAGGAGAATTGATGTCATTCCGTGATGGGAGACTATAATTCATCCTGTAAATTCTGCAAATCATGTAATCCTGTCTAAGTCTTTCACAGGATTTCAGGATTCGCAGGATTCACAGGATGGCAGACAAAAGGCGATCGTTTCGGCCACATTAGGCTATTGACACACCGTGGAGTGCGGCGTATTTTTGCAATCGGGTGGTCAAAAGTGGTCGGAAGTGGGTCCAACCTCGTAGCAACACCGATCATCAGCAACACTTTTCCTTTAGGCCACCCACCAACGCTCTCTTGTCAGGTCAGAAGCTATGCTGCGAGGAAACTACACGGCGCGAATTGATGTGAAGGGGCGCCTCAAGGTTCCGACAGAGTTCCGGCGACTGATCGAAGAGAAGCACGGCAAAGACTTTTATATCACGAGCCTCACTGGCGAGTACGTTCGGATTTACCCACTGCCGGAATGGGAATCGATCGAACAGAGGCTTTCGTTACTGCCATCGATGGATCCGGCGCGTAGAAAGTTCCTTGACAGAACGAATTATTACGGTCAGCAAGCCACGATGGACGGCCAGGGCCGCCTGTTGATACATCCATTGCTTCGTAAGAGTGCGGAAGTTTTAGGCGACGTGGCGGTGCTTGGCTACCTGACCTATCTGGAAGTTTGGGAGCTCGACAAGTTCAAAGCTCGCATGCTCGCTGATCCATACACGGAAGAAGACGAGGCTGCGATTGCGAGACTTGGAATTTGAAATTGACGGATCTTTGAACGAGATCACGGGGCGGTGGTGATGGCTGCGCCTTTGGGGGGCATGGGCGCGCCCCATCGCCCCGTGCTGCTAGAGGAGACAATGAAATTCCTCGCTCCTGAGCGAGGAGGTCTCTTTGTAGATTGCACGGTTGGCCTTGGCGGACACAGCGAAGCAATTCTGAAATCCTCCCCCGACACACGCGTCATCGGAATGGATCTCGACCCCGCGGCGCTCGACTTTTCCCGACAACGATTAGCGCCTTTTGGAGATAGATTCCGTGCCTTTCAAGCCAACTTTCGCGCTATCAGCTCCATCCTCCAACAGGCAAATGAGCGCGATCCTAACGGTGTTCTTGCCGATCTTGGTGTCTCTTCAGTGCAGTTTGATTCACCTGAACGTGGGTTCAGTTTTCGTTTTGACGCTCCATTAGACATGCGGATGGATCCGACGAGCGGAGCCACCGCAGCCGATCTTCTACAGCAACTTCCCGAATCGGAAATTGCCAGAATCATTTTCGAATACGGCGAAGAACGACACTCACGACGCATCGCCCGTCGCATCGTCGAGCGTCGCGAACAAGGGAAGCCGATAACGACCACGACGGAATTAGCAGACCTTGTGCGACACGCAGCCGGTGGGCATAAGCGGCACCAGATTCATCCGGCGACTCGTACGTTCCAGGCTCTACGAATCGCCGTTAATCACGAACTCGAAGGGCTGGGAGAGTTTGTTGAGTCAGCAGTCGATCTTTTAATTCCAGACGGCAGGTTTGCCGGCATCAGCTTTCACTCGCTCGAGGATCGGATTCTGAAACGCGAGTTGAGAAAACTTTCGGGACATTGCGAGTGTCCGCCGCGAATGCCGGTTTGTTCCTGTGGAGCGCGGAAGGTTGTGGAAGTGCTGACGCGCCGCCCCGTGACGCCGGGTGATCAAGAAATTGACGAGAACCCGCGCGCACGCAGCGCGAAGCTGAGAGCAGCGAGAAAGCTGAAAGACGATGAAACGATTTCCTGAGCATCAACTCAACGCAAAGGTTCGCCGCACGCGAGATGTTAGCGCGCTCTCGCGTCTCGCCCTGTTGTTGTTCTGTGGTCTCGTACTCGCGGGCGGTTTTGTCTTCGCGGCGAAACAGCATTTTGCGGCCGTGCAGTACGGTTATCAAAACGAGAGTCTACGTAACGAGCGCAAGAAGCTGCTCGAAGAAAACCAGCGGCTCTCACTCGAAAAAGAACGCGCGATCGCGCCGGACAAACTCGAGCCCGCCGCACGTCGTTTGGGATTAAAGCCGGCACGACCCGGACAGATCGGAAAAAATCCGCGTTAATCCGCGGTTAATAAGGCGTCCTCATCACGCTGCGCAGTAGGGAGAAACAAGTAGGTGATGTTGGCACGCCTCGTTGCCCGATCAAAATCCAGACCTGATGTCTCGCCAGGCCGCGCGCTTTTCGTCGCGGCTTTTATTGGTTTTTGGATGCTGGTAGTTTGCGCGCGACTGGTCTACCTGCAATTCTCGCAGTACGAAACTCTCGCGAACCGTGCGCGTCAACAACAGCAGAATGAAATTGAAACGAGTCCAACGCGCGGCGAGCTTCTCGACCGTCAGGAGCGACAGCTCGCGCGCAGCGTGCAAACCGTCTCGTTATTTATCGATCCTGATGGTCTCGACACGGCAACTCTCGATCGCAACGCACAACAAATCGCTCAGTCACTCAATCTGAAGCAAACAGAACTCGCGCGTGACTTTCGCAAAGCACACGACGAGAAAAAACGCTTCGTCTGGATCGCGCGTCGTCTCGACGCAGACGTAGCAAACAAAGTCGTCGCCCTGAATCTTCCCGGCGTGCAAACACAACTCGAGCCGAAGCGTTA
>DASTTS010000174.1:0-16216 GCA_035760085.1 Pyrinomonadaceae bacterium
CATTGAACTCGAAACGTTGACTTTTCCTTGCAACGGGAATAATCTGCCGCCGCTCCACAACCGCGCATCGTTGTATCCTCGCTACCTGCTCTTTCACCCCTCATAAACAATGGAGGTCAGGCTATGTCATCTAATGCACGCGTGAAGTTGGCGTCGTGGGTTCCATTCTGTTGCTGCTTAACGGTCTTGTGTCTGGCTATTGCGAGCTGCAAAGCACCGGCACCCACATCGGATTCAACTCCACCTGCGCTTGTCTGGAACGTTTTTAACTACGGCACAAACGCTCAAGCGGACCATAACGGCAATCCGACAATCAACGTCAAGCGTGGCGAACGGTATCGAATTACGTTGAAAGCAAACGATCCCGAAGGTGTGAAGCAAATCAAACTCAATCCAACTTTAGGCAGCGGTGAGTTGTCGTGGACGTGCAAGGCGCCGCCAGGTGGCGAGAACATCGCACAGAATAAGACTGCGACGCTTGGTCCATTGGTCCAGGATCTCTCTGTGGATGCGAACGGAAATGTATTAACCAGTATTTTCCTGCTCCAGGATGTGGACTTCACGATGGAGTGCCAGTCAGGCTGGAGCTTTACTAACGGCGCCGGTAAGTTGACCGGGCAGGCGAGTAACTTCTTCAACGGGACGACAACGGCAACGATCTCGTTTAGCGTCTCGCCTTGAATCTGTAGCTTGTCACCGTCGAACCTGATTTAGAATTTCATTCAACAAATCAACAACGCGCGGATCTGGGTCCGGCCACGGCCAACGGGGCCATTGCTTAATGACAACCAGATCGGGTGGGATCCAGAATCTGCGTCGTAGTTTGTAGATGTAAACCGTATTACCGGCGCCTACCACGACGTAATCACCGTAAATCGCTGGACCAAGCGAATACGAACCTCCGAGAGAACTCGACGAGGCCGACCAGAGACACACACCTGTAGCAGCCGAGAGTGCATAGAGTGCCGTCTTACTCGTCGAGATGAAAACGACGTCATTCACTAAAGCAGGAGCACTAAGTCCCGCTTCATTCGTCAAGTACATGGGCGGGTTCGTAGTGTTATAACGTGTCACGCCGTCCCCTCCCAACGTAGTGGTCCATGCGTCATGCAGATTGTTCCAATCCAGCGCGCGCATGAACGGCGTTTTGCTTGAGTCACCAATACCCATATAGCCACCGAGACCGACGAAGATCCGCGCAAAGCTTCCGCTCACAGCGGGCGTGGCCATCACTCCCCATTTGTTCTCGCCGGTCGGAGGCGTACCGAAGAGTGGAACGACGCTCGGGATTGGTGTTCCGACATCACCGGGAAGCCCGCTGCCATTCTGTTTCGGCAAGAGTTGACGACGCGCGACCACTGCCAGCGTGTCAGCGTCTAAGACAAAGAACGATCCATTCTTACTTCCAAAGCAGACGACGCGCTGGCCACCTGTGCGTGTGTAGACTGTGGGCGAGCACGGTACGTCTACATCGAAATCCCCGGGCCAATAACTATCGCTCTGCAATGGTTGAAAGAAACCTCTGAACTGACCCGTAGTTGCGTCGAGCGATAAGAGACCGCTCGCATATCTTTCATCGGGCAATGGATTGTCAGGCCGCGAGTTGCCAGTGCAAACAAACACACGGTTGAAAACCGAATCGTAAGCGCACGACGACCATGGCGATGAGCCTTTGTGAGGCGGATCCGCAGGGCCTGTCCTCAGGCTGAAGCCAGCGGCCGTGGCCCAGGCGGGAAGGGGATTCGAAACTGCCGCCGACGCCGGGATGACATTCGGTTGGTTCTCACTGCCTGGATTATCCGGATCGACGAACTTGTTAGTGCAGAAGACCCAGATCACGTGTCCGTTGGTGGCATCGAGGCAGAACACGAAGCCAAATGGGACTGAGCTCTCACCTTCGCCGCCACTAACGTAAACGCGATTATCGACAACGAGTGGTCCACTCCATGAATCACCGTCGGGATTGTTTATTGGCTGGTTCTGGAACTGATTGGCGTTCTTCAGATCTGTCATCCAAATCTGTGTAAACGTCGTTGCGTCAAGACAGTAGATCTTGCCGTAGACAGTTGAGAAGTAAACCCGGTTGTTCAAAACGGCGGGTGAGCCGCCAATACCTTTCCAGGGATAGAACGCTGTGCCGGAGGTCGCGAAAGAGTTCTCCACCGTGCCGGTTGCCAGATCGATTCTGTAGAGCGTGCCGCCGCCACCTCCGGTGTTGCCCGAACCAATGTAGATCTTGCCGTCCACGATTGCCGGCTTTGTAATAATTGGACCATCTACCGCAACAGCAGATTGCCGGTACAAGCGTCCAACTGAGCTGGCGTCGATGTTGCTGCCGCCGGAAGCGTGGCCCGTATGGCGTACGTCGTGCTGGTGCATCCACCAGTCTTTCGAACGAAGCCAGGGAAACACGACGTCTATGAACCTAAGATCGCCGATCACGTCCCAGATGCGAAGCTTCTCCACGTGGTGGTCCTCAACGCCATTCCACGACTTGAACGGTCCCGCCACGTCCCATGGCGGAACGTCCTTATGCAACTCGCGCGGACGCAACAACTCTTCCTCTGGAAAACCATCTGCTGCGATATCGAGAACACCGAGACGTCGTCTGAACGTCTGAAGATCGGCATCGTGAGGTAGCGGAAACGGAAGTGGGTGTCCACCTTTTCCGAGCCGGAGTTCGTGCGGTCCGAGCGCTTCCAAACCCGGACCAGTTTGAATCTCCATTCTGGTGAGAAACTCGCGGAGTTCTTCGACAGCGTCGGTTGGTGCGTCCAAAAACATTCTGAATGCGCGCTGTAAGATCTCCTGTCGTTTTTCGTTCCCGCAACCGTCGAACTCGTCTCGCGCCAGACTGAATTGTCTTAACGCTTCTCGCAAAAGGATGTCGCGCGGAGCACCAATAGTGACGTACGTGCCCGGGCGACAGATGTTGGCCCAGAAGAAGCCGAGAGTCTCGTTGACGCCCGAGTTCCAGACCGGCTTGAACTTCTTGTTCGCTTCATCAAGACGAAAAACACGCACCGTGGCAAGATCGATTCCCGTTATCTCGGCGAGGTCAAAGGGAATGACCAGTGGTGTTAACTGAAATTCTTCGGGACCAGAGACTTCCACGGTCTTACTCGCGATTCCGAACGTGCTGTTTGGCAGAGGATTGTCGACTGTACGAATCTTTAATTGGTCAGCTGGATCGAAATCGGCTGTGACGCGTAGCACACGAGGCGCGTCCTTCGGAACTTCCCTGTCCGGTTTAGCAGGAACAACGACATCTACTTCTATGCTGACGGGAATGTCGTGTTTTTCGACGTTCCACAAAACCGAGTCTTCGGTGCTTTTGATCAGCTTGTCTTGCAGAAAGACTTTGAAGAAGAGGTCGGGCCTGCGATCTGCGAACAGTTCGCGAAAGTAGGAGGAATCGAATTCGATGACGAAGAAACCATCTTCTCCCGTGACGGCGCTGCCGACCAGATCATTGACGTGCTTATCTTTGTCCCAGGCTTCGACGCGCGCGCCGGCGACTCCTTGTTTCGATGAGCTGCTGATAACTCTTCCAATGATGCGGTATTTTTCTTCTGACATGAGACCTCCTCCTCTCTAACGCGGGGGGTTACAGCGTACGCTGGTTAGAGGCTTGAATTGCGAGTGTGCGAGGATGCTAATTGAACGTGCGGGACTATATTTCCGTCGCTATGTAAAGTCAAACAAAAGTTGGTATCGTTGAGTTATGGCTCGTGGATGGGAAAGTAAGTCAGTTGCCGATCAGATCGAGGAAGGTGAATCGCGCGCGCAGGAAGCTGCCACGCCTGCTGTCACGCCCGAACAACGGATGCTCAAGGAACAACTCGACTCACTGAAGCTCTCGCGGTCGAGATTGCTTCAACAACTCGAGCACGCCCGACATCCCGCACATCGTGACGTTCTGCTTAACGGGTTGAAGGCCGTTGAGGAAAAAATCGAAGAACTTTCTTAAGAGCAACTGTAGGGGCGGCCCTCCGTGGCCGCCCAGCTTGCCATATTGTGTTTCCCGCACCGGGGCGGCCAAGGAGGGCCACCCCTACAGTAAGTCCTTCGAGGTTGCGTGAATGTCACCCGAACCAGTACCGGGGTTGGACCAGGGAAGCCCAGGTTGCCACCGCTCCCCTGTACGGACTGTTTCCGAAGAAAGATTTGGCATCAGCGCCCTATTATTAATTTGACTCTATAGTGCCGCCGCGAATATGCTTCCGCCGTATTAATAGAGCGGCTGGGCTGATTTCTCACGAGCCTGCTACACCCTTTGCATACTCGGCTGATCAGTCCGCCATAAGTCTGTGCGGTCAAGTCCAACGTTGTTGTACACAATTTGTGGATTTGTGTGAGCTGAAGGAATTTCCCCTTTCAGTTTCGCGGTTACAACGATGAGAAACATCGAAGACATTCAGACTTCGCCACAGGCGCCTCCCTTAACGAATACAGCCGGTCGCCGGCTTGACGTCGATGCTTTGGTGTCTGAGCTCGACGCTAACGGCATCGTTGTGTTGCCTAATCTGCTGAGCGCGGAGCAACTGCGTGATATGCAGAAAGCGTTTGCCGTGAAATTGCGCCGAATGCGTTGGAACAATATTGACGGCTATTACAAAAATGAAGTCTATCGACACATGGTCGAAGACGTGCTGCTGCTCGATCAGGGGTTTGTTGATCTCGCACTGCATCCGTTGGTCAAAGACATCCTGAATAGCTACATGGGCACGAACTATGAGCTTACGGAAGCGAAAGGCTGGAAATCGTTGCCCACCACCCGCGATTTTCACGGGTGGCATAGCGATGCCTGGTATGACCAAACATCGGCGCCCGAGATTTATCGAGAAGTTAAGCTGGCCCTCTATCTGACTGATGTGCGGACGGGTGCATTCAACTACATAAAGGGCAGCCATCGTCAGCAACACCCGCGTATACTGAAAAAACAGGAAGTTAATGATCTACCCCTCTCGCATTTAGTTGAGCTAACCGGCCCGGCCGGTACAGCTTTTCTGTTTGACACTTCGGGAATTCATCGCCAGGGCATGCCCATACTCGAGCCTCGACAGGCGATTTTCCTTTGTTACCATGACCCGCAAGTCCCCCTGGAGCAGGAAAATATAACGTTCTACCGCTACCATCCGTTGATTCTAAATGCGGCTTTGCTGGGAAATCTCTCTCGCGAGGACCAGCGTATTCTGGGTTTCGGAAACAAGACCAACTTTCAACCGGCCTTCGAGCAACCGGTTCGAACACCGATTGGGTACAAAACCGTGAGCGCCACCATTAATGCTCAACTTAGGATTGAAAATCTGACTGAAAGAATAGGTGCAAGATTAAGACGTGCGCTTCGCATGTCTTAGTAGTTAGTTTGTCGGGATACGCCCAGCATGCCGACATTAGTATCAATATTTGAAGTCGAACCACTCCGTATCGGAGGAACGGAAACGTTTGCGCGCGAGTTGTCATGTCAACTCGCGGAGCGTGGCTGGAAGAGCGTGCTATGTTTTCAATCGGAACCGATTGGAGAAGTGAGAGACTTTCTGGACCTGCCAAACGTTTCGATCAGAGTTTATGCGGGCCCGACAGCGAGCACTTACCAGGCGGGGAAAGGTATTGCCAGGATCATCCGTGATTATCGTCCGGAGATTGTTCACCTTCATTACTTCAGCTTTATTAATCCGTATTCGTGGATTGCGCGTCTCCAATCGGTAAAACAAGTATTCTTCACAGACCACCATTCACGTCCGGCGGGCCACATCGCGACCCGTGCCCGTCTGTGGAAGCGGGCGATAGGACGGGTTGTAAATGAACCACTCACCAAAGTGATTTGCGTCAGCAACTACGGCCACTTATGCATGTCGTCGTGTGGCTCGTTACCGCGAGATCGCTTTCAGCTCATTTACAACGGCGTCGACCTTTCGCGCGTTAAATCGAATCCGCAACGGGCCATCGATTTCCGCCGGCGTTATTCAATTCCGCTGGACCGGTCAATTGTGACCCAGGTGAGCTGGATAATTCCGGAAAAGGGAATCATGGATTTTCTCGAGACTGCGCGTCTCGTTACCCGGCAGAATCGCAATGTTCAGTTTGTTGTTGTGGGCGAAGGAGACTATCGCCAGGAGTATATGAGGCGAGCAGTTGAAATGGGTATTGAAGATCGTGTGACCTGGACCGGGATTGTTGAGGATCCGTTTGGCGAAGGCGTTTACGAAGCGGCTGATGTAGTTTGCCAGTTCTCACGTTGGGAAGAAGTGTTTGGATGGATGATTGCGGAGGCGATGGCCCACGGCAAGCCGGTGGTAGCCACGCGTGTAGGTGGAATACCCGAGGTAGTCCAGGATCAGGAATGCGGATACCTGGTAGATCGTGGTGACACTGTGGCAATGTCGAACAAGGTTCTGACCCTGCTGAATGATGCGTCGCTTCGTGAGCAGATGGGTACTAAAGGTAAGAACATCGCGCGGCGGAAGTTTAATCTTCGCGATAACGTAGCCAGGCTGATCGCATCTTACCGACTTGAAGAGTGTTGTTCAGTCGCCGCGGATATGACTGTAAGTCGACTCCAGGAGGGTGTGTCATGAAGTTTGTTCCGTGGCTTTGGCGGCTTGTCAGCGACGCGGGTTTGATCATAAGACGCGGTCACTCGCATGGCAGATTTCGGGTGCTGCGAACGTTTCTCAAGATCGAGCTTAAGCAGTTCTTTCTGGCGGGATTGCTGAAGCGCCGGATGACGCGGGAATCAATCTTTGGCTACGAGGTTCACTTCTTCGATTACCACGTATTCGCCACTCTTTTCGAGGAACTCTACGTCGCGGAAGTCTATTACTTTTCGGCCTCGTCTCCTGAACCCTTAATAGTCGACTGTGGTAGCAATATCGGTTTGTCGGTTCTTTATTTCAAACGTCTTTATCCAAAGTGCAGGGTCATTGCTTTCGAACCGGACGCGGCAACTTTTGAGATGCTCGAGCAAAACGTGAGAGCAAACAATCTGGCTGGTGTGACCCTGGTAAGAAAAGCGCTGTATGACTCGGTAGGCTCGGTTCCATTCTACGTCTCGCCCGAGCAGCCAGGTCTTCTGGTCCAAAGCACGCGGAAAGAGAATCTTGCGAGCAGTCAAGTGACATCGGTCGAGACTGAGACGCTTTCGACTTATCTCACCGAGCCTGTTGACTTCTTGAAGATGGACATTGAAGGAGCCGAGGACCAGGTACTGAAGGATCTTAATGAGACAGGTAAGTTAGCTCTCGTGCGCGAGATCGTACTTGAATACCATCATCACCTCACTCCCCGTGAAGACAAGCTTGGTGTCTTTCTGAAGACTCTCGAGCAGACCAACTTCGGCTATCAACTCAAGGCCGGCTTAGTTCCTCCCTTCCGAAAAGGCGAGTTTCAGGCCCTCATGCTTTACGCATACCAATTGAACGGCGCCTGATTACCTCCGAGCACTCCGGCTTCGGCGACGTTGTCGATTCCGCAAGAGTTTAAACTGGTACCTCGGACTGAGGCAATTTGGAGTATTGACTTTGGTCCATGTCGGGCCTATAGTCCGCTGCACACTCACGGCGGTCGCTCGTCACACTATACTAAGCGGCCTTCGATTTGTGACCCATCTAATTCGATTGTTTGTCCGAGAGATTGGCTTATCCAACTCCCACTAGACCATTGGAGGCTAAGGTGGACAACTCAAAAATCCTCAGAAGATTGATCCTCCTGACTACGTTCCTTGTACTTTCATCGGTAATAGTAGCGGGCGTTTACACTGGAGCTTCAAGGATTCAGAAAAAGCAAAAGGATCACCCGCGCACCTACGAAGCCGCGAAAGTATCAGTTGCACCCGAGGTCAGATCTGCTATCAAAGGTCTGGACATATCGGCAGTGCGCTTGATTAACGAGGGAACGCCGGAAGCCGCTGTTGTCATCGACGTCGTCAATCAGCGTAATGAGGACGTAATGGCAGTAGATTTCGTCGCCGGCATCGGTAAGAGTACTTCGAGCGGTCTCGCAATGGATGGACTGTTGCAAGAGGATAATCCGCTGGTGATTATCCCGCGCCGCAGTTTGAAGACGTTTACCTGGAATCTGGGCTCAATCCTGGAAGGAGAAACTATCTTCCTCGCAGTGGCCATTTTCTCGGACGGAAAGGAGGAGGGAGACAAGCACTTTCTGGATGGTGTTAAAAAGAGTCGAATTCACTATCAAGAGAGCAGGCGCAAAGAAAAAGCCAAGAACGGAGGCTTGAAATGAAGCGCAAAATCTTTGTCGCCTTCTCAATTAGGCGGATCAGAAATTTTTACCACGTGTGTTTCACAGTCCGAGCAAATCCCATCGCTCGATGTAGACATCATCGTGATCGGCATACTTTCTCATAGGATTACCTACGTGCGAACGCCCTCCGCGGCCCACTTAACGCTCGTACCTTCTCTGCTAAACGTGCTATCTCTTCGATAGGTGTTCTGGTTGCGCCCCGAAAGCGGGAACCGCTCGGCGAGTCATTTGCCGAATGCAATTTGCTGTACTTATGAACGAATGCTAGATGGAGGCGGCGATCGGAATCGAACCGATGAATAAAGGTTTTGCAGACCGTTTGAGTCTATGTTCACCGAACGCCATTGAGTACCACACAGTCATAATTATTGACTTATCGCCTGAGCGTTTCAGCACCAACAAGAAGGACTACTCGGCTACGGACTAAATCGTCTATTTCGCAACGCGTATTTAACGCCAGTAGAAAAACAAAATCTTGGACAGAGAAAGAGTTATTAACCCTCATTGTAGCTATAGGGAATCCCACTAACTATATGAGGATTTATAACAAGCTATTAAATCAACTCTAAAGAGATGTTTTTCTTACCTGAGAAAACAGTTAAAACTCACACAAGTCGCCGTAGGTGAGCGAATAATACGAGCATGCACTACCCGGCATAGTTCCCCATCCAATCCATGTGCCATCACACTCGCGTGTCCATTCGCCAATGAGCTCACCCTCGGGAATCGGCGGGCCAACGATACAGGTAGTGTAGTAAACCTTGTAATGCCTTACTGCCGTCACCGCCTTGGCTTTTTCTGTCGGTACGAACATCGGAGTAAATAGGAATAGTAAAACGATAATCGAGAGAAGCAAACCTCTTAGCTTTCGCATATTGACTTCCTTTCAGATTGGTAAAGGGTCGAGGTTGAGGTTGAGGACTTTGAGTAAAACAAAATCCCACGTATTCAGTTAGTAGCTAGGATGATAGAGCGGTGAAGACTCACTGTCAGTCTGCTTATAGACCCATGCTTAGAACTTTTTTTGAGGGTGGTGAGTCAGCATTTACAAGTAAGGGAATTCCCTACGACAGACTAAGGTTTTATGCGATTGAGCTGTCCCCTAGCGAACTACTAAAATGCTGGCCAATTGAGTATAGCTGACGATTAAGTGGTGAAGCCGTTGTCGGTCAACTAACCTCTCCCGCTAGCATAGAGAAATTGTCGGGTAACTGTCCAAACGCTATCTTTGCCAGCATCAACTGGGGAGTAACCTCAGCAGATCAAGGAGAAACTATGTTCAGGCAAAAACGAACTCTTTTCGGCTTCGCTGCACTCGCGCTTATTTTCGGTGCGATCGCACTCGTTACGCCTCGGCTCACAAGCGGCCAAAAGCCGGACGTGCCCGGTGGCCAACATAAGCCTCTGCAGAACGTGAACGTGGTTAACACACCACTGCCCGTTACAGGAACAGTCGCAATCGAAAGTTCGAGCGATAGTCCGTTGTTAGTGCGGGACGTTGATACCTCCAGCCGTCAGCCTTTCCATAAATTTATCCCGATTTCGCCCTTCGAGGTTCCGCCGCCCATTCATGTGCCGGTGGGCAAGCGACTTGTTTTTGAATACGCCTCGCTTGATGCGGCGATAGAGCTGAACTGTCGGATCGCGTTTATAAGAATTGCAACCGTCGTTGGCGGCACGCTCGCGACACACCACGTCCCAATATCCAGCCATACGATCGTGGGATCGCGTAACAGCGAGGTAACTGGGCAGCAGATAAAGCTGTATGCGGACCCGGGAACGGACGCGTCCGTTCTGATTGCGGTTAGTGGTGATAATTGCAATCCGATTGGTGCGATGGCAGTGTCCGGCTATTTCGAAAACGTACCGCAACCGTAATCTTGGCCCATGAATACTGGAGATCGGACTGAGGGTGTTGGCGTCGAAAATGAGCGATTGAGTCTCGTCGAACGCGTTTTAGGATGGTCCAGCAGTTCATAAACCGTGATTAGGCCCATTCGATTCATCGTGTTAGGAGGACACAATGTCAAAAATTCTTTCCGCATTCTGTTTGCTGTTAGTTCTTGTTCTTACACCATCGACCACGCGCGCCGATCCGATAGTCGTCACGGACGGCTTTCTATCAATCATGAACCTTCAGGGTTACACAGCTTTTCTAGCGGGAGATGACTTTGGGTTTATTGCCGCAGGTGAACGCGGAGCTTCAGCGCCTCAGAGTTGCTTTCCATGTCCCAGCGGTACCGTGCTTGGCGTGGGGAGCTTCTTTCAAAGCTCAACTTTGGGTTTCGGCTCCGCCGCATTAAACGGGATGGTTTTTCCGCGCGTGGGCTTTGCCGGCACTTTCACGTTCACGGGTCCAGCGGTGACGGTGCCGTTCACCGCGACTGATCTAATCCTGACGAGTCCATTTATGTTCTCGGGGCACTTAATTGCGTGTGCTCCCGAGTGTTTCACGAGCCTGCATCCGCTATTCACTGTCGATCTGGTCGGCAGCGGAATGGTGACGATCGATCTCAGGTTCAATGGTTTTGATCGTGAGGGACGGCCGTTATTTAGTCTACGAGAGGCCAAATACGAGTTTGAAGTACCTGAACCGGTTTCGATACTGCTTCTCGGAAGTGGCCTGGCAGCACTAGGCGCGACGTTAAGACGTAGACGGCATTCTGAGCGATGAAACATGCTGGCTCATTATTTTTCAAGTTATGACCGAAATCTGTAGGAAAATTTCACGTTATGCCCGACAAGAATTTCATTTAATGACCGAACTGTCCTCGTAAGTTGCTGATTCCATTAACAGGCCGATTTCACTTTATGACCGAACCCACACTCATTCCCAAAACAGCATAAGCGATGAAGCATAAACGGCGCAGACAATTAAGATGATATGAAACTTCCAGTTAAGAGACGCAAAAAATCACTTGAGACCCACATCGAAGACGCTATCATCGATCACCCCGGCAGGTTGGGATTCCCACGGGCGACGGCGATCAGGAACTATCGAATCGCAAATGAAGAGTCTGGTGCAGTGGATCTTATCCTGTTTCCAAAGCGCGGACCATTTCGTGTCGTTCTAGTGGAGGCGAAGGTTGCTACCGCAGCCGACGCTGGGTCTAAAGTTGTCGGTCAACTGCTCATGTATTATGGCGGCGCTCTTACCCTTGGATTGGATGGAATCGACATACTTCGAAAGTTCGCTGAGGATCCAAGCCTAGCCCATACTATCCCAAGGACATCTCCCCAGAAGGTTGTGCGGGAGGTGTTAAAGGAGCGGTGTACAAACAACCAAGCCTTCAAAAAACTACAGAAAGGTCATCGTCTAACTCCCAAGGACGTGGCACTGTTCGTGGCGCTAAACAATGATCCTCATCATGTGCTTCCTCCCCTCATTCGAATGTTGCGTAAGTCTCACCGCCTTGATATCAGCCTGGTGCTCGTACGAGATGGCAAGATCACAAAATTCAGAACGAATTCACCGGTGCGGATAAGTTCGAGCCAAAAAAAGCGCGCGCGTGGGTAATGCGAAACGCACGTTTGCAGATAGGCTTCGCGTGTTAGACTTGCGCGTTCAAAAGCGGGGCAAGTGAAACCGGGTGTAGCACAAAATGGGTGAGGCACTGGATGCTGAGATCGACGCGCTCTCTGACGTAATTAGCACGATGACTCAGGCCATTGCGAGGTTCACTTGCTGCCCTCCACTTGTCGCGATGTTGAACTGCAAAGCTGGCGTATTGCGTGAGAGTTTGCGAACGCGAGCGAGAGTTTCACAAGCTCTAGTGAAACGTCTCTGTGCGGCTGTCAATCTCTTTTTCCAAAATACTCCATGCGTCAGTGTGATCGACTGCTTCATGGTATGTGAATAGTGTAGTTCCACGAGACTGAGCTTCAAACCAAGATAAAGCCGCATGTTGAATCAATAGCTTTCGAGCATCGGCGCGTCGTTGTAACCGAGTTCCTGCCTTGCCGGGTACAAAAACCGTCACACCCCACATTCCAGCGAGTAGGACCATGACACGCAACGTTTTGTAAATTATTGACGTTAAGAGCGTTTACTGGAGGCGGCGATCGGAATCGAACCGATGAATAAAGGTTTTGCAGACCTCTGCCTTACCACTTGGCTACGCCGCCTTAACGGAGAGCATAAATAATAAAAGCGGAAAGATGAAGCAGCACGTACTTCATCCGCCCGCCTTCATCTGATTTCGTGGAGCGGGAGACGAGATTTGAACTCGCGACCCTCGCCTTGGCAAGGCGATGCTCTACCACTGAGCTACTCCCGCTTTGAGCACGGTCGATTCTAATGATTCGCGAAAGGTTGTCAAGCGACCACCTGCACACAATAACAAACGGCGCAATGCGAGAGGGGGATCACCCCAATAACATTGCACCGTTGTTTAACCCTAAGCCTCACGCCGGTACCGACGCGCGACTGTCGAGTCTATGTCCGGCAGTCTAAGCGCGACGTCAACCCACGTCAATAAAAGCACAGAAAATAAAACAGGGGCGCGCATTTCACGGATTAATTAAAACCGATTTTCGCGGATTGGTTTGACATGGGTTGGTAAGTGGAATAAGTTGCGGATACTTCCATTCTCAAATCCGAGGAGCCGATTATGTACGCCTACAGAAACGCCTGTCGTGTAGCGATTGCCTTATTAATTACTGTTCAGGTCGGTTTTGCGCAGCAGGGCTACAAGAAACCGCCCAGGGAAGTGCTCGACATCCTGAACGCGCCGGTTACGCCCGGCATTTCAGTGAGTCCAACACGCGACAACATCATTCTCACCACCGGTCTGCGCTATCCGCCGCTCGCCGATCTGGCCCAACCGATGTTGCGACTCGCCGGACGCCGTATCAATCCGGCGGCGAACTCGCCACACCGTTACCAGTATTCAGTCGCATTAACTCTGAAGCGCGTCGCCGACGGCTCGGAAGTGAAGATCGATGTTCCGCCAGGCGCGAAGATAAGCGGGGTCGAATGGAGTGACGATGGAAAGCACTTTGCCTTCCTGAATGGAGCTGCGAATCGTGTCGAGCTCTGGGTCGGCGACGCTGCGACAGGCAAAGTCCGCAGTCTGAAAGGCATTGCCGTCAACTCGATCATGCCCAGCGCATTGACGTGGATGCCTGACAACCACACCCTGCTGGTCCAACTCGTGCCGGCTTCGCGCGGCGCCGCGCCAGCGGAACCTTCGGTACCGACTGAACCAAACACGCAGGAGAGCTCCGGACGGCCTGGACCAGTAAGAACATACGAAGACTTGCTGAAGAGTCCTTACGACGAGCGTTTGTATGAATACTACGCGACTGCGCAACTTGCTTTAGTCGACTCCGCCACCGGACGCGCGACGTCACTCGGGCAACCGGCAATCATCCCAACTGTCGATCCCTCACCGGATGGCCATCACGTGTTAGTGACACGAGTACACAAACCATTTTCTTACCTGTTTCCCGATAACGCGTTTCCGCGAGACATCGAAGTGTGGGACACGAAAGGCAAGCTTGTTTACAAAGTCGCGAGCCTGCCGCTTGCGGATCAGGTGCCGATCGACGGCGTGATCACTGGACCACGTTCGGTGCGCTGGCGACCTGACGAGCCGGCCACACTCGTCTGGGTGCGCGCACTCGACAACGGCGATCCGAAAAAGAAGGTTCCTTATCGCGACAGCATTGTGATGCTGAAAGCGCCGTACACTGGCGAGCCCACCGAGCTTTTCAAAACGGAGCATCGTTTCGGAAACATGGCGTGGGGCGAGCGCGATGGCGTTGTTTTGATCTCCGACTTTGAGCGCGACAAGCGCTGGGTGCGGACTTTCCTCATCAATGCCAACAAGCCAGATGTTGCCGCGAAGCTGGTTTGGAGCAGGAACCAACAGGATCGTTACAACGATCCAGGCACGCCGGTGACGAAGATAGTCAATGGTCAGCGCGTGGTGTTGCAAAGCGGTGACTCGATCTATCTCATCGGCAACGGCGCTTCACCTGAAGGTGACCGGCCGTTTCTCGATCGCTTCAACCTGCAAACACTCAAGTCAGAACGCATCTTCCGTAGCGAGGCAAACAGTTACGAAGGACCGATCGCGCTGCTGAGTGATGATGGCGCGCAGTTCATCACGCGTCGTGAATCGCCGACCGAGGCGCCGAATTACTTCGTACGCAGCAGCGGGGCTCAGGCTCGGGCTCTTACAAAATTCGAGGATCCGACGCCGCAATTGCGTGGCATCAAGAAACAGCTTGTTACTTACAAGCGCGCTGATGGTGTGCAGTGTTCGTTCACGCTTTACCTGCCACCCGATTACAAAGAAGGCACGCGTCTCCCCACCGTCGTTTGGGCGTACCCGCTCGAGTTTACTGACGCCACCACTGCGGGACAGATCACGGGCTCGACTCAAAAAGCGACGTCCATTGTTGGTCCATCACACCTGTTTTTCCTGTTGGAAGGTTACGCGGTGCTCGATAACGCGACGATGCCGGTAGTTGGCACTCCGGAGACGGTCAACAATACTTATGTCGAGCAGATCGTGATGAGTGCGAAGGCGGCGATTGATAAAGCAACGGAGATGGGTGTGACCGATCCTGATCGTGTCGGGGTTGGTGGTCACAGTTACGGTGCTTTCATGACGGCGAATTTGTTGGCCCATAGCGATCTGTTTCGGGCGGGGATCGCGCGCAGTGGTGCATACAATCGGACGTTGACGCCGTTCGGGTTTCAGAATGAGCGACGCACGATCTGGGAGGCGCCGGAGTTGTATTTGAAAGTGTCGCCGTTCATGTTTGCGTCGAAGATCAACGAGCCGATGTTGATGATTCATGGCGAGGCTGACGACAACACGGGAACGTTTCCGATCCAGTCGGAGCGCATGTACCAGGCGATGAAGGGGAATGGCGCGACCGTGCGGCTCGTGATGTTGCCGCACGAAGCGCATGGTTATGCGGGACGTGAGAGCATTGAGCACGTGTTGTTTGAGATGGTCAGTTGGTTTGATAAATACGTGAAGCACGCGCCGGCGCGAAGCAAAGACACAAGCACGGCTCAGGTGAAATAAAGCGGATCGAATTGCCAGCGGCGCTTGCGGAGGGATTGGTCGGTCCAAAAGTTGCGGAGTAATTCGATTTGTGGGGTTGAGTCGTTGTTGATTATAACGGTGACGACGTCGTAACGGTGTGGTTCGCTTTCGACGCCGAGCATCGTGCGGTATATGCGAGCGGCGCGCGTTATCTGGCGACGTTTGCGTAGATCGACGTTAACTTGCGGCGGTGCGAACCAGTCGGAGGAGCGGGTTTTTACTTCGATGAAGCAGAGCGTGTCGCCCTCGTAGGCGATGAGATCGATCTCAGCGTTGATGATTGCGCCGCGCAGGTTACGGCCGACGGGAAGTGTGAAGTTGGTGGCCACTAGACGGTAACCGAGCTGATCGAGGTATGCAGCGGCGTACGATTCGCCGAGGTCGCCTAGTGAGGATGGCATAGGCTAGACAGGATGACAGGATTTACAGGATTTGCAAGATACTTATTTAATGTCGCGGTCGTAGGCGACTTTGAGCCAGTGTTTTACCTCGTCGTCGATGTCGTCCATTGATGCGATCGGAATGCGGTGCGTGATGCGATCTTTCTTCGCGAAGCCACCGGTGTCGATCAAGCGACCGGTTGGTTTCAAGTCACCGAGTGCGAAACCCATGTCGATGCGTGTTTGTGTGGTGGGTTTGATCTGCGCGAAGACGTGATTGCGGTATAGCGGCACGATCGTCTGACACGGGCATGCCTTCGCTTCTTTGCCGGTCTTGAGTCCGAGCTTTAACAGCGCATCGTAGAGCGGGCGCAGCTTCGCTTTGCCGCCTGAGTACATCTTTTCGACGTCACGCTCCGCGGCAGCGAGATACAGATCGGGATCACCTGACTCTTCACCTTTTCCTTCGGCGCGTTCCGCGAGCCACCACGCGGTATTCGTGCCGAG
>DASTTS010000175.1:0-2616 GCA_035760085.1 Pyrinomonadaceae bacterium
CCGGCCATCGCGGTCAGTGGTCCAGCGATCTCCATATCGTTGAAGTCAGCCGTCACCTGCGATGTGCCCCCACGACCGATCGCCACGCGCGCGTTTCCACTCGCACGACCGCGAAAGATATCCGCGGTGAAGTTATTAAACTGAATCTCGCGATTGGTAGCGACAACACTCGCGCGCGCCTGGCCCATGTTCATCCGGCCCATCACGCCGCCACCGATGCTCAGATCCGCTGTCGCTCGATAACTGCCCGAAGGCTCGACGACAAACACCGGTTTCGCAAGCTTCACATTCTCAGCCTGACCGTCCGCGAATTTAACTGTGCCCGCATCGATGTCGGCAGTCGATCCTTCGATGCGCCGGTTGCGAACTGACAGTCGCACACCCGCGATGTTCAGACTTCCAATCTCCGCACCGGCAGCGCTCGTCGCGCCGACCTGAACATCTTTCACGACAACACTCGTAACTCCATCGCGATCCGTGATGTCGATGTTGTTGGCCGTCACGCCTTTGACCTGCGCGCCCGACGCGGAAACCGTGCCCGCTTTGACGTTCGCAATCGTTCCGGTCGTGACGTTGTTTTGATTTCGGAACTGCAGGTTTGAAGCGGTGATCCCGTTTACTTTCGCGCCACCGGCGAGCAGCGCGTCGGCATTGAATTGATTTGAGTGCGCGTTCAGCACGCCTTCGTTCATTTCCACACGCGCATCACGAAGAATCAGACCCGTCAGCGTCGTTCCATAACTCTTCTCCGCAACCGCACGGAGCTCGCCAATCCAACGAAAGTTCGTACCCGTCCCCATCACGTTTCCGGCGATCTGCAATGAGTCGAGTTGGAAGTCTCCGGCGTTGAGGAGATCGGCCACGGCTTTTCCGTTGATCTCGTAAGTCTTGCCCTGCACTGAGCCACTCGCGCTGACGTTCAGTCCCTGCAAACGAAGGTTGTCAGCAGCGAGCGCATCTGAATGCATATCTCCCTTGATTTTGAATTGATCGCCTTCGCCCGTAATCGTGCCGCTGAAATTACCAGCGCCGCGCAGAGTCGTGCCCGCCTGCAATGTGTCGGAGAGTTGTGTGAGATCTACGGACGACGTGACGTTCATCGTGTAACGAAGCGCGCGCCAGTCGTCCAGGACGCCAGTCATCTTCGCTTCGGCGACCGGCGACTTCAGCACGAGCTGTTGAATCTCGGCTTTTTCCTGGTTGAAACGTGCTTGCGCCTGAATGTCGATGTTGTTAATAGGCCGGCCGTCATAGGTGAACGTCGAATTCGAGAGTGCGAGCTGAACGGCGGTCATCCGCGTTCCGATCGGAACGTTCGGATCGTCGGGCTGAATATTCACCTCTAGATTTCGTCCCTCGCCTGAAATTTCGTGACGCGCATCTCCGTAATGGACCACGCCTCTCGTTATCTCGATGGTGGCACTCGCATAGGCAAAGAGGATGCGCCGGTTTGGCTCGGGTGGCGGAATGTGGATATTGCGGAAGTTGGTACGACCCTGTTCATCAAAAGTGACCCAGAATTCGACGCCCTCCATTTTCAGGTCTTCGAGATTGATGTTGCGCTGCAAATTCAACGCGTAAAGGTCCTCGATCTTTACGGTCGCCAGCAGCTTGTCGATCTTGCCGAGTCGTTCGCCTGTGGCGGAGTCGTAAAGCTCCACGCCATTCATCTCCACGGTGCGCGGCGGAAATCCTGCGTGAAATTCTGCGATCTCCGCGCGAATCCCGTAGTTTGCAAAGGTGTTTTTTATCTGGCTGGCGACGTAACGGTCTACAAAACCAAGTCGAAACAGGAATAGGACCAGCAGGATGAGTGCGAGCGCAGCGATGCCGACAATACCAGCCGCGATGAAAGCATGACGGCGAGTGAAGTAACGCCAACGTGTTCGGATGGGAGGCTTCTTCTCTACACTCATAACCTACAGTCGTTCTAGCGACGCCGGGGAGCTCTGAATTCTTGAGGGAGAGATTGTAAGTGCCGCACAGAGGCACCAAAAGTCACAAAAAGATCAAATGTTTCTTTTGTGCCTATTGGTGGCAAAACCTCAACTGGATTCATCGGCAACGCTCTGCTGGTCCTTCAGGGATGCAGGATGGCCCAACGGAACATTGCCGACCACTGAAAGCTCGAAACCTTCCAGAGCTGCTACTTTGGGGGGATGATTCGAAAGCAATAAGATTTTGCGCAACCCGAGATCGTGGAGAATTTGCGCTCCCACGCCGTAGTCGCGATCAATTCCGTAACCAGTTTCCAAACTGGCGTCTCGTTTACTGATTCCTCGTTGTTGCATGACGTTGTACGTACGCAATTGGTTGACCAGATCTAAACTGTGTTCGCGCTGGCGCAGGTACAGGACCACGCCGCGGGCGGCCGCCGCGATCTTCTCGAGTGCCGTGTGAAGTTGAAAGCCGGTGTCGTCGATTAGCGAGCCGAACATGTCGCACGTTACGTTTTCCGTGTGCACACGTACGAGCACGGGATCGTCCGTCCTGACGTCGCCCATCACCATCGCGAGGTGCACGTCGCCGTTAATCACGTTCTCGTAAGCAATCGCGCGAAATCGACCGTAAACAGTTGGTAAATCGGTTTCAACGATGCGCCGGATGAGTTGCTCC
>DASTTS010000176.1:0-8068 GCA_035760085.1 Pyrinomonadaceae bacterium
GGCGTTCCGGCTGCCGATCTGGAGTGGGCCAGCTCTTGAGGAGGTTATTAACTGGTGTCGTGAGCGCGGGATCGTTACTGCTTGTGCGGACGCCGAAGCAACCACGGATTACACGGATCTCGATTGGTCAAAGCCCAGTGCCCTATTACTTGGTCCGGAGTCGACTGGATTTACGGCTGAAGAGTTGATGAACACTGATCGGAGCGTGAAGATTCCGATGAAGGGACTGGCGGAGAGTCTCAACGTCTCAGTTGCCGCGGGAATTTTGCTGTTCGAAGCGGCCCGTCAAAGAGCGTGAGTGTTATTGCGCCTTTATGCAGACCGCGGTTGCGGGAAATGCACGCGGTGTTACAGAGCCTTTGACCCACGCAACGACCGTGTAGATCCCCGGCACCTTTTTGTAAAGCTCGACAGGAGTTTTAAAACTCCCATCCTTCGCAATTTCAACCACTCCCGGTATCCCGTCCACGTAGACCTGCGGCGGTGGAACTTTTGGTCGCAACACTTTCGATTCCTTCGGCAACGCATACGAGCCCGAGGCTCGCAGCCAATTCAAGTCCGGCCGTGTTGGCAAAGGCTCGTAATATATTTCGACGTGGTGCAGCGAGTAATCCTGTCGCATTATTTTCCCGCTGAAGGAGAGTTCCGCGCCGGGTTTTGCTTCGCCTCTGATTGGCTGGACCTCGACATACTTCGCGACAAACAGCTCGACCATTCGCAAGCGTAGTTTTTCCACGGCCAGGCCAATTCCGACGTGCGTATGTTGTGGTCTTAGTATGGTGCGGCGATGCCCATCGTACGGAGGCTTTTCCTGGTACAGCCGCACGTGCAGGTACGCAGTGTCCTGCTTCAGGTCCTTCGCCTTCAGGGACCACGTTCCATCTATAGCCGAAACATTTTCTTCAGTCGCGTGTGTGCCGCCGGCGACGGAATAACGATGGTAAGGCTTGAGCCCGTCAGTGCCCCAGTGACTGATAAACTCGTTCGTCGCCAGGTCAACTGCGTGCTTCGTTGCGACCTCACTTGCAAAGTCGTCCAGCTTCACGCGCGGAACTTTCTCAACATCACGCTCCTCGTTGATCATTTCGAGAAGGTTCTGGCGAATGTCTTTGAAGATGCTTTCGAGATCGTCGTTTGGTGAGATGGTGTGATCGAGTAACGTGACGCCAAGCCCCGCACAAACTCCTTGCAGAAATCCACGGCGTGATCCGTTCATGATCAGCGTTTATCCGCGTCTACAGCCTTGTCGATCGAGACGCCGAGATCGCGCAGCAGCCCGTCCTGCAAGCCGTATATCCAACCGTGTACGGTGATTTCCTGTCCACGTTGCCACGCACTCTGCAAAATCGTTGTGCGACCGACGTTCCGAACTTGTTCAATCACGTTCAACTCACAGAGGCGATCGAGACGTTCATTCTCATCCTCGATCTGCGCCAGTAGCTCTTCGTATTCGTGAATCACGTCCTGCACGTGACGTAGCCAGTTGTCGATCAGTCCGAGTTGGAGGTTGTCCATCGCTGCCTTGACGCCGCCACAGCCATCATGACCACAGACGATGATGTGGTCCACCTTCAACACGTCGACGGCATACTGCATTACGGACAAACAGTTGAAATCGGTATGGACCACGACGTTGGCGACGTTGCGATGTACAAACATCTCACCGGGTCTCATGCCTGCCAGTTGAGTCGAAGGCACGCGGCTGTCGGCGCAGCCAATCCAGAGAAAACGTGGCGATTGTTGTTTGGCCAGGGTTTGGAAAAACTCGGGGTCAGTTGCCTTAATACTCTCGGCCCAGGCTCGGTTTTGATCTAAGAGACGTTTTAAATCTTTCATCGTATTCGGCTGTTACGCGCTAGTTAGACAGGATTACAGGATTTGCAAAATTTACAAGATTCATCCTGTCGATTCTGTAAACCCTGGAATCCTGTCTGACTTTGTGCTTACAAAGCGGCCGCATGAACGGCAAGGGGCGCTTCGTATCCAATGGGCATGTCGCCGTTGTCGGCGCGCAGGTACTGCCAGTCTTTTGGCTTGAGCGAGGCGATCAGCTCCGCGCGGGTCTTCACCTTCAAAGGTTTGCCGCTATAGATCTTGCCCATGCGTTGCAGGTTCTTTTCAGAGATCGCGCCGGAGAACATCCACAAGGGCCACGTGAAGTTTGGACCATTCAAGCGCCGCAGTTTATACAGCCACATGCCGATCGCGCCCACACGCCACGCCATCGGTCCCCACCAACTGTATTGCCCCGGACGCAGATTCATCTTCCAGCACTTCATCATCAACTGCCACTGTAACGGCGTGAGCTGGCGCGTTTCCGTCACGCCCTTCTCTTTTTCCATCCGCGTGTCGTGCAGCGGGGTGAAGATTGACGGAACCAGGAACGCGAACAGGCCACGACGCTCTATCTCGTAGACGAGATCGATCGTTGCCATCACGTCTTCGTCAGTCTCACCGGGATTACCGACAATCAACGTCATCGCCGGGAACCAGTTGTTCTCATTCAGCACGCGCAGTCCTTCAAGCACGACGCTGGGCCAGTCTTCAATCGAAAACGGCACGCCCTTGCTCGACATGATTTGTTTTGCCATTCGCACCGATCCGGTTTCCAGTCCGATCAGCGGTGCAAGTGCTTTTTTCTCAGGATGGCTGCTCAGGAATGGAAAATGAATCGGGCTCTTCGGCAGCAGGATGTCCGAGAGTTGTTTGATGAGTAAAGGATCGACGACGGCCGGCGCGATCGTGCAGTGACTCAACACGTGTTGCTCGACGCCCGGCGTGTTCACAATGTCAGAGTAAAGATCGACGAGGGCTTCGCGGTTCGGAAAGTAAAATGGCGTGTCGGTGTGAACCTGGCCCCAGATGAACATGTCTTCCGTCGCGAGCGAGATCTGTTTGTTGCCATTGCGCACATTTGCGCGCACCGCATCCATGATCTTGTCTTTGGGAAGATCGATCTGCGGATTCAGATCGGGCACACAAAACTTGCAGCGTCGACCGCAGCCCGTAGTCATCTCTACGACGCCGAACGTTGTGCGCGTGTCGGGAAACAGGATCGCTTCGCGGTCCATCGGATGTTTGACTTCGACCACGCGGGGCAGCTCTTCGCCCTGGATTGCTTTGCTAAACAACGCGAGCGTGTCGGCTGACTCACTGCGTCCCTCGACGACGCAGTCGACACTCAGCTCTTCGTACGTATCCGTTTGGATGATTTGCCAACCGCCGGAACCACCGACGATTACCTTGAAGTTCTCGCGATACGGGCTCGCCTTGATCTTTGCAAACAATAGTCGCGCGTAGTGAGAGTTAATCGGCATCTTCGATGAGCCGAAGATCGACGTGTAAACACCGGCTGCAAACGTGACACCGAGTGGATTGTGTGTCGAGACGGCGACGACACGTGTGCGTGGTCCAACAAACTTGTGCAGGTCGTCAGGAAAACACGCCACCACGTCGTCGCTGCGATACTCGCGCAGCAGAGACTTTTCGACAAGCCGCACACCTGCGGGCATGTAACGCGCGGAGCCATCGGGATTGTGCTCGACGTCGCGCCACTTCGGATATTTGCGATTGATGACACCCTCCATCCAGATTGGCAACGACGCCAGCGCCATTTGAATGAAGTAGCCCGCATGATCGATCGCTTCGGTCAGCGGCGCAGTTAACACAATCAAACGGCCACCATCGGCAGGTGGCTCGTGTGTGACTTGTAAATTGGACAGATCGGTTTGCAGGGATTTTCCGGGGGTACTCATGGCCCGCTACACTAAATAAAAGACGGGCCATTTTCAAGCGGATTGTTGTCACGAATTCGTGGCAGCAATCGCTTCGATCTCGATCAGGAAGCCATGATGAAGCGGGCCGCACGGAATTACGGCGCGGGCGGGGCGGTTCTCCCCAAGAACTCTAGCGTAAACTTTATTGAACGCGTCCCAGAGGTTTATGTCGGCGATGGAGATGTTCATCTTGAGAACGCGATCCCAGTCGCTACCGGCGGCCTTGAGAACTGCGTGGACGTTGTTGAGCGCCTGTTCAGTCTGTTCCTCGATCGAGCCGAGCTTCTTCTCGCCTGATGGATCGATCGAAAGCTGTCCCGCTACGAAGACGAGTCCGTTGTAGACAGTTGCTTGCGAGTAATGTCCGGCCGGTTGCGGCGCGTTCGGAGTGCTGATTCTCTTGATTTCCATGCCGGATAAAATGCCACAAAACGGAGGGATAATATAGTTGACAGCGTTACACCGTTAGGTTACTTGAAGTTGATCAGCACCTTGTTACTCGTGACGCCGCGCAGCCGGATGCTCACCATTATGCTGTCGAGATTGGAAACCTCGTCTGGCACTCTGAGATTAAGCTGC
This sequence comes from Pyrinomonadaceae bacterium, assembly GCA_035760085.1. Classification (GTDB taxonomy): domain Bacteria; phylum Acidobacteriota; class Blastocatellia; order Pyrinomonadales; family Pyrinomonadaceae; genus PSRF01. The sequence goes on from DASTTS010000176.1 coordinate 4,356, forward strand.
GTTAGCCAATTCGCTTCCGGTAGTTTGCCGACATATTCGACCGACAAAGGAAACGTCCGCTGCTGCGAATCTTCAGCCTGCGCCGTGACGATTGCAGCCGTTTCGCCTGGTTGCAACTCGACACCGGCCGCAAAGAGCATGATGCGCGTGCGTCCATCGGCACTGAAATTATGACTCGACGAGATTGAAAAAGGACCGCGAGTCCACGTCACGCTGTCGAGGGCGAGGGCTCGTGGAGTTCCTTCTTCTGTGAGCAAGGTTGGCGAATTGATTTGGGCGTTCAAAGTGCCGAGGCCACGAGTCGAGAGGACAAATGGTTTAGCAGTGCCTTTTAGCAGACCGATGTGAATTGCAACTTCCTTAGTTTCCTCTGCTCGGCTCGCAAAGAAATTGAAAAAAGCCATCTCATCTTCGCTGAGTAATCGATTGGAAACAAGGATCGTTGCTACCTTGAAGTTTTTCTGCGCGTTGATCGAATCCGGCACTCTGGGTCCAAACACCTTTAAGATGTCGTTGATGCTGATTCGCGTTACCGGACCCGTAAATAGTTGATTGTTGCATGGCAACGCGAGGGCCTTGTTCTGTTCGGCAAATACGATTTGCTCTGCTACTTCACTGGCAGGCAACATGCCCATGAGATAAAGGTCCAGATCCGTGAAAACAGGCGGGCCATTCCGGGGCGTTAATCTGATGCCGCCTGGCTCGGACGTAAGCAAACACGGATAGTCGAGGCCCTGACCTACTCCCGGGAACGTAAATCCCATAATACCGCTGGCCATGCTTGATATGGGCCAATGCGGAATGCCGAAGGCCAGGGGCTGCATATTCAGGAAATTGATCCACTGATGACCTAGTTCATGCTGATAACCCGAATCAGCGCCATCGAAGAAAGACGAAATCGGAAAGATGGATATACCGGACAACTTGCCCGAGCTTCCATACTCGACGGAGCTATGAAAAACATTTTGTCCAATGCCGAGGACCTGATTTTTGGTGGCAAAGTGAAACCGGTTCTGAAATCGACTCAAACCATGAACGATGTTCAGAAAGTCATAATCGTCGCCGGCAAGTTGATAGAACCTTTTCGTGATGCGAGTCGCATCAGGGTTCACGCCGGTTGCGAAATCCGGGTCAACCAAATTCACGACATGGGTGGTACGCTGCGCGTCGGTAGCCAGGCTTGTGATGGGCAAGCGTGGAATCTGATCGGTTATAATTTCGGCGAAGACATTGCCTTCAAAAACGTTGCCCTTAACCGGGACTACCCTAAAAAACCCTACAAACCGGCGGAAAACGTCGTTCACCTGAAGTCCCTGCGTGATCATTGAGGCCTGTAGCGCGACGGTGTAAACGCTATCGCCGGCAACGCGATCGCCACCAGTCCCGTCATCACGCATCTGGAGATCCACTCCGGCTTGCTGAAAGTCAGTGGTGTACTCCAGCGCAACTCTACTGACACTTCCGACTACCTTCGCTTCAAAAAGGACTGGCTGGGTGCGATCGGAGCGTATGACGATCGGATCAAATTGACCGTAGAGAATCTGCGGTTCGGTTTGTGCGAACGCCGCTGAGGGATCCGACAGTCCGGCAATAATCAAGAACGCAAGACAAAGTATAAGTTTCATCTCATGGATCGTGAGAACCCTACGTCGAGCTCATCTCGCGGGGTGAATTAAAAGAAAACGTAAGGAGAAATACGCTGATTCATCAGTGACGTCAAGTCTGGTTCTTGCCTGCTGGACCACGAAGTCGTGCGGAGGCGCTTAGCTCTTTGTGCCTTTGCGATCCCCTGTGTTTTTTTGTGGACCGATCTCGGTCAAAAATGGGGTCAGGGTTTTTCCTATTGTTGGAACGCGATACTAGGCGTATAAGACAACGCAACCGCTCGGCATGCCTCCCAGGCTAGTACGGGTCGCCTCTCGCTCGTTTAGCTAATTACCTTCAATTTACACGCTATGCTGCTGCACGCTAACGAGTTTAGCCCTTATGAGGCTTACAAGAAGGAGGAGTTTTAATGAAAAGAATCGGTATTGTCCTCGGGTTCGCCCTAAGTGTTGCAATGTGCTTATGCACAGTATCAGTCCTAATCAGACCTGTGTTTGCTAAGGAGTGCACCGCCAACTGCGGGCGGGGTAAAGTCACGTGCTACGGCCACTCGTGCACAGCGAAGGATGGGCAGGGCTGTAGTTCATATGACCAGAACGGCACATTGATTGTTGAAATACCCTGTAATTCGGAAATGGAGATCCTATGAAGAAAACCGCGATCGTTTCTACCTGCGTGGTATCGGTGACGCTGTCTGTAGCGAGTCTGGTTGTCTTGATTACGCCCGTAACAGCTTACGCAGCTACTTGCATTGCGCAGTGTCGGACAGGGTCAGTGACTTGTATTGGCACGGAATGCTCAGCAGATGACTTCAAGGGTTGCAAATACATATCGGGAGGCCAGGAACGCGAAAAGAAGTGTGACGTTGCGGAGATGGAGATCCAGTGACGCCTCATTACCAAGCCATCCGTTAGCCTCGGGCGTTTAGAGAAAGAGTTAAGACTTTATGGTCAGATATTGGTTCGTGTGTTGGCTGTTACTAATAATCGGACACGTCTGTCTTGCTCAAAATCTTCCAGACGAAACCTCCTTCGCAAGGCAAAGAGCGGCCGAACTAATTGAGGATTTGCCGGTTCGGATCAAAAAAGTTGACGACGCCACAGTAAGGGTGTTTCTACAGCTTCGGCTTGCGACATTTTATTGGTCTGAGCCCTCGGAACAGTCGCGGGAACGAGCCCGTGCCCTCACGCTGAGCGGCTTGAAGGATTTGGATGAACACCGATCCGATGTGGTGCCGCTGTGGGCAGAGTCATTTCGGGAAGACCTCCTGGCATTGCTTGAACTGCACGCACCTGATTTGGCTGCGCGGTATAGAAACGGTGCCGATACTACGGAGAAAGTCACAGCCGGAAATGCATATGATGTTGCGTATGCGATGTTACGCACTAAGGGGCAAGCGGCACTCGCGGTTCAGACGTTTACTCGGGCTCTCAGTGGTGGCGAAGCTCCCACGATGACGATCAGCTACTTTCTGAGTGAACTACAAAGGCAACAGCCCTCGCTGGTGCCACAACTCCTTTCAGACATCCTGGTACAGCAAGAACGACGACCGGGAACTCTATCCGTCGAAATGTTGTTCTGGCTGCTTGACCCTTACGTATGGCAGAACGATCGAGACGACATAAAGCGCCGCTTTCTTTCGGTTGCAGTTGCGGCCACGGCTGAAAGCTACGAGTGGTCCGACTCAGGAAAACTAGCGACAGCGTTTGATCTGCTGCGAGTGACGGTTCCGCTAACACAAAAACTTGTTCCTGGGATATACCCACAGGCCGCCGCTCAGTTGGCGACTGTAAGGGCGCGTTTGCCGAATGATACGGTCGAACGTTCGGCTATCGCGGAGCGAATCAGGCAGAGTGCAGACACGCTTAGCCAGATGATCACAGAAGCTAACGCAGCATCAAGTCCTTTTGTCAAAAATGATCTACTCATACAGGCTGCTCAACTTGCCTTTACAAGGGGAAAACCGCAACTCGCGTTTGACCTCGCAATGTCAATACCCTCTGACGATAAGAGTCAGAGTTGGCGACAACAGTTTCTGAGTGAGTTGGTCAAAGGTGCAGTTGAGAATAAGGATGCGCAGTTAGGCCTGGCGATCGCGTCAAAAATCG
>DASTTS010000177.1:0-2200 GCA_035760085.1 Pyrinomonadaceae bacterium
CCGTGAATCGTCGGCATGATCGAAACGCGGAAGTCGACGTTGCGTCCTTTATAACGAACGCGAAAACGGCCGTCCTGCGGCACGCGACGCTCGGCGATGTCGAGCTCTGACATGACCTTGATACGCGAGATCAACGTCTGGTGATAAGCAAGATCGATCGGATCGACTTTCGCGTAGAGCGCGCCGTCAATTCGATACTTCACCTGCACTTCGGTATCGCGAGTCTCGATGTGAATATCGGAAGCGCGCGACTCCATCGCGTTGTAAATAATCGTGTCGACGAGTTTGATGATCGGCGACATCTCGGCGTCGGTCGCGAGACGATCGAGGTCGAGAACTTCTTCGCCGTGCTCTGTTTCCTTAACCAGTGAAATGCGAAAGCCTGAAGCTGCTTCCTGTAGCACGCGCTGCGTCGTGTCGCCTTTACGCAGGACCACTTCAACGGCACCGGCAGTCGCGACGTGAGGCACAACGCGAGTTCGCAGTGTGCTCGAAAGCTCGTCGAGACGCTCGAGGTCCGTCGGATCTGCCATCGCGATGTGCAGTCCCTTTGAATCGCGCTTGAGCGGCACGAACTGGTGCCGCACCATCAAATCGACGGGCACCTCCGTAAACAGATCGTAATCAATCGGCGACTCGCGATCGTGTGGCAGAAGATCGACAAACGGCAGCCGGTAACGGCGCGCAAGCTCCCTCGCCGCCTTCATCTCGGGCGGCACATGCTCTTCACCGTTATGGCCGTTTTCGCCGGTTGGTGGCACAGGCCGGACCACCGGATCGTCGTTTCCTGACATTTGCTCCATAAAACTACTTCAACTAATGACGGGCGCCGGTAACCCCTGCGCCACTCGAGATTGACTGGATAATCGGAAGGTAAATCGCGAGCAGGATCGTCACCACGACGCCACCCATCACGACAAGAATCGCAGGCTCAAGCGTGGTCGTCAACTGTTCCAGCCGCACTTCCGATTCGGCATCATAGAACACCGCAACTTCATCGAGCATTTCGCGCAAGCTGCCGGATCGTTCGCCGATGCCGATCATGTCAATCGCGAGCGGCGGCATCCAGGCCGCCGTCTCCAAACTTTCCGTAAACGAACGTCCCTCGCGAATCATCGGCAAAATCGACGAGCTGCGACGCCGCAGTTCCAAATTCGTGATCGATTCCGATGCGATTTCCCACGATTCAACGAGGGTAATACCACCCGCAAGCAGGGTCGCCAATGAGCGTGTCGCCTGGGCAACAGACATTTGGACTGCGAGGCTTCCCGCGAGTGGAATCTTTAGAATCAATTTACTGATTTGGAGTTTGCCGGCCGGAGTGCGCGACCAGATAAATAAAAATATCGCGCCGCCGATGATGAGCGGACCGAACCACAGCACGTTTGTAGATAACCAGCGCGAGATGCCGACCACGATTTGAGTAACGGTTGGTAATTCATTACCAAAACCCGTAAACAGCTCCGACATCCGCGGTACGACGTAGATCGTCAGAAAAGTAACCATACATGCTGACGCAAACAGCAGAAACGTCGGATACGCGAGCGCGCCGCGAATCTTTCGTCGCAGCGCGACGTTGCGTCGCATGTAAGTCACGTACCGATTCAGCACTTCGTCGAGCGCGCCTGAGCGCTCACCCGCGAGAATCGAGGCGGTGTAAATGCGCGGGAAGACTGTGCCCTGCGACGCAAATGCCTGCGACAACGCTGCACCACCGCGAATTTGTTCTTCCACGTCGCCCAGGACAGTGCGCAGTCGTGTTGACGCGGCTCGCTTGCGCAGCATCGTGATCGCCTGAAGGATCGGGATACCGGCGCGAGAGAGGGCTGCGAGTTGTTGATTAAAGAGAAGGAAGTCGTTGGCCTTGACCTTGGGATGGGCGCCGCGTCCGCCGAGTCGGGTCAGTGCGGCGACGCCGGAGGTGCGTGGCGGTGAGACATTAAAGACGCGAAAGCCTTCACGCTCGAGTCGCGCCCGCGCTTCGTGCACGCCCGGGGCTTCGACCGTGCGAGTCACAACCTCGCCAGCAGGGGTTCCCAATCGACAAATAAACTCAGCCATGGCTCGCGATTCTATCTCACGCGCCGCGTAAGCAGAAGTTGCAATCCGTGTATAAGATCCGTGTAATCCGTGGTTTGTTCCTTTTCCACTCCAGATCACGCGTTTGTATCTGGAGGAAAATCGTGACAGCACCTGCAAT
>DASTTS010000178.1:0-9956 GCA_035760085.1 Pyrinomonadaceae bacterium
GCCACCCTTGCCGATAAATTCATGTCCATCCTGGAAATTGTCGTGCCCGGCAAACGACTCGGCCACGTAATCGCGTGGGTTGAGCGGCGCGCCGTCCAACGCTTCGACGAGACCGATCTGGTTCTCATTGATCACAGTCGCATCGAAAAGTCGCACGTTGAAAAGACCTGGCTTCGCTTCGTTCCCGCCTTCGAGAGAAGCAGACTGCGTCAGGATGCGATAGACGCCCGGCGTCAGAATGTCGACTTGCGGCCCTTTCTGGCCGCCCGAGGCGACGAACTGTTCGGCGTCCTGGAAGTTGCGGTGGTCTAAAATCGCTTTGCCTAGCAGCCGGCCCGGATCGAGTGGACCACCGTCAGCAGCAGTCACTACGCCGACTTTGCCCTGCGGCACGAGCGTCGCTTTCGCGATTGAAACGCGGAACAGGTATGGATGTATCGGCCAGAGACCCGGCGGCAGCGTGCGGAGTTGAATACCTTTCACACCGCCCTGTTTGATAAACGCGATCGGATCCTGGAAGTTGTTGTGCGCGTTCTGTGCCCGATCCGGCGCGAAGATGCGACCAGGAGGCATCGGCTCGCCGTCAACCGCTTCGATGATGCCCATCTCATCAGCGCCAATCTCGATCAGCGGGACTTTGCGTACGACTTTTTCAAAAGGAAACTTAATGAGATGCAAGCCCGGCTTCAGCACGTCGGCTTGAATGCCGACTTCGCCTTCCGTGGCTACCACTCTTCCCGGCGGCATTTTTGCGCCCAGGTACCGTCGTTCTTTGATTGCGATTTCTCGTGCCCCGACGTTCACAAAGATCCGGTTCACGATCACGAGGAAGATGATCAGAAGAACGAATGCTCCGAAGAGCAAAGGTAACAGAGTTGCGAGATTAAGATTTTCCATGGTCTTTCTCTTTCAAGTTCAACTGGGTGATAGTTGATGGTTAGGTTGGGTTGTTAGTGGACTCAAGTTCACGATTCGCGTGGGCAAGCGTCTCTTTCAGAACAAAGCCTGCGCCTGAAGTTCGAGTGCGTGATGACAGCACCCAGTATTCACTGTTGAATAACGACTGAAGCTCACGCGCAGAGAGATCCGACAGGCTACCGTCTCGCCAGGAAAGCAGCACGAGTTCAATAGCCCTGCCGTAGTTCTTCGCATTGTCAGAAAGAGCTGCTACATGCAGCAGGTTTGTTGTGGAACTTCTATTGGGCGATTCCTGGAATGCCTTGATCGCTGCGATGGCCTCCTGAAAAGTTTCCGTAGTTACTTGCGGGCCTTTTTCCGAAAGCTGATCGTCGGTCGGGGGTCTAAGCTGATTGACGCGGAAGTCAGAAAACAGTCCTCTCGCTTCATCTCGTGGCAGCGGCAGCTCAGTAGTTTGCGACGTGTTCGCGGGTTTCTGCCAGAAGTAGATGGCGATAGCGAGTAAGCCTAAAACCAGTACCGAAGTAAAAAGAAGAGGGACCATCGCGGTCAATGTATTTATACGCCTGTCGGGATGGAAAGTTCAAGGATCCGGAGGCGTTCAAGAAGGATTCTCACGCAGCGGCGCAACGCCGCAACGGAAGACACAGCGCTGCGTCGTTGCGCCGCCGCGTGAAAATCTCACTTAAGAGTTAGGGCATTAAATAGCAGTGGGTAAGTTGCCCACGACTGCGCCCGGTATTGGGGGCGGAGGCCAAACAAGATCACGCGACCTTTTCCCATTGTCACCTCTACCAGAGCTGCTTTGCCTTTGATCAAATCGCCGCCCAGTAACCAGCCGGAGAGTAGCGGGTCTTTATCAACCGGGTAAGACGCAATCACGTGTACATTCGACGCCGGCACCGTCGCCTCCGGATCGTTCGTCACCTCAAACACCGGCGAGTCCTCCGCCCATGCAATCGTCTCTTCCGGCATTCCCTTCGCGAGTGGATGCGTCGCGTCGAGCTTGATGCGTAGGATCGATCCCGGTACGTAGAAATCCGTGCGCGGCAATCCGGCAACGACGTTGCGCAACGGTAATTTGAACTGCTCGATCGCGAAGTTCGACGCGCGATTCAGAAAGATCAACGTACCGCCAGTCTCGACAAAATAACGCAGCGCCTTCACGCCTTCGACTCCGAGTCCACCAGTTAGTTCAGGTGGCATCGCTCCGGTGCGATAGCCCTCAAGCAGCGTACGTGCCGGCTGATCCGGAATGAGGATCGTGTAGTACTTTATCGTCACACCCGCTGAAGGCTTGTAGACAGTTACACCCGCCCGCAGCTCTTTGTCGCCGAGCACTCCGTAGGAAATATGATTATTGTCAAGGATCCATCTGGTCCAACCCTCATCCTGGCTCGGAACAGATGAGTGGTAGATCGCAAACAGATCACGCAGCGGCGGTATGCAGGCGTTGCTCCCCGGAACCTCTTCGGCGGCTGTTTGAGCCCCGCGCAGGTCTCGGTAGGGCGCCTTTACCGGATGCACGGTGATGCCCATCAACAGGGGCAATGTGTGCGCCGTGACGTCGTAAGGCGGTATGGGATGGCCGCTTTCATCTCTCAGGTTCGGGTAGCGTTGAGATTCGAGCAGCGCCTTCGCGAAAGCTCCGTAAGGCTGGTCCATTCTAATGAACTTTGTTTCGGGCGGAAGCTCCCGGGTCCCCCACTTGAAGTAAGTACCCTGTTTGGGGTTGGTAATCTCAACACCGCCTCTGCGTAGAATGTTTAAGAGTGATCCACAATCATTCCCGAATTCAATGAAATAACCGAAAAGCTCACCGGCCCGGCGTGGCCGCACTGCTTCTTTCCCGATCGAATAAAACCGTCGCAACCACTGCTCGCGATTTGCTGCCGCGTGGTCCAACAACAGAAACGCCGCAGTCGTCATGTATTTCGTGATGTCGCTCAAGTGCCACTCACCACCACGCCACACCGGTCCAAACTTCGGCGACTCCTTCTGCGGATCGTAGCCCTCGCGCGAACGAAGCTCTTCAAACTTCAACGTCATCGGCGACGCGATTCGTGCCGATGCTGTTTCAGATAACATGCGCACGCCGGCGTGATAGTGCGAATACGCGCGCGCTGGTGTCCACGCGTCGTAGGTCGAATTGGTGGTGATGCCTTCGAATCCCCTGGTGCGCATCCCGGCGGCCATCCAGTTGCCGAGCTCCGTGTAACCCTGAACGATGGCTTTCGGGACGTTCGGCTCGACGGGCGCCATGTAAGGCGGCAGGAACAGGCGCGAACCGAAAGCGCCTTGTTGGTGTATGTCGTGGACGATCTGCGGATGCCAAACGTTGTGAATCTTCTCGACGGTGAGCTGCGTCTCGATTTGCGTAAACGCATACCAGTCGCGGTTGTTATCGTGACCGGTGTACTTGTGATAGAGCTCGGGTGGATCCGTCCCTTCGAAAGGTGTGCCGAGCGTTTTGTCGTACCAGTTTTTGACGATGTCAACGCCGTCGGGATTCAGCGACGGCACCAGCAGGACTATCGTGTTGTCGAGAATCTTTTGAACATCGGCATCGGTTGACGATGCGAGACGGTGTGCGATCAAAGTGCTCGAAAGGTATGAGCCGACTTCGGTCGAGTGTATCCCACACGTGATCAGCACGACGGTCTTACCCTCACGAATCAGCGCTGCGGCTTTGCGATCGCGGGTGGTGATTGGGCCGAGCTTACGCGGATCGGCGAGCTGGTCCTGAATCTTCTTGAACTCTTCGAGGCGCGCGAGGTTTGCGGGTGAGCTGATCGTGGCCATCACGAAGGGCTTACCCATCGTCGTGTTGCCCAACGTCTCAAAAGCGACGCGATCGGAGGCGGCGTCGAGTTTCTGGAAATAATCGACGACCTGATCCCACGAAGCGAGTTTGCGGTCCTCACCCGGCGCGAAACCGAGGACTTCAGCGGGTGTTGGGAGCTTTTTCTGGGCGTTGGCGACTCCAGTTACGAGAAAGAGCAGCAGCAGTATGATTATTCGCATGGGCATAGGTGTGGAGCAGTTTATCAAAACATTCTCGCGCCAAGGCGCAAAGGCGCAAGGCTGCCGGGCTCCAGGCAGGCAACCTTCGACTAATGAATCTGGTTCAAAAACACCGTATTCCTGCCTTGCCGAGCCGACTGCGGCCCGTGTAAAGTAACGGCGTTTTCCAAACCCCTGCGCACTCCCCGTTTTTCAAAACTTCGTTGGAGGTCAACCGGATGTCTTCTGAAAGCGTCGGTGCAAATGTCGGTGCAAATGAGTTTCCGGATAGAGTCAGTACTGTTCAGGCCGAAAATCCTTTGCTCGCCACATTTCGGCCGTATATCCCGGCCGGCACGCACGTCCGCGAGCTCACTGTGCTACCGCTCATCATCGGCACCGTGCTGGGAATGATTTTCGGCGCGTCGTCCTTGTGGCTGGTCCTCAAGGTCGGACTAACGGTGAGTGCGTCCATACCTGTGGCCGTAATCTCGATTAGCCTATTTCGTCTGCTCGGAAAGGTCGGCATCCGCGACGCCACCATTCTCGAAAACAACATCGTGCAGACTGCCGGATCGGCGGGTGAGTCAATCGCATTCGGCGTCGGCGTGACGATGCCCGCTATCATGATTCTGGGCTTCGACCTGGAATTCACGCGCGTCATGCTTGTTGCCGTGATGGGCGGATTGCTTGGCATTCTCATGATGATTCCGCTTCGCCGCGCGCTCATCGTGCAACAGCACGGATTATTGAAGTATCCGGAAGGCACTGCTTGCGCAGAAGTATTGAAGGCTGGAGCATCGGAGGAATCTCGCGCCGCTGCCGATCCGATGTACCGGGCAAAAGCTTCTGAGATGGAGGAGACCACATCCGGTGCGAAGACCATCTTCACCGGATTCGGAATCGGTCTTATCTATCAAGTCGCAATGGCCGCACTGAAAGGCTGGAAGGACGTACCCAGTAAAGTGTTTGGTGCGCCGTTCAAAGCCGGATCACTTTCAGCGGAAATCTCTCCAGCGTTATTGGGCGTGGGTTACATCATTGGCCCACGCATCGCATCGATCATGTGTGCCGGTGGCGTGCTGGCTTATCTGGTACTTATCCCGGCGATTAAATTCTTTGGCGAGGGAATGACGACTGCGTTGCCACCGGGCACTGTCCCGATTAGCGAAATGGAGCCTGACGCGATTCGCGGTGCGTACGTCCTGTACATAGGTGCCGGCGCTGTTGCAGCAGGCGGCATTATCAGCCTGTTCAGATCACTGCCGACTATCTGGCATGGTTTGAAAGGTGGCCTAAGTGACCTCCGTGGTGGACAGTCAGGTGCGTCGAATGTGCCGCGAACAGATCAGGATTTGTCGATGAAGGTTGTGGTAGGTGGCGTGATAGTGCTAATCGCCATGATCATGATCCTGCCGCAGTTGCACCTGCAGTTTAATCTGCTCGGGGCGATACTCATCATCGCGTTCGGTTTCCTGTTTGTGACTGTTTCGTCGCGGTTGACCGGGGAAATCGGATCGTCGTCAAACCCGATTTCCGGTATGACGGTCGCAACCCTTTTGCTGACGTGTTTGATCTTTCTGATCGTCGGATGGAGTGGGCCGAGTTACTACGTCACGGCGCTCTCGATCGGCGGCATTGTGTGTATCGCTGCTTCCAACGGCGGCACTACGTCGCAGGATCTCAAGACTGGTTTTCTGGTAGGTGCGACACCGAAGTATCAGCAGATCGCGATTCTAGTGGGCGCACTTGCTTCGGCCCTGATTCTCGGACCAATTCTGCTTCGGCTGAACGACCAGAGCACGCTTTACGTACCGCAAACTACATTCAGAGCAGTCGCAAATGGGCCACAAGTTGACGCTGCTGCATCAGCAGCCCTGACCGCGTTTAGTGAACCTGTACAGCCTCCGGGTGGCGGCAGCTTCAGGTTACTGAGAAGCGAAGCCGGAGCGACTGTCGCAGGACTCGAGCCGGGAGAGTACCTCGTAGACGAATCAGGCAAAGTCGTGCAGAGAGTTGAACGCAACTTCCCGGCAACACTGCGCGCGGATACGTCAAACCTCGGGCCACCAGAAAAACCCAAGGGTGGTCTTGCTGTGCCGGACAACACGGAGTATGCGACCTGGCACAAGATCGATGAGAGGAATGGACCGCCGGGAAAATACCTCGTCGATTCACAGGGCGTGCCGAAGTATTACGTAGATCCGGGAATCAATGGTACGCACCGCATCGCACCTGACGGTTCGTCAGTTACGAAATATGACGCGCCCAAGGCGACGCTCATGTCCTACATCATCAAAGGCATCCTGAATCAGCAGTTGCCATGGGGACTCGTGTTGCTGGGAGTGATGATCGCGATCGTGCTCGAAATGGCGGGAATTCCGTCACTCGCTTTTGCTGTGGGTGTTTACTTGCCGCTGTCGTCCTCGAGTCCGATTTTTCTCGGCGGCATGATTCGCTGGTTGGTCGACAAGTATCTCCGCGTCAAGTTCAAGAACAAGGAAATGACGGAAGAGGAGTTTGTCGCAGAGACAGATAAGAGTCCCGGCGTGCTGATGGCTTCCGGTTACATCGCCGGTGGCGCACTCGCGGCTGTGTTCATCGCATTCTTCGCAGGTTTGTGGAAAGAGCAGAGCGATCAGGTTGAACACTGGGCCAGAACTCACAACCCGTTTTTCAATGGACCATGGGCTGACTTGCTGTCGTTGCTGCCTTTCCTCGTCCTGATGGTTATTCTTTATCTTGTGGGACGTGAAGTACTACTTGCGCCGAGGCGACGGCGATCGTAGTCTACGAAACGTAGTTGGTCTTTCAGCTCAAGGGCGCGCTGGTAATTCGGGCGCGCCCTTTCAATACTTCGAGGTATCATCTTGAAACTCTTCCGCGCCCCCCTGATCATTTGCGGGCTGATCGCGATCACAACTGGCTCCGCGAGCACGTTACCGCAATCCACTCCACGTACGCCCACGGAAACGATGCGCGAGTTTTACCGCATGATGCGCGAGAAGAAGTATCGCGAAGCGTTCAGCATTTCAATCTATCGCGCGGCGATCGAAGGACTCTCGGCGCAGGAGTACGACGACCTCAAACCCGACTTCGACAAAATGGCGGTCGCCGTCAGTGAAAAGATTCCTGAAAAGGTCGACATCACCGGCGAACAGATCAGCGGCGACGCCGCCACCGTCTTCGTGAAAGTCGTCGACCCCGATGGCAAAGAGAAGATCGAACCCGCCTCGCTAATCAAAATCGACAACAGTTGGATCGTGGGCGATCGTGAGAATCTCGAGCTGGTTCGCAAGGAAGGGAAGAAGTTTTTCTTCGAAGCCCGCATCAACGCTCACCATAGCGACGTTCAGGACATGTTGACGCGCATCTCACTGGCGCAGGTGGTGTATGCGCAGGGCCACAACGGCCAGTTTGGCAACATGGCTGAGCTCATCGCCGGCGGCCTCATCCCGAAAGACATCGAGGGACCTGAAACCACCGGCTACCGCTTTCAGGTGGTGCGCGCGACTGATGGGAAGTCGTGGTACGCGACCGCTGAGCCCGCTCAGTATGGCCGCACGGGCCGTCTTTCGTTCTACCTCGACCCTGCGGGCGTCAGAAACGGCGACGCCGGCGGCAAACCACTCACCATAAAGAATTAGCAAAGAATTAAACTGTTGCGCTACTGCGAGCAGGTTTTTTAGAATGGCCCTTGCATTGCCCCCGACGCGGCTTTCCCGTGCCCTTCCTCAATGGTCCAGATTATTAGTGGTTTCGAAGAATGTCGGAACTGCCCCGCAGAATAGTGTCGCAATTACGTCGTTTTATCGGCAACCGGCGTCATTCTAAGCGTGTGCGCGTGCGGCTGAGTTTCACTCTGAGCTTGGCGGATCCGCGTGTGGGTACGAATGGATCGCGGCGTTTGCCGACGCTTGACGGGCACACGCTGGATGTCAGTAGCACGGGGCTGGCGCTCATTGTCCCGGCGATACGAATCGGTGAGCACTACCTTGCCGGGGCCGATCGGAAGCTGCACGTGAAGCTCCAGCTGCCTGGTGGACCAGTGGAGATGAGGGTCGTGACGGTCAGGTATGAGAATCTGGAAGATGGGAGTGGATACCTGATTGGAGCTCGAATTCTGGAGATCAGCGATGCCGACCGCGCGAGTTTTGAGAAATACGTCACGAAGGTGACGAGTCACGAGCCCGCCTAAAACTTACTCGAAGCGCAGAATTCCAAATACTTCCGGTACGTGAAAATTAGGCTCTGGTGTCCTCGTAGGCAGCCATGCGAGATAGCGCTCCGGTGCTTCCGCGCCAACACAGCGAAAGACATTCACTCGCCAGATATCGCCAGGATCAGGCTTAGGAAGCGAGTCGCTCCACGGAATTTTCATTCCGACCAATAACCGCTCACCCTCGAGCTTCGCAGCAGTCGTTAAGCCTGACGCGAAATCCCAATCAGTTTCTCTTCCTTCCGGCTTTACGGTAATTCCGAGATCGATCCACTCGCCTGTCGGAGCCGCTTCAAACTCAAAATACCGCCACGGTTTTTCGGGATCGGGCGCGAGAAAGATCTCGCAAACATCACGATCCCATAATCCCAAAGTTTTCTTATCCGTGTTTGGATAATCCGTGACAATCAGCGGCTCATGCTGTTCCCCGGTGAAGCGCACATGAAGTGCATCATCAGACCAGCAGACCCGCGCTTCGGCGTGACGCGCGGGGCTCGCCGGCTCACCCGACCAATAATGATCTATCTGAACGGGCTCAGCCTGCTCCCAGATTTGATTGTCGAATTCGTCTGCGTTGATAGGCTGGTTAATATGGCGAGCGATTACGGTCGGCTCAATCATCCTAAAGCCCCCAAACAATCGTCCAGCAACTTCACCGGATCTTCACTCGTAAACACACGCGCCGTGCTTGTCCTCTTCCCAAACTTCTGTAACAAGTACTCCGACTCATCAGCAACGCCGCCAGTCCCGGTCAAACACCCAATAATCTTCCCTTCATCATGCGCGATCGTGAACTCGTTCAACGACCCCATCGCGCCCGAGACAAACAACACAACATCGCACGACCTCACGAGGACAACATTCCGTCCCTTCAACCCGAATCCCGTGTAAATCAACGCATCACACGCATCCACCGGCAACTTGTATAACTCGACGTGCTCGCGTTCATTGCTTCCCGGCGATATCCCCACATGAAAACTCCCCGCCTCATGCGCCGTCTTCCCGACAACGTAAACGATGCCCGTCGTGGCGCCGGTGAGCAGTATCACATCCTTGTCCGCAATTACGCGCGCCAGCCGCTCGGCTTTATCCACGAGCGTATTTCCAGTCTCCAGCCGCGCGCTCTCAGACGCGGCCGAACCCATCATTCCGACTCTGATTTTCATAGTTACTCTACCGGCTCGTGAACCACCTGCTGCTCATCAACTCGTATTCGCACCGAACGTTCTTCACGATCCCACCAACGTTGCGTTATAAACCACGCAATTCCCGGCAGCAGAAAGAAAATCCCAATCCCAACCGTCACAATCCGCGGCGAGATCTGAAATCGGTCCAGCAGCTCACCCGTGACGTAGTTAGATGCTGCCATAGTCAAAGTCACCAACGCCAACTCTGCGGCAAACACGCGCCCGCGAAAATTGTCCGCAACCGAGCGTTGCAGTATCACCGTGGAAAAGACCCAGAGAATGCTGCCGCCACAATGCGCGATTCCCAGCACCACGAGCGCAAAAATGAAGCTCGTTGCACTGCCAAACAATACGTAGAAAACCCCGGCGATCAGAAATGCGATCCCGATCGACGCCTGCATGCGCCGGTTTCCTTCGCCCGCGATCCGCCGCGTAACAATCGGACCGACAGCAGTTCCGATGCCGCGGGCTGCAAAAAGCACTCCAATACCCTGCGCCGCATCCTTGCCAACGGGAAAAATCCGTTCGCCAAATACTGCCAGCAGCGTGAGTATGCCGCCGCCGAGTCCCCAGGCCGGTTTCACCAGCAACACCGCGAGCACGCGTGGCCTGTCTTTAACATACTTGAT
>DASTTS010000179.1:0-6670 GCA_035760085.1 Pyrinomonadaceae bacterium
GTGGCGCAAGTGAAGACTATCATCGACCCGACCACGTCCGAGGAATAATCACGAATGGATCTTCGCGCCATCCAGAAGCCTCTGAAAGAGAAGTATCGCAGCGATCCGAACAGCTCGCGCATCACGTTGCGGGCGCACAGCAATCAAAGCGATACTCCGATTGCATGCTCAGTGGAAGTCGGTCAGAAGATCTTTGAAGCGCAGGCACACAGCGGTGTCGGAGGCCCCGGCACCGCTGCGTGTTCCGGCGATTTACTGCTGGGCGCGCTCGCCGCGTGCGCAATTTTTTGCCGCGGATTTACGCGGACACACGCGGATTAAATGAAGGTTGAATTGCAATTGCCATCATTTGAGTTGGCGACTGAGTGGCTGAACCGGCGCGTTACTGCGCGGCAGACGAAGGGTCGTCCGACGCTGATTCACTTGTGGTCCGTCAGCTCGGAGACGTCAAAGACTAACCTGGCCCAGGTGGCGCAGCTCCGCGATCAGCGCAAGCGCGAGGGTTTGCGCGTCGTCGCGGTCCACGTGCCCCAGTCAGAGGCGGAAAAAGACCCGCGCATCGTGCGCGATGCGATCGAACGACTCAACCTCACGGAACCATGCGCACTCGATAACGATTACAAAGTGAGTCATGGACACGAGAACCTGCCGGCTTACTTCCTGTTCGATCCGGAAGGTGAGATCTACGCCACCGCAACCGGAGCAAACGGTCTCGACACGATAGAAGACAAGTTGGACCAGTTGCTGACCGAGCTACGCGCCAACAGCCCGTTTTGTGCAACGTGTGAGTTATTCCTCAACAAGGAGGCCATGTTTTGTGCCGAATGTGGCTCACCGTTAACACTGCCCGGGCCGGGCACGCATCCGTACTACGAATCCCATTTCGCCTCTTCCCTTCCCACAGTCCGATTCGTCAATCCCGACCCACTCATCGGACACAAGATCGACGGCAAGTATGAACTCGTCGCCAAGCTGGGCGAGGGCGGCATGAGCGTAGTTTATCGCGCTCGCCGCGTACACATCGGCGACGACGTCGCGGTGAAGATCCTCACCGGCAAGTTCGTCAAAGACGACGCCGCACTGGCTCGTTTTCGGAGAGAAGCACGCGCGGCCGCGATGCTGCGTCATCCGAGCGTAATCACCATTCACGATTTCGGCGAGACTGACGACGTTCACGCACCGGCGTACATCGTGATGGAATTTGTGAAAGGAACGCCGTTGCGCGAGCTTTTGCGCAGTGAGGATCACTTCTCAGTCGCGCGAGGCGTGCGACTGATGCGCGGGATCTGTGCAGGCGTCGGCTCGGCACACCGACAAGGCGTGGTCCATCGCGATCTCAAACCGGAGAATATTCTGGTTGTCGCGCCTGATGACGATTTCGAGCTCGAGAGTGTCAGAGTGGTCGACTTCGGTTTAGCGAAACTACTGGCGGAAGCGGGCGCGGCTTCGTCAGGTGCAGTTGTGGGAACGCCGTATTACATGTCACCCGAGCAATGTTTGGGTGAGCCGCTTGATGCGCGGTCAGATGTTTACAGTCTCGGCACGATGTTTTACGAGATGCTTTCCGGTAAGCGACCGTTTGAGTCTGAGACTGTCTCAGGTGTGATTAACAGGCACTTGCAGGAACCGCCACCGCCGTTTGCTGAATCGCTCGGAATACCGCGGCGAATCTCAATGGGGATCATGCATGCGCTGGCGAAAGATCCGGATGCGAGGCCGCAGACGGCTACTGAGCTGGCGCGGCAGATGGGGTTAATCTAGACAGGATTTACAAGATGTTTCAAGATAATCATGAAAAATCTTGTAAATCCTGTCTAACTATTCTCGCCGGGAAACGCGCGCGATTGCCTTCGCTAATTCATTCAACTCGATCGGCTTCGACAAATGTAGCGCGTAACCGGCATTCAACGCCTTCGACTCATCAACTGCGCCCGCATAACCCGTCACCGCGATCGCCGGAATGCGATCGCCATCACCCTCGATCTCACGTAGCCGTCGCATGAAATCGTAACCATCCATCTCAGGCAAGCCGATGTCTGACACCACCACATCGGGCCTCCAATCCTCGATCATCTTCAACGCCATCGACGCAGAATCGCTCGTCCTCACTTCCGCGCCAAAGCGTCCCAGGGCGAGGGTGATCAGCTCGCGCGTGTCCGGCTGATCGTCAACCGTCAGCACTTTCAAGCCATGCAGCAAGTCGGGGTTGAAGTCGCCATTCTTCTCAGCCCATCCGTTTTGTGACACGTAACTCACCGCAACCAGTGACGTGCCGGCCTCGCGTGACTCGGTGAGCAACGGAAGTGTGACCGTAAACGTCGTGCCTTTGCTTTTGCCGTCACTGTCCGCTCGAACAGTGCCGCCGTGCATTGTCACAAGACTATTCACGATCGAGAGTCCGAGTCCGAGCCCGCCATGCGTCCGCTTCGACGACGTATCCGCCTGCCTGAAGCGCTCAAAGATATACGGCAGAAACTCCGGCGCGATACCTTCACCAGTATCACTAATCACGATTTCGACATTCTGTCCCGCCACTTTCAACTCGACGTCGATACGACCTTCCGGCGGCGTGAACTTCACGGCGTTTGACAGCAAATTCCAAACGACTTGCTGCAATCGCACTGCTTCTCCCATGACGAGGCCGGCATTGGGATCGAAGGTAGCCACGATCTGAATGTTCTTCGCTTCTGCCGCAGGACGAATAACATCGATCGCAGCCTGGATAACGCTCACGAGCTCAAGCGGCTTAGGCTCCAGTTGCAACTTACCGGTGACGATGCGCGAGATATCCAGCAGCTCGTCAATGATCGCGCGTTGAGCTTCAGCATTGCGTTGAATAATGTCGATCCCGCGCGCGCGATCCGCGTCATTGAGCTTTCCTCGCTTCAGCAAGTGAGTCCAGCCGAAGATCGCGTTGAGCGGCGTGCGCAGCTCGTGTGAAAGCATCGCGAGAAAATCGTCTTTGACGCGATTCGCGATCTCCGCACTCGCTCGCGCTTTCTGCTCACGCGCGATCAACTGCAACACGGCCTCTTCCGACTCGCGACGCACGCGTTGAAGATTCAAATGCGCTTCGACACGGGCGAGCAACTCGCGCGCTGAAAAAGGCTTGATGAGATAGTCGTCGGCGCCTGCGCCCATGCCCTCAACACGCGACTCTTCTCCTGCGCGCGCGGACAGCAGTATCACCGGAATCGTTCGTGTTTTCTCGTCAGTTCGCAGCGCTCTAAGTAGCCCAAAGCCATCGAGCTTCGGCATCATCACGTCTGACAAGACGAGGTCGAATTTCTCGCGACGTGTTGCTTCAAGTGCGCTTTCACCGTCAGCCATGGCTTCGACGTCATAATTCGTTGCCAGTAGCCGCTTGAGATACTCACGCATGTCGGTGTTGTCATCCACGAGCAGGATGCGCGCGCGTGGCTGGTCCGGCTGCGTCACCACGCTTTCCGGTATCGTCGTCGAAGAGAATGTTTCGAGGTGGTTGGTTTCGTCAGGAAGCCACTTCAGCAGCTCATCAACATACGCGTCCTGGCGAACGCTGGTTGATGCAAGCGTGCGCGCGCCGCCGAGTCGATCAGCAGGCAGGTGCGCGGAGCCAGTGGGAATACTGATCGTGAAAGTGGTTCCCCGCCCGACTTCACTTTTCACGCGCACAGAGCCGCCGTGAAGTTTCACCAGCTCCTGGACGAGCGCGAGTCCGATTCCCGAACCTTCATAACTTCGCCCGTGAGCTCCTTTGACCCGGTGAAATCGCTCGAACAGGTGCGGCAGCTCCGACTCCGGAATTCCCGTTCCCGTGTCACGCACTTCGAGCTCAACATTACCACCTGACTCTCTCAATGAGACTGTGATCTGGCCCTCAAACGTAAACTTGAATGCATTAGAAAGCAGGTTGAAAACGATCTTCTCCCACATCTCGCGATCGACGTAGACGCCGGCTGCTACCGGCGAACTCTCGACAACAAACTTCAATCCCGCTTTCTCGATTGCCGAACGAAACATACTTGCTAGTTCGCTGGTCAACGTATGAAGATCGACAGCTTCGTACACTGCTTCGATACGGCCCGCTTCGAGACGTGAAAAGTCGAGGAGAGTGTTTACCAGTTTGAGCAAGCGAATGCTGTTACGATGGGCCACGTCGATGCGATCATGCACGTCCGACGACAAGCTCGTATTGGCGAGTGTCTCTTCGAGTGGACCAAGCATGAGCGTGAGCGGCGTGCGAAACTCGTGACTGACGTTTGAGAAGAACGTAGTCTTGGCGCGATCGATTTCGGCAAGTGCTTCCGCGCGTTTGCGCTCTTCCTCGTACGCGCGCGCGTTTGAAATCGCAGTGCCGATATGGCCACCCACCAGATCGAAGAAACTGCGATACTCCGCGTCGAAGATGCGCCGTGGACTGAGACCGGCCACCAGAAATCCTGACGGCTTCGCATACCCGGAAGCGCTGATCGGCAGAATCAAAGCGGACGTGCACGACTCCGGCCATGGCCCACCCGGCAACGAGCCGAACCGTTCCTCAACATCGGAAATTACTTTCGCTGTGCCAGTCTCAAACACGTCGCGCAGCGGCCAACTCGCATCATCATTCATCGTGATGAGTGCCGGAGCGGCAGTGTTTTGTTCGATCCCGCTCGCGCAAACTAACTGCGCCTGGCGGGCATCGTCTTCCAGCAGGTAAACGAGTGCAAACGGTACATCGTAAGGATTTGCTGCGAGAGTGTTGAGTGCGACCTGGCAGGCTTCTTCGGCTGATTTAACCGCGATGCTGCCGAGGTCACGCAGTGTTTGCAGGCGTCGCTCGCCGACCACGCGGCCGGTAGTTTCGTAGCAAGCACAAAAGATGCCGTCGACCTTGTCTTTGTCACCGCGAATCGGGCTATAAGAAAAAGTGAAATAAGCTTCCTCGCGCGGGAGGTTGCGATCCATGACGAGCAGCAGATCTTCAGACCAGGTTGCTTCGCCGGTCTGGAACACGCTGTCGAGCATCGGGCCAACCGTTGACCAGATCTCTTTCCAACACTCACGGCCCGAGCGTCCCAGCCAGCCCGGATGTTTCGTCACACCGAGGACGGGAATGTAGCCGTTGTTGTAGAACATCGTGTACTCGGGATTGCCCCACCAGAGCACGATCGGATAGCGCGAGCCGATGCAGATCGAGACAGCAGTTTTAAGAGACTGAGGCCACTGGGCTGCTGGTCCAACCGGGCTGCTGGACCAGTCGAACGCACGCATACGCTCGCCCATTTCGCCGCCGCCACTTAAAAAACTCAGATCGGTAGTGCTTTTGGGCATGGATTGCTAAGGGGGAAGTGGGTAAAGCCTGACCGGGGGTAGGGCTAATTAAAAACCCAGGGATGATTTCCTGTCAATCCTGTAAACCTGTCATCCTGTCTATAAACCAACTCGCCCAACCAGGTCAGCAAACCTTCGATCAGACCTGATCGGATCCAGGTGCGGAAACACCTTCAAGTACGCAATGTAATTCGACCGCTCGGCATACGCCTTCTCCAACCACACGAACGCCTGTTCCTTATCACCAAGCCCGAGATAGACGTTAACCAGTGCCGCCGGCGTCACGTAGCGAGTCTTATTTAGCTCCAACAACTCATTCAAGATCTTCGTCGCTTCAGCTTTCCGCCCGGCCAGACCGTATGCCAATCCGAGCATGCCGAGCGCG
The DNA here is from genome assembly GCA_035760085.1 of Pyrinomonadaceae bacterium. Taxonomy (GTDB): domain Bacteria; phylum Acidobacteriota; class Blastocatellia; order Pyrinomonadales; family Pyrinomonadaceae; genus PSRF01. Next base: position 5,681 of record DASTTS010000179.1, read on the forward strand.
CCCGGCCCTCTCTCCGACAACTCAACCGCCTTCTCCGCCGCTGCCACCGCTTCATCAAACTGCTTGTTCGCAGCATACGTGTGACCGAGGAACCAGTAAGCCGCGTAATGATTCGGATCCATTGCGATCACAGCGTGGAGCTGCTCGATCGCCTCAGGATAGCGACGCGCATTCTCGAGTAGAAATCCTCGCTGCGCGCTAATCGAGAGTGAAAATGGATCGAGCTCACGCGCACGATTCGACGCCGCGATCGACTCGTCAATGCGCCCGCGCGACATCAGGTAACCCGCGTAGACGTTGTACGCGTTCGCATAATTCGGATTGAGCTCGAGCGCGCGTTTGAAATGTTGCTCGGCCGCGTCCCAATTCCAGTTGTAATGATTTATGAAACCCAGTGCGGTGTAAGCGTCGGCGAGGCCGCTATCAAGCTCGAGCGCCTTAGTCGCCGCTTCTTCCGCGCGTCGACGACCCTCGCTCGGGCGCAACGCGCCGACCTGGACCACGCTGAGAGCGTTGTAGCAATCAGCCAGGCCGGCATACGCGGGCGCATAGCTCGCGTCCTCTTTGATCGCATTCTGGAAAAGCTCGATCGCCTTATTGAGATTTTGTTCGGTGCGTCTGTTCCAGTAGAGAAAACGGCCCTGTAGATAATTGTCGTAAGCCTTTGGTTGCACTGCGCGGCGCGTACTGAAACGCGCTTGCTCGCCGGGCGTCAACTGAATCCGCACCTCACGCGCGACTTCCTGCGCGATTTCACTCTGAAGATCGAGAACGTCGCGCACGTCTCGCGTATACGTTTTCACCCACAGGTGACGGTCTGTCGCCGCGTGAATTAACTGTGCACGAACAACCACGCGATCGCCCGAGCGTTGCACCGTTCCTTCTACAACTGCGTCCACGTTGATCTCGCCGGCGATTTGCGGCAGCGACTTCTTCGTTCCTTTGTAGTGCATCGACGAAGTGCGTGAGATCACCTGGAGGCCGCCGATC
>DASTTS010000180.1:0-3594 GCA_035760085.1 Pyrinomonadaceae bacterium
CCTACAGTTGTAGTCAATCACGTCACATCCTTGGAATGCGTCCGATGAGCAACAACTGTAGGGGCGGCCCTCCGTGGCCGCCCGTGCCTGGTTATTAAGGAGTCGTGCCTGGTGTGAGGATCTTCGTCGCTTGCGAGGCTACTACCTGCCACTTGCCATCGCGTTTCGCGTACACATCAAGAAATCGATACTCACCACTGATATCGATCGGTCGCTTCTGACCCGGAACGACGTTCTTCCCGTTCTTAATAACACCGCGTCCCGTAATGAATGCTGAATCACCATCGATCACCGTCACTTTCGGATCGAGTATCTCGAACGAGTCGGCAGTAATCGAACCCGATTCAATCGTCTTCACTTCATCAGCCTTGGTCGCGGTCGAGCCGTCAGGGTAAACAATCATTGCGCTGTCTGCCACGATGCGTTTGACTGCCTCGGAATTGTGCGTCTTGTTCGACTCGGCCCACTCGCGTTCGAGTTTGATTATCTCAGCTTCAATCGCCGCCGCGTCGTATGTCTCTTTCGCAGGCGTGGCAGTTGCGATTGCATTATTGCGGTTGGTATCGAGTGCCGGCTGGCAGCCAGTCAGGGCCACAACAACGGCAACTATCAACAACGCGAGTGCGTTTCGGTTCATTCGGTTTTTTTGACTCCTTCTCACAATCGTTCGGCAGGACCACGAAAAAGCACTCTGCTTCTACGATAAACGCCGTTTTGAGTCAACTTTTTGGTCGCCGCCGAGATATTGACATTGCCCAATTCTTCGGATTATTGTTCGCGACATATAAAGCAAACCGGAGCGACCTCGGCAGTTTTTGGCTGTTCCGGCGGTACGTTTCCTACCTGTTTGTTCGTGAACACGCTTATCTGTGGAAAGGAGTAACCATGACTCGCCTTTTGAGATCCTCAAAATTCTGGTTACTAAGCCGTGCTTTGCTCGTAGTGATCAGTTTCATGCTTGCGGGAGTGTCTCAAGCTCAAACCCCGAAAAAAACTTCGCTCGCGAATCCGGATGACGATCCGGTTTTTCTCGATTATCGCGGCGTGAAGATCGGGTGGCTTGCGGATGAGGTGCGTAAGAAACTTGGCAGTCCGGCCAACAAAGGTGAGGAGCAGGACTTCTACATCTTTGGTGAGAAGGAAACTGCCCAGGTCCTTTACGACAAGGGACAGGTGACAGCCATCTCTGTCGATTTCATGAACGGAGCCAAGGAAGTCATCACGCCGCTGCAGGTGTTTGGCGCCGACATCGAGGCGAAGCCCGATGGTTCGAAGTATAAACTCGTGCGCTATCCGAAAGCCGGTTACTGGGTTTCGTATAGTCGAACAGCGGGCGACACGCCGATCGTAACGGTGACAATTCAGAAACTTCCGCAGTGACCCTCGCAGAGAACATCAAGGACAGGGCTCTTTTCGAGGGATTCAACAAGGTCGGAATTGTTGGCGCCACGACGCTTGAAGATGAAGGGCGCCGGTTGAAAGAGTGGCTTGCGCGAGGCCATCACGGCGAGATGCGCTGGATGGCCCGCGATATCCACAAACGTATCGATCCGCACGAAATCTTTCCCCAGGCGCGCTCAGTTGTAGTTGTCGCGCTCAATTACTTCACGCCTCACCAGCACCAGCAAAATCCTGCTACTGGAAAAGTCTCGCGTTATGCGTGGGGCGACGATTACCACGATGTTGTGAAGGAGAAGTTGTTGTCGCTGCTCGCCTGGATCAAGGAGCAGGAGCCGCGCGCGGAAGGGAAAGTGTGTGTCGACATTCAGCCGACGATGGATAAGGCGTGGGCCGTGCGCGCGGGACTCGGTTGGCTTGGCAAACATTCGAATGTGATCACACCGGAGCACGGATCGTGGGTTTTTATCGGGGAGTTGTTGCTCAATCTCGATCTCGAACACGATACCGAGCGCATTGAAGATCACTGTGGGACGTGTACGTTGTGTATCGATGCTTGTCCGACTGCGGCGATCACAGAGCCTTACGTCGTTGATTCAAACAAGTGCATTTCGTACGCGACGATCGAGCTGCGCGCGCCGGAATTGCCGGACGAGATGGATTTGGCTGGATGGCTTTATGGCTGTGACATTTGCCAGGACGTTTGCCCGTGGAACCGTTTTGAGCAACCGACGAGTGAAACGCGTTTTGCGCCACGCGAGGGAAATGTGGATGTTGATCTATCTGAGATTATGGAACTCACGCCGGAGAGCTATGCGGCGCGTTATCGTGGCAGTGCGATGAAGCGCGCGAAACTGGCCGGACTTCAACGCAACGCTCACGCTTTATCCTGTGAATCCTGTAAGTCCTGAAATCTTGTGAAACATACACCACGAAATCACGCTTTCGCCCGGGAAATCAATAAAAGCTTCAACCAACAAACAGTCATGGCTTTGATCGGCGCTGAACTAACACGCGTCGAACCCGGCCTCATCGAAATCAGGCTCCCGTATCGCGCCGATCTGGCCCAACAGCACGGCTACCTGCACGCCGGCATCGTGACCACGATCGCCGACTCCGCCTGCGGTTACGCCGCCTACAGCCTGATGCCGTCAAACTCAGAAGTGCTCAGCGTCGAATTTAAAGTGAATCTGCTGCGACCGGCGAAGGGCGAAATGTTTTCAGCCGTTGCGGAAGTTGTTAAGTCTGGCAAGACGCTGACTGTAGTTCGCGCTGATGTGTTTGCGATTGACGAAGGCAACCGTGATCTAATAGCAACGATGCTCGGCACGATGATCTGTTTGAGTAACTGAGATGTGTTTGATCCATGCCATTGGTGGTGCCTTCACGAAACAGCCTGAAGAGCTGAGCTCAAAACTCAGTGTCAAAGCCTCCGATCTCGTCAAGCGTGCTTTCGACGATATCGATCCGGAGAAGCTCGTCGATCATCACGTACACATTGCCGGTCTCGGCGCCGGCGGCACGAATGCGTTTGTCAATCGGAAGATGCTGACGTGGCGACACCCGTTTCACCGGTTGAAGTTGAAGGTTTATATGAGCTCGGCGGGCGTTGCCGATGAAGACAATGCCGATCCCCAGGCTGTCACACGATTAGCGAGCCTTGTGGCGAATATCAAAGATCATGGCAAACACCGGCTGCTCGCATTCGACAAGCATTACCGGCGCGATGGATCAGTGAATCTCGAAAAGACCGAGTTTTACGTTCCGAATGAGTATGTATTTGCGCTGGCGGAACGATATCCGGAGTTGTTCGTGCCGAATATCTCTGTGAATCCTTATCGCCCGGATGCGCTGGCTGATCTGGAAAAGTGGGCGCGACGCGGTGCGCGCGTTGTGAAGTGGCTGCCGAATGCGATGGGAATCGATCCTTCCGATCCGAAGTGCGATTCGTTTTACGAGAAGATGAAGGAGCTTGATTTGATACTGCTGAGTCACGGCGGTGAGGAGAAGGCAGTCGAGGCCGAAGAGGATCAGAAACTCGGAAATCCATTGTTGCTGCGGCGCGCGTTGGACCACGGCGTGAAAGTGATCGTCGCGCATTGTGCCGGGCTCGGCACGAACGAAGATCTCGATAGCAAAGATCGCAAGCATGTCGACAATTTCGATCTGTTCCTGCGGCTGATGAATGAGAAGCGT
>DASTTS010000181.1:0-5476 GCA_035760085.1 Pyrinomonadaceae bacterium
TTTGAAGCACTAAATCCTGATCGCCATTCGAGTTCAGATCCTTTCTACTCCGGCAGTCGTAAGCGCCGCAGCAACTCTTTGTATCGCGGATCAGACCTGACGCGATCGAAAAACGGCCATACTTTCATATACGTTATAGGCCCACATTGCTCAATGACTGCTTTGTCGAGCCACTCGAAGGCCGCATCATCTTCCCCAAGTCCGAGGTAAACTACGGCCACGTTTTGCGGCTGTATGTATCTCGTTTTTCTCAGCTCCATCAGCTTGTCCAACGTTTCAAGCGCGTGGTTCCGTTCTCCTGCGACACCATACGAATAGCCTAAAAAACTAATCGCCTCGGGATCGGAACATTTGTCTAAAGCTTTGATCTCCGGCGTCTGCTTATCGGGAGCTTCAGACGACATACGACTAATCATGATTTTGAAGTGTTCAACAGCTTCCGCAGGACGTCCCATCTCTAAACATGCAAATCCCATAAAACCCATCGCCGGGCCATAGCCCGGCTCGATTTCCAAAAGTTCACGCGCCTTCTTCATTGCCAAAGCAGGTTTCCGGGCGAAGTAGTAGACCTTTGCCATGGTCAGATTTATCGGGATCGACAGTGGGTCCAGACGATATGCCTTGTTAATCTCATTCACTGCCTCGTCAAAGTGTCCTAACTTGGTCAGGAAATTAGCGTAGTATTGACGGACGTCGGCATGAAACGGATTGAGCTGAATCGCCAGCCGAAACTCTCTCTCAGCACCATTCCAATCGAACTCATAAGTCGACATGATCTTGGCATTAGTCAAACGAGCGTCTGCTAAATTGCTGTCGAGTTCGAGCGCCTGTAAAACCGCCGCTTTCGCTTTCGGAATAAGCTCGCGCACCGGACGTAATTCAAAACCTGCAATCAAGAGATAACTATCAGCCAGGCCGCAGAATGCCAGGGCATAGAGAGGGTCCTGCTCGATCGCGCGCTTAAAGAAGTTAATGGACCTTCTCGTCCACCACAGCGCGCGCTTGTTCAAATAGTAACGGCCTTTCATATACAGCTCATAAGCTTTTGAATTGGCCGGATACGCTTTCGAGAGTCGCTTCTCCGTTTTGGGAGTCAACGCCAGTTCCAGATTCGGTACTACTTGTCTAACGATTTCGTCAGGCAAAGTAACAAGGTCAGAAACCCGTCGTTTATATTTACCTCCCCACAAGTGCCACCCGCTTTTCGCATCTATCATTTCGAGATCGAATACAAGGTGATTGTTTGCGTGATTAACTTTGCCAACCAAGAGGAACGCGACGCGCAACTCTTCGCCAACCGTTCTCGGATCAAGGTCACTACTTTTGTAGCGAAAGACGGTTGAACGTGACATCACCCGCAGATTCGAGATGTGCGAAAGTGAAGTGATCAGACTCTCGGTGATGCCGTCGCAAACGTATTCCAGTTGCTGCTGGCTGTTTTCGTTAACTAAGGGCAACACCGCCATCGATTTGAAAGCGTCGTCCTGCAATTCAGCTCTGGTCTCAGCCCTGGCATCGACAATTTCCTTCACCTTCGCGACGAACCTGTAGCCGTAGCCGGAAACGGTTTCGATAAACCTGCTTTCGGCGGAGTCTTGTAACGCTTTTCGCAATTCAGACATGCGTACGCTCAGGTTGTTTTCCTCGACGAACCGGTCCGGCCAGACCTGTTCGAGTAAATGCTCTTTGGTGACTAGTTCACCCCGGTGCTCGACGAGGATTCGCAGAATGTCGAACGTTCGAGATGGAAGCGAGATTGGATTGCCGTTGAGGCTCAGCCGTCGCCGGGCGAGATCCAGTCGAAAGGGACCAAAAGCGTAGACAATTCCGTGCGTGCGCGTGTTAGGTAATATAGTGCCCGGCATTCGTTGGTGCGGAACTAAGGGTTTCGTCTCGGGGAGAGTGATTCTACACTCTAGTAGCTGAGACGGAAAATGCAGGCAGGGTGTTAACCGCGGTGGAGGGCGCGACAGTCCAGTGGGAAACGCACGGGCGGCCACGGAGGGCCGCCCCTACAGTTGTTACTCAACGAGCGCCTCCAATGAAGTTGCGTGATCGACTACAACTGTAGGGGCGGCCCTCCGTGGCCGCCCCTGCGTTGGAGTTCTAAATTGTCTTCTTGTATTGAGGATACGTAACCGCCTTGCGCTTCCCAGAGTCTCCGGTAGGTAGGACAGTCGGCCAGCAGCTCCTGGTGTGTTCCGAGACCCACGGCCTGTCCTTGTTCCAGGACCAGAATGCGTGTCGCGTTTCTGAGTGTCGAAAGACGATGGGCCACTGAGACTGCGAGCCGGCCCACCGCCAACTGATCTACAGCCCTTTGCACTCGCGCTTCAGAATAAGAATCGAGACTGGATGTCGCTTCGTCGAGCAGAAGAATCGGCGCGTTCTTGAGAATCGCTCTGGCGACGTTCACACGTTGGGCCTCACCACGCGATAACAAGCGACCGCCTTGCCCAACGACAGTTTCATACCCGTCCGGCATAGCCATGATCTCGTTATGAATTTCCGCTGCGCGCGCCGCCTCTTCAACCTCTTCCTGCGTCGCGTCAGGCCGTCCGCAAAGTATGTTTTCGCGAATGGAAGTTGAAAAAAGAAACGGGTCCTGAGTGACGATCGCCAGCTTTGCATAAATGTCGCGCAGACGTAAGTCGCGCAAGTCTTCGCCGTCCACCAGCACGCGACCCTGCGTCGGATCGTAGAAGCGAGCGACGAGGCTGAGCAACGTCGACTTTCCCGCACCGGATGGACCAACAATTCCCAGCGTCTCACCAGCCCGCACTGTGAAAGATACATTCTGAAGGACGGGTTTTTGATTGAAACCGAAGTCGACGTGATCGGCCGTAATCGACATTGGCGAGCCACTGAAGGCGCGCGCATCCTTTCGATCCTGGATCTCGGGTTTTTCAGCGAGAAGCTGTTCGATGTGGTAGACGCTCGCGGCGTAACGTTGCACGTCGAGATAGGCGCTGTTGAGATTGTTCAATGGTCCTTGTGCGGCGCGCATGGCGAGGAGGAAAGCGAGCAGCTCGGGCCAACCCAGTCGACCTGACATCACACTCAAACCACCTACGATGATCACCACTACGACGTTGAGTGCGGCCAGCGATTCCAGCACGCTGCGCGCGAATGCTTGCACTCGTTCCATTTCAATCAGCTCGTCAAAATAAACGCGCGCACGATCGACAGTGCGCTCACCTTCGGCGCGTTCGCCCTGGTAGATCTTGATGACGCGAATGCCGTGCAGGAGTTGGAGCAACGCGTCGAAAAGTGCAACACCCTTTTCTCTGACGCCGAAAGAGCGTGCGAGTGTGCGGCGTGCGAGGATGTAGATCGGCAAAGCACCGACAGGAACAAGGATGAAAGCCCACACCGAAAGCGTCACACTGAAGCTCACAGCGGCGGCGACCAGTCCGATTGTCTGAAGTACCTCGAGTACGATTCTCGCCGTCGACAACACGACCATTCGCATTTGGATCACATCCTGGCGAATGCTTTCCAACAACTCGCCGTGCGTTCTGCGATCGAGGAATCCGACTGACAAACCGAGCAGGTGACGGATCATTCGTTCCATCGTGCCGAGCTCGATTGCCTTGACGATCTTTTGTTGTGTGACCTGTGAATCGTAGTTGAATACGGCGGCGGCCAGGCTCACCAGCAGGAGCAGAGCGACAGTTACCCAGAGTGCTGATTCAGCGCCGATCGTAAATCCGAAAGCGCGGCCGTGGCCGAGTACGCCGGCGAGAAACTCTCGTATTAGTAAGATCGAGAGAGCGGTCATGGCGGCACGTCCGAGCGAGCCGATAGTGAACCGGGCCACGAGACCAGGATGTGGCCGCAGCAGGCGGACTAGCATCAAAAACTGCTGTTTCAGTTTCACGATGGAGACTTGGGCTGTGTGTTCGGCGCCCAATCAGGCAGGCCAAGGGGATAATAACATAGTCGTTAGACAGGATTTACAGGATCTTCAAGATTACAGGTCCATCTTGAAAAATCTTGTAATCCTGTCTAACGACTTACCTCAACTAACTAAAATGCGGTCCGCGACATGCCGCCCTTCAACGCCTCGTCGATGCGGGCGACGGATTCATTCAGGTGCGCCCGAACCTCTAGAGACGTGTTCAACCCGGGCCTGGCAACCGTCCGCTGCAACTGCCCGCGAAGCGTTACCAGACTCTGACGCGCCAGCGTACGCGCATCTTCCGGCACGGCCGCATCTCGCAATACCATACCGATCATCTTGCGCAGGTGTTCACGCTGCAACGACCGTCTGTAACTATTAATGTTGACCGACGCAGTCTGAGCCTTCGTTTCCGCCCAGATCGAATCCTGGATTTCCGTAAACAGTAAACCCAGAGTAAACGGTTCGGCCGGTGGCGTAACTCTCAACTCCGAATCCTGAATTCGACTCAAAACAGTCGGCAGGAAAATTCGATCCAGCACTTGCCGTTGTAGATTCAGGACCACCTGATGAATCGGCACGTCCTGACGTCCCGGCGTGAAGTTGTTGAAATCAATGAAGCGTTCGTTTTCCAACTTGTTCAGAAGCTGCGGCTTGAATTGAAAAGCCGTCGGCGCAAACAAGTTGTCGCGCAATAGTTGCAGTGCTTGCTTTTGCTTTTCGGCCGGCACGGGTGAAAACGGTAAACGATTGCCAGGATCGCCGACGAAGCTGCGGTAATGGTACATGCCACCAATGTACTTCGACGCGAGTAGCAACGACTGACCCGTTTGGCTGAGAGCCGAACCAAAGCTGCGCCTTAATACTTGATAGCCTTCGCCCGGTTTCTCGAGCCGCTGCTCCATGTTATTCCAGATCTCACGAGCCAGTCCGACGCGATGCGAGTAATACTGCAAAGGATCGGTGCCCAGATCGAAACGGTTGACCACCGGATCCATATCGAGTCCCGGACCAAACCCTGCATCTTCGTCGGTGTCGTAGGCCAGTTGTGGCTCAGCAGCTCGAGACGCGATCTTTCGCAACTCGGTTTGCTCGCCTTCCATGCTCGACGAGTCGATCGGTTTATAAGCGTATTCAATCGCCCAGTAGTCGTATGGACCAAGAGTCGATTGGTGGTATTCGCCCTGGCGGCCGCCACGCGCTGCGATGTTGGTCGGAATGTAATCCATCACTGAGCCGGTGAGACCGTCACGCGATGTAACGCCCGAATCCTGCGCCTGCTCGAGACTGTGGATCGTGCTCGCGCGGAAGTTGTGACGTAGTCCTAACGTGTGGCCCACTTCATGAGCAGCGATTTCACGCAGGAAATCCTTGATGAACTTGTCAGCATCGGAGCCATTCGGATCCATGCCACGACCCACCAGCAGATCGAACGCAAACTCCGCATCTCGCACCGCGGCGCTCGCGAAGTCGCATAGATTACGAGCGTTGGCCACACTCCATGGTGCGACGAATGTCTTTGGTGGTTGATATTCCCACGGCGTCGCGGCGAGTGGATAGATTTGCTCGTTCACT
>DASTTS010000182.1:0-4723 GCA_035760085.1 Pyrinomonadaceae bacterium
GCGCCGCGTCCAGGATTTGCCCGACTCCGCCCGCGCAGTCGCGAGCAAACAGCACTCCCAACATCAACCCCAGAAACCCGTCACCGGCGCCATCATGTCCAACATGATCGGCATCTGCCCCGAATGCCACGGCCAACTCGAGCACGCCTCGGGCTGCGACTTTTGCAGAGATTGCGGCTACAGCAAGTGTAAGTAAATTGGCAACTTAAAATGTTGAAAGAGGGCCGGCTAATTGCGCCGGCCTTTTTCGTTAAAGCGGAAAGCTGCTAAGATTCGCTCAAATGAAACGACTATCTGCTTCAAAAGAAACTGGCCGCGCATTTCTCACGATGCCGGCTGAGCAGAAGAGCTATGACGAGATCGTAGACCTCTTTGCTCGTGGTGCCTCAACCGCGGAAGTGTTAGCTTTCCGGCCGTCGCAGGAAACTCTAGCGCGCGTGCGTGATCTACTCGATCGTAACGCTGCGGCTGAACTGACGGAGGAGGAAGCGGCAGAGTTGGAACGTTTCGGCGAGCTCGAGCATCTCATGCAACTTGTCAAAGCTCGTGCTCAGGAGTATCTGAAGACTAAAACATGACCCAAACCCGTATCTCGGCAGCCTTACGGCGAGAGGTGCGGGAACGAGCGGAAAAACGTTGCGAGTACTGCTTACTCGCGGAATCACAAGCCTTCTTTCCTCACGAGCCTGATCATCTTATCGCGTTACAACATGGTGGCAAGACTGTCTCTGCCAACCTTGCCCTGGCCTGCTTCAACTGCAATCGCTTCAAAGGCTCAAACATCGCGTCCCTCGATCCTATCACCGGTGAGTTGGTGGCGTTGTTTAATCCACGCACGCAGAAGTGGTCTAAACACTTTCGCCTGAATAGCGGAAGAATCATTCCGCTCACACCTGTTGGCCGGGCGACCGAGAAGTTGCTCCGACTAAACCTTCCTAGCCGTGTAGAAGCACGAGAACGTTGGGCCGCCTTAGGTCTTTATCCTTAGAATTCGTATTCCGCGCACGAAAATTCCAAAGTTGACGGGTGATATGCATCACAATAATATATCGCTATGCCATATAAGCTTTCGCAGATGCTCGATCGGGAGTTGAAGAAGGGGAGTGCGGAGTTGTTGATCCTGTCGCTCGTCGAGGATCAGCCCCGGCATGGGTATGACATCGGGAATTTGATCGAGCAGCGCTCAAAAGGAAGACTGCGGTTTAATGTCGCGTCGCTTTATCCGCTGCTCTACCGGCTCGAGAAGCGTGGTTGGATTCAGGGGCGCTGGGTCGAGAAGTCGGGCCAGCGACGGCGTCGTTATTACCGTTTGACTGCCGAGGGCAAGAAAGTGCTGGCCGCGCAGCGCCACAGCTGGCAGGAGTTTGTCGAGGCAATCAATCGCATCACGGGAATTGAACATGCCTGAGTGGAAGGCAGAAGTTCGAAAGCGCCTGTCGCGGCTCAATCTCGAGCCAGCACATGAAGCGGAGATTGTCGAGGAGTTGGCGCAACACCTCGACGATGTGTACCAGCGATCACTTGCTGCCGGCGCGACTGAAGCCGAAGCCACGACCGCAGCTCTCAAGGAACTAGCCACTGACGATTTACTGCAAAAAGAGATGCGACGATCCCAAACACCATTCAAAGAGTCACCCGTCGCCGGTGGACCAGCAAACTCCAACGTCGTCGCCGATCTGCTGCACGACCTGCGTTACGCCGCACGCCTGCAACGCAAGAACCCTGGCTTCACGATCATTGCCATCATTGCGCTCGCGTTAGGCATCGGTGCAAACACCGCGATATTCAGTGTTGTAAACACCGTGCTGCTGCGCCCGTTACCGTACAAAGATCCTGAGCGACTGGTGATGGTCTGGGAAGACGCGACGAGGCACGGCTACCCGCGCGACACGCCCGCCGCGGCAAACTTCGTGGACTGGCGCGACCAGAATCAGGTCTTCGAAGGCATGGCTGCTATCGCCGATACGAGTTTCAACCTGACAGGCTCTGGCGATCCTGAGCGACTCGAGGGCAGGCGTGTTTCGACGAACCTGTTCCCACTGCTTGGAGTGGAACCACAGATCGGACGCGTGTTTACGGCAGCAGAAGATCAACCAGGCGCACAGCGTGTGGTCCTGTTGAGTTATGCATTGTGGCAACGACGTTTTGGCGGCGATCCAGGTATTGTCGGTCGATCCTTAACACTGAATGGTGAGAGTCACGTCGTCGTGGGCGTGATGCCGGCGCGGTTTCAGTTTCCTTCGAGTGACGATCAGGCGTGGGTCCCCATGGCGTTCACTCAGGAGGAAGCGGGAAACCGCAACCGGCACTATCTGGAGGTCCTCGCGCGTCTCAAGCCCGGCGTCTCGCTGGCCCAGGCGCAAAGCGAGATGAGCACGATCGGCGCACGTTTACAACAGCAGTACCCGCAATCGAACGCCGAGCTCGGCGTGGCGGTGCAGCCACTACACGAACACCTCGTCGGCGACATCAAACCCGCGTTACTTGTTTTGTTGGGCGCAGTCGGGCTGGTGCTGCTGATTGCGTGTGCAAACGTCGCGAACTTACTACTTGCTCGCGCCGCAGTGCGACAAAAAGAGATCGCGGTGCGTGTTGCTCTCGGCGCCCGTCGCTGGCGATTGATACGACAGTTTTTGACTGAGAGTGTGTTGCTGTCCACTTTGGGCGGACTTGTCGGTCTCGCGATCGCTTATGGTGGACTGGTCCTGCTGAAGGCTTTCATTCCCGAAAACATTTCCCAGGCGCGCGAGATCTCGATCGACCTGAAGGTGCTTGGTTTCACGTTGCTCGTTTCCGTCGCAACTGGTCTTATCTTTGGCTTAGCGCCGGCGCTCCAGGCGATCCGGTTTAATCAGATCGACACGCTGAAAGAAGGTGGCCGCGATGCAGCCACTGGTGGCAGTGGGAAACGCCTGCGCAGTTTGTTAGTAACGGCTGAAGTAGCAATCTCGCTCGTTCTTCTAATCGGAGCAGGGCTACTGATCAATAGTTTCCTCAGACTGCGGAATGTCGATCCCGGTTTTCGTACCGACAATCTGTTGACGATGAAGATCGTGCTTCCGGATCCGAAGTACGAGGAGATGGAACGTCGCTCGGCGTTCTATACAGAGTTAATCAACCGCGTGCAATCGTTGGCTGGTGTTAGATCGGCGGCAGTCACATCAAACTTGCCGCTTTATCGCCAGGGAAACTCGATCTCGATCGGTATTGAAGGCCAACCCGATCCGCCGCCCGGCCAGGAACGCATCGTCGTGACCAGGATGATCAGCCCCGGTTACTTCGACACGATGAGTATTCCGCTTTTGCGCGGACGAGGGCTCACCGAACAAGACACTGAGACCACGCCAAATGTTGTCGTCGTCAGTGAAACAATGGCGCGTCGCTACTGGCCCAATGAAGATGTTATAGGCAAACGCATTGCTTTGGGCAGGATCAGGACCCCTGAAGATTGGTTTCAGGTCGTCGGTGTGGTGAAAGACGTGCGACAGTTTGAGTTGAATGCTGAGCCGAAGCCGCAGATGTACCTGACTTACAGGCAGGTGGGCTTTTTTGATTCGCGCGATCTTGTTGTGAAGACTGATGTCGATCCAGCAAGTATGGCCGCGACAGTGCGGAAAGCGGTTTGGGAAATCGACAAGGACCAGCCAGTCTCGAATATCCAAACGATGCAAGAGATCCTGGCTGACTCGATCGCGCGACAGCGTTTCAGCATGTTGCTGCTTGCGATCTTTGCGGCTGTAGCCCTCGTGCTGGCGGGTGTTGGTATCTACGGTGTGATGAGCTACTCGGTGGCCCAGCGCACACACGAGATCGGGATTCGCATGGCACTCGGAGCACAGACTGGCGCAGTGCTCAAGCTTGCTATCGGCTATGGTATGAAGCTTGTGATTGCGGGAATCGCGATCGGTTTGATAGCTGCCTTTGCGTTGACGCGGGTGATGGCGACGCTGCTGTTTGGTGTGACTGCGACTGATCCAGCAACGTTCACGTCGATCTCGCTATTGCTAGTCGCTGTTGCCGTAGTCGCCAGCTACGTGCCCGCCCGGCGCGCCACGCGAGTTAACCCGATCATCGCGCTGCGGTATGAGTAGTTTTAGCCATAAAAAGACTAGTCACGATCCAGCTTCAGCAGTGTGTGCAGGAGAACGTTTGCGCCGTTCGCGATGTCTTCCGGTTTGGAGAATTCGCGCGGCGAGTGGCTGATGCCGCCGACACTCGGGACGAAGATCATGCCGACTGGACCAAGCCGCGCCATGTCCTGCGCATCGTGTCCGGCGCCGGAAGGCATTAGTTTGGTTGTTAGATCAAGATCGCGAGCGGCGTCAGAGATCAAAGAGCGGATCTTGGGATCTGTGGGAGCAGGAATGTTGACGTTGATTTCTTTAAAGTCGAACTTGGTTTTGCTGTCCGCCGCTATCTTTTGCGCTTCGGCTTGAATCCGCTCGAATAACATATTGATCTTTGCGGCATCCAGATCGCGTAGCTCTAAACTCAGAACTACCTTGCCTGGAATCACGTTGGGCGCGCCGGGTAACGCGTTGATCCTGCCGACCGTCCCCACTTGCCGTCCCGGAACACTCGTCACTGTACGATTCACAGCTTCAATGAACTTCGCCGCGGCCAGCAACGCATCCTGACGGTTGTTCATTGCGGTCGTGCCCGCGTGATTCGCGAATCCCTCGATCGTGACGTCCCACCAGTTGATGCCGACGATGCCTTCAAC
>DASTTS010000183.1:0-27448 GCA_035760085.1 Pyrinomonadaceae bacterium
CAGCTTCCGTCCACCTTCTCCCAATCCGTAAACCAGCGCCGGCATCACTCCTGCCGATCCACCTGTCGGAGCAGTGATGACGAGGTGACCGCGCCCGTTCTCTTCCGAGGCCGCGAGGGCGTAGGCTGACAAAACACCGATACCGCGATCAGATTGGTACGACTCATCCATCGCACGCTTGTAAACAGTGGCGGCTTTGCTGTGTAGCTTGATTGGACCAGGCAGCACGTCATCCTCAGGCATCTTCAGACCTGATTTCACCGTAGCCACCATGGCGTTGATGATCTTGTCGACGAAGGCATACACCTCGTCCTGACTTCTTCCCGCAATCGACATCTCATTCGCCATGATCACTTGCGCGATCGACAGATTGTTTTTCTCTGCATGTGCGCGCAGCTCTTTCATCGTCGCGAAGGGATACTTCGGCGCGTTCTTCTTGGGCGGCGTATAGCCTTTCCATTCGATAAATCCACCGCCCACCGAGTAATACTCCTGCTCGAGCAGCACCTCGTTTCCCGCCATCAGCTTGGCAGTCATCGTGTTCGCGTGTGGGAAATTACCTTTGGGGTTGTCGTAGATGATGTCAGCGAGGGTGACAGTGAGATTCTTCGGTCCGAGTTTTACTTCGAATTTTTGATCGGGCTTGTCACGCAAGCTGTCGAGGAAAAGTGGATCGACAGTGGCCGGTTCTTTTCCTACCAGACCGGCGAGGGCGGCGCGCTCGGTGCCGTGACCCTTGCCTGTGGCGCTGAGGCTACCAAACAAGTGGACCTTCAACGCCGTTGCTTTGGCGAGTTTGTCTTCGGGCAGTTTGGTAGCGCGTTGATAGAAATCGTAAGTGATGCGCATGGGGCCGATGGTGTGCGAGCTTGAAGGTCCTGGCCCGACCTTGTAGAACTCGTCTAACGTAGTCATCACCGGCCCCTTCTGCTTCTTCACTACGTCCAGATCATCGGAATGCGTTGGCGATGGCGCCGGCGCGGTTGATCTCTGAGCTCTCTCATGTGCGGAGAGAGAACGGCCGAGCATGACTGTCGTCGCGCCCACAACCGCACTTCGCATCAGGAACGTGCGCCGATCCACGCCGGGAGGGATCTCTTGAGAGATAAGCGGGTCCAGATTATCTAAGGCGTTCTTGTTGTCTTCAGACATGATGTTCGTCTCTCCTTGTTTTAAGAAAACGTGGGATAAGAATTTTAGGAGGAGTACCAAGCCTCAGTAACTGTCATTTTTTACAGGAGTGCAGTGGGTCTGCCGGGTAGGCACAGAACCGAGCGCTGGGGCTGGTAATACTTACAGTTCTGGTTCCTTTTCGCCGCAGCTACATTGCGGATGTCGTCCCTACACGTTGAGAAATTAAGAACTTTGAAAGGGAAGAATTCATGGAACTGACGAAACGAATACTTGCACTCTCCACGCTGCTTCTGATCTGCACAACTGCCTGCTTTGCGCAGTCAAGCGACTACACGAAATGGGAGTTCTTTGGTGGCTATTCAGCCCTGCATTTTGACAATCTTGCCGGGGATACTGACAACCCAAACGTGAACGATGTTCTCGGCGACCGGCAAACGCTGCGCGGGTTCGAGCTGGCGCTTACGCGCAACTTTCACAAGTACGTAGGCGCCAAGTTTGATTACTCACTCCACCTGCGCGAAGACGAGTTCTCTCGTACGGCAGGCAGCGGCACAGTGGATTCAACGATTCAGAATTTCCTGGGCGGTATCCAGGTCAAGAACAACGAGGAAGATGGACCACGTTTCAAGCCGTTCGGACATGCACTGTTCGGAGTTGCCGTCCAAAAACTCGACGTCGACAGTCCGCAACTGCCGGCTCTCTTCGGGATCAGTGACTTCCACGTGAACGAGACGAGTTTTGCGATGGCGTTCGGAGGCGGGATCGATATCAAGCTCAATAATCGGATCGAGATTCGGGCCGTTCAGATCGACTGGAACATCATCAACCGCGGCGACCAGCAAACGGGAATCGTGTTGGTGCCCACGCCGCTTCAGACTGTTGGCACACCCTTCGTCATTCCAGGCACGCGGCAGGATAACCTGCGACTCAGCGTCGGGATCGTCATCCACTAAAAACAAGCCACGGATTATCCGTGGCTTTAATTCTTCTGGTATTTGCTTTTGTCGAGGCCGCTTAGTTTAACCGGATCAAGCAAGTCTTTGATCTGCGCTTCACTCAGAATCTTCTTCTCACGAATGATTTCGAGGATCCCTTTGCCACTCTTGTAAGCTTCATTGGCGAGCTCCGTTGCCTTCTCATAACCCAGCACCGGATTCAACGCCGTCACGATACCGACGGTGGTTTCCATGTAGCGCGAAAGCACTCGTTCATTCACCGTGATGCCATCGATGCACTTCGCACGAAACAAGATCGATGTGTTGTAAAGCAGACTCTGCGATTCCATCACGGCCAAACCCGCCAACGGTTCATAAGCATTGAGCTGCAACTGTCCACTGTGCGCGGCGAGCGTGACGCTGTAATCATTTCCCATCACGCGAAACGCGACGATGTTCATCACTTCCGGAACCACCGGATTCACCTTGCCGGGCATAATCGAGGAGCCGGGTTGCAACGCGGGCAGGTTGATCTCGGCCAGTCCGGCGCGTGGTCCCGAAGTCAGCAGGATCAGATCGCTGGAAATCTTCGACAACTTGATCGCCAGACTCTTCAACGCCGACGAATAAACTACGAACCCCTGCTGATCCCACGTAGCCGACAACATATCGGTCGCCGGCACAATCGGTTTTCCCATCAAGCGCGCCAGGTGCTCGGCACACTTCTCGGCATATCCCTTCGGCACGTTTATTCCGGTGCCGATCGCCGTCGCGCCCATGTTGACGACGTACAAATACTTCTCCGCATCGCGCAACAACTTGATCTCATCTTCGAGACTGGCGGCGAACGCGTGAAACTCCTGGCCCACCGTCATGGGCACCGCATCCTGCATCTCGGTGCGTCCCATCTTCACGATTTCGAGGAACGCATCGCCCTTCATACGAAATGAAGCAACAAGCTTTTGCAGCTCCGAGATCAACCGATCGTTACGAAGCAGAAACGCGATTTTGATTGCAGTCGGGTAAGAATCGTTCGTCGACTGCGACATGTTCAGATCGTCGTGGGGTTCGAGAAACTGGTATTCGCCCTTTTTGTGGCCGGTCAATTCGAGGCCGACGTTTGCGAGTACTTCATTCGCGTTCATGTTGGTTGAAGTACCAGCGCCGCCCTGATACCAGTCCACCAGAAACTGATCGTGATATTTGCCTTCACGTATGGCAGCACACGCCTTTTCGATCGCTGCGAGCCGATCGCGTTTCAGGCTGCCGACATCGGCGTTCGCGCGGGCCGCGGCAAGCTTGACTATGGCCCAGGCTTCGACAAACCCCGGATAGTGATTGATCAGCACACCGGAAAGTTTGAAGTTCTCGAGGGCGCGAGCTGTTTGCACGCCGTAGTAGGCGTCAGCGGGGATTTGTTTTTCGCCGAGAAGATCGCGTTCCGTGCGGGTTTGTTGCGCGTTGATGATTGGCGACACCACGAGGCAGGTCAATGTGAAAGAGATTAATAATTTCTTCATAACGCATCCCCCGGAGACAAAGTTAGACAGGATTACAGGATTGACAGGATCTTCAGGATAAAATCCTGTCAATCTTGAAAATCCTGTAATCCTGTCAACAACTACCTGGGTTACTGATCCGTCACCGGCGTCCAGGATTTATCAGGATTAAACCGCTCGATCGCGTTCGCAAGTTCGGTTGTCTTTGGTCCAAGGTCTTTCTGGTAGACCACGCCGTCGTGACTCACCATGAAGGTTTGCACACCGGTAACACGGTACTGCGCCGGAAACGCAACGAGCGCAAACCCACCGATCATCGCGCCCTTCACCACGAAGTCTATTTCGCCGAGCGGCGCCGCCGGTCCCTGTCCTTTTAGTATCTTGAAAAAATAACCATGAAATGGTTCCGCCCGGTTCGAGTAACCGCGTGCAATCGCCGCTGCTACCTTTTCGCCGATTGGACCACCCCACGTGCCGTCGTCATTTTTCCAGGCAAGACCGTCCTGCGCTCCGGCCGTGCTGATGATGCGCTGCGCATACTGGTTGACGCCGGAAGTCCCGCGCTTCTGCAGCGCGTACTCATGTTGGGCTTCAACATATCCGCGGCACACCGCGATCGCATCAAGCTCGTTACTGCCGATACGACGATAGAGAAGCTCCTGCCGTCCGGCCTTCGCATCAAACGACCAGGTCGGACCAACCTTTACGATCGGCACCGCAAACGGCCAGTCGTCTTCTCCAACCTCGAGAATCGCGCGACGCGGATTCTTCGGCTGCAACGAGACGTTGGTTTTGATACGCGCCTGTTCGGCAAACTTCTGCGCTACTTCGCGATCACGCGCAGGCTCGCCGGTGTGAATGATGTCGTAGCTCTCAGGACCGAGAATCTCGGTCAATGCAACTTCATCGAATTTCTCGGCCGCGGCAATGAGGGCATCGGCTGCTTCCTGTGCGGTCGAGAACGTTTTTGCTTTCGCGGGAATCTGCGCCCGGTCTACCTGGGCCAACAGGAGGCAACAAGCGCCGATCAGGCTCGCGAACAATAGTCTTGACGTTTTCTTTATGTTGTTCTGCTTCATGATTCAATTACCTCCTTCGACCGCCACCGCCGCCACGACCGCCACCGCCGCCGCCACGACCGCCACCACCACCAAAGCCGCCGCCGCTACTACGGCTCCCGCCACCACCGAAGCTTCCGCGACTACCACCGCCGCCTCCGAAACCTCCCATGCTGGAAGAGCCTCGACTACTGCTCGAACGAGCGCTGGCGCCACTAAAACCTCCGGAGCCGCCTCCAAAACCACCACGACTACTAGAGCCGCTACCGACGCTGCGATTGCCTACGCGATCACCACTGGCGCGATTGTTTATCGAACCTGGTCCAGTGCGATCACCAACCCCGCCCCCGCCGCGATTTCCGGCACTGCCGCGATCGCCAACCCCACCGCGATCGCCAACACCGCCGCGGTCTCCAACACCGCCGCGATTGCCGCGATCGCCGACACCACCTCGGTCGCCGACGCCGCCGCGATCACCGACACCGCCGCGATCACCAACACCGCCGCGACCACCAACACCGTCGCGACCACCAACACCGTCACGACCGCCAACACCGCCACGATCACCAATGCCACCACGATCACCAACGCCGCCACGATTTCCACGATCGCCAACTCGATCATTGCTTCTCAGGTTCCCACCTTGCCGGCCGATGTCTCTTTGCGCAGCTCTTTGCCGGTTCGCCAATGAATCGCCACGAGCCGTACCGCCGAACCTGTTGGCTGTACCTCGATCACCATACGGCGCGCCACCGCGGTGTGACGGATTGTGTTGCCACTTACCGCCGCCAACGTTTGTGCGGTTACCGCCCTGGATATTGTTCACGCGGTTACCGCCGCTAATGTTGGTATTGCGATTGAAGTTGTTATTCATGTTGACGTCGATGTCACCGCCGCCCCAGCCGCAACCCCAACCCCAACCGCCACCCCACGCCGCGCCCATGGCCCAACCAACACCAAACGAGATGGCACTGGCCGCGATCACAGCCCCTGTCGATGGCGGATAGTAAATCGGTGGATAAGGATAAGCCGGTGCGCCGTACACGACCGTCGGGTTGTACGACGGTACGTAGACCACTTGAGGATTAGCCTGCTCGATCACGATTACTTCTTTGCTCTCGACCACCTGGGTCTGCACCTTCTGTTGCTGGTTTGAAGCTAACGCTCCGGAATCCTGCGCCTTGTTGCGCATGCGCTGAATCGCATCCATCACGTCCTTCTGTTGCGCGAGAAATGCATTACCCAGATCGGTGGTCCATTGAATGTCATCGGACAACCGCTTCACCACATCAGGCAACGCAGCCATTGCCTGAATACTCGGATCCCAGGGCTGTTTCTTGACTGCCTCCGCTAACTTCTTCTGGTCTTTGACGAGATCCGGGTTTCTCTCCAACCACTGCTGAAGTTGAATAATCTCCAGCGGATACGTTGAGGCCACGAGCGTCTGGCTCAGCAGGTTGTCGGGATAGAGCGCAATCGGCGCTACCAGAGAGTCCAGTTGCTCAGGCGGGATTGTTACGGCGTCTTCCACTATCACCGGTGGTGGCGCCGGACGTGCAATCAACAACACTGGTCCAGGGGTCAGTACCAGCGTGCAAATGATCGCCGTTGTATATCGAGTTAGGCTTGTTAAGACATTTGGTTTCATTTTAAACCTCCACTATTGCTGGAAGTGGCCTTGAGTTGCGTCTGCTCCCAGTTCCGCACTTTTCGTCTTGCTTCATCGAAGAGCCGCTCATAATTTCGCTTGCGCACTTTCTCGCTCGCTTCCGGCGTCAGAAGCTTCCAGAAAGGCTCGTACTGGTTGTAGACCCGCAAATACTTTTCCTGATCAGGCGGGGCTACTTCGTCTGTGCCAAACAGAAATCGATCCGGATGTTTATTCACCAACGCTGCCGCGTTTTTCGTGGATTCAGGTGTAGCCACGACATACTTCGCCACTTCATCCCACGAGATATCGAAGTGGACATGATTCATTTGTGGATCGCGGATGATGTCTTCCACGATGGCCGCCTGATCTTTGACTGGACGAATGATTCGACCGACGCCGATATGTGCCCAGATGATCCTCGTCCGCGGATGTCGCCTGAATAGTTCCTTGATCTGTTTCGCGTACGCCGGTTCCACTCCGGGTTTTGCAAACGGAACATCCACATCGCAGTGAATGAGAACTACCAATCCAACTTCACCCGCAAAATCGATTAGGCGATCCAAAGCCTGGTCCTGAAGACTCGCCACTTCTCCGTCAATCTTTGCAGACACAAATTCTTTGTGGATCGTGAACTCACCGATGCCTGTAAACACTCCGGGGAAAGTACGCAGCACGCGGCGAATGTGATCCGCCGCGTACATGTCCGTCGGATTGAAACCCGTGATCATCGGATCGAAGCGTGCCTGTTCCTCCTTTGATAGAGACTTGTAAGCCATCGCGATCCAGGCGTCGGTGAATGAGTAGTAGTAGAGCGGCGCGTCCGAGTTGAGGTAGTAAGTTGGTCCACGATCTGCGTCGACGCGATAGGACCATTGTTGTTGCAAGGGAATTCCAAACAGCGCCACGCGGCCGGTCTTGTTACCCATGATCTTCAGAAAGTCGCGAATGTCGATCCCTTCCTGAATGTAGTTGGTAAGGTGAAAGTGACTGTCGTTGAAGAGATAGTCGTTCGCGGGTGTTTGCGAAAATGCTGGAATTGAAGAGGCGATGCTGATCGCGACGCCAAGGAAAATTCTCCCGCAAAGGCGCAAAGGCGCAAAGCCTGCCGGACTCCAAGCAGCGTTCTTTGCGGCTTTTCTTTGCGCCTTTGCGCCTTTGCGGGAGAACATTTTCATAACGCCTCAGAACGCTAGCTCCATGCTGGAATGAAAAATCCAACCCCGCCCACCAATCGGATAAGGAACAGACGTGTAACCGACTGGTGATCGGTAAACGTAAAGTGCCTCGTTGTTCCAACGGACGACCTTATTCTTAAATGGGAAGAAATTTGCTCCGGTCCGGAAATCGCGCGGCTGGCCAAATTGCCCGAAGATCTTCGAGAAGCCGACGTAAGCCTGTAACTTTTTAGGTACAACCATTGCCGAGCCCTGGATTTGGAAAGAATGATCAAACAACGACGACGGCACCTGCACGAGCTGGTCGGGCGTGGGACTGGTCACGAATTTGAAGTTGTCGAGCCAGCGCCAGAAGTACTCACCTTCGAGCGCGAACCCGCGATACTTGAAACCACCATCGATGGTTGTCATCCGGTAACGCGCGTCATTGATCGTCACTCCGGGCGCGAACAAGTTGGGTGTAAAGATCACCGTTCCATCTGACAGTCGCAGTTGAGTGTTTTCGAACTGCTCCGAGTCTGGTTGACTCTCTTTGTTCTCGACGCTGTGACTAAAGTGGGCACCGAGGCGAGTTGAAAACTTGTCGTGGTGTTCGAAGTCTCCCCAGCCCTGCCCGCTAAAACCTTTTTCGAAATCGCCGGTGGGGAACCAAATCAACGCGCTCGATAACGTGTTGAATCCGTTGTCCAGCCGCGACGCCGGCACACCGAGTGTGCTCATGTTGTTGCCGAGCATGACCTGGTATTTAAGCTTGTCAGTGAGATTACCGGTGGCCCACATTCCCGAGGTATACGATGGGCGCATGAATTCGTCAGCGATGTGACGGCTGTCGACGTTCAGCCAGAACGGGAAATTGCCCTCGACACTGCGCGTGCCCGGCAACGATCGAATACCGCCTCCGAGCGTGAAATATTTGTTGAAGGTGTATTGGAGATTTCCGGCGAGTACGACCTGCGCGCCTTGTCCCTGATTTGCGTTTGAAGTCCAGGCGTACAGGAAGTAGCGCATTTTCGGATTCAGAATCCAACCCAGAAACTTGATCTGAAGCTTCAGGAGCTGCATGTCCTGACGCCTTTGAATGTTTTTGGTGATACCGCTTGCGTCCGTGTAGGTTGGATCGAGGCCGAGTTGATTGAGGTAGCGAACGTAGGTGTAAATGCTGACGTTCATGTCGCCATACTCGGTATTGACTACTTTGAAACCGAGGTTGGGCGTGTAGCGGCCGTCAAACTTATTACCGTCATCGTCTTGTGCGGATGGTTTTTCTTCAGCCGGCGCCGGTGATTCGGTGTTTGGAGTTTCCGCTGCCGGAAGTGCTGCCGGCGGAGTGGCCGGCACAGCCGCCGGCGACGGAGTTTTTTCGCTTCCTGCTTGAGCAGCCTCGAGCTTGTCAACTCGCTCCTGAAGACTGCGGATCAATTTCAAGAGTTCCGCCCGCTCATCCTCTGTTAATGGAGCCTTCGCAGGTGGACTTGGCGCCGCCGCAGGACCTTGCGCCAAACATATGAAGTTACAAACTCCAATGAGCAACACGACCCGCAGCAGCCGCGTTGCAAGTTTTATTCGATAACAAGCGAAGGTTATGGACATTACTATTTTGTTAGTTCTGCTTTGTCTCTGCGGTCCTCTGCGTATCCCGGCGTACTCTGCGTTTAAGGAGCCATTTAACGCAGAGAACGCTGAGACGCGCAGAGGACGCAGAGAAAACTCTTTCAACTTACTGACCTTCTTACCTACTCACCTTTCAAACCAACTGAACGAGGCGAGAACAGATTGAAGTCGAGCCGGTTGGCTACATACTCGATGACCTTCTGCGCCTTCACACTGTTACCCGCCTCGTCCAATGGCGGAGCAAACACCGCAATCGCCCCCTTCCCTGGAACCACTGCAACGATGCCTCCGCCAACTCCACTCTTCGCAGGCAAACCGACGTGCCAGGCCCACCCGCCTGAACCGTCGTAAAGTCCAGCCATGATCATCGTGGAGAGAATGTGTGGAATGTTTTCAGGTTTGATTACCTGCTCGCCGGTAGCCGGGTTCCTGCCGTTGTTCGCCAGCGTCGCGCCCATGCGAGCAAGTTGGGCCACGTTCACGCCGACGGAACATTGCTTCGTGTAAACATCGACCGATTCAAACGGATCGGCGTAGATGCGATCGTATTTCGCAAGCAACATCGAGAGAGCTTTGTTGCCTGTGTTGGTCGCTGCTTCCGACTTGTAAACTTCATCGATGAGCTTCAACTTCTCGCCCGCGACACGGCTGTAGAAATCGAGGATCTTGTTCCACTTCTCGTCCGCCGTCTTTCCGGAAATCAAACTGACAGTCGAGATAGCGCCGGCGTTGACGTATGGATTGCCGGTGTGTGTCGGCATGTCAGCGACGGCAAAGACCGAGTTGAAGGCGCGGCCGGTTGGCTCAGATCCGACTTTCTCGAAAACTTTGTCTGGTCCAAGCTCTTCCATCGCCAACGCCTGCGAGAAGACTTTCGAGATCGATTGGATTGAGAAGGAGTAATTGATGTCTCCCAGTGTGAGCACCTGGTTGTCAGTGGTGACTATGGCGATGCCAAAAAGCTTTGAGTCAACCTGGGCCAGGTAAGGAATGTAGTCGGCATTCTTGCCGCCGGTATCAGTCTTGAACTTCTCGTATGCTTCGCGCACGACCGCTTCCACTTGCGCGCGTCCCGGCGCAACGGGGCTGGTCTTCTGCCCCAAAGCTGACAGCGGCGCGGCTACGAATGTCATCACGACCAACAACGCGACGAGCATTCGTGCTTGAACTCTCTCTCTCAACATTGAAATTTCTCCTCTCATCTGGAACGGCTATGATCTTTTTCGGGGATCAGAAAGTGAGCGTCTTGGAAAAGTTGTATCTAAACGAAAACTGGATCCGGAAGTCGTCGGACTTGAAGCCGTCCAGGAAGTTTTCGCGTCTTCCCCACTGAAACTCGCCGCCCACCATCACGTTGTCGACCGGATAAAAAAGCAGATTGGCTAGCCCGTAATGACCGCGATGAAACGCATCAGCCGACTGCCCGTTCGAGTTGTCGATATCCAGGAACGAATAACCGACCGCCGTGCTGAAGCGCTTGTTCCAGTTGTGATCGAGAAACGCGACCATGCTCCACATCGGCAGCGCCACACCCCGGATAGGCCGGCGTGGATCTCCTCCGGGAGTCAACTCGATGCCGATGTCGACCGGAGCATCGTTCATGTAGTTCTGAATTCCCTGGCCAAAGACAAAAGCAAACCGGCCGGTATCGTTCTGCGTGAACTTGAGGTTGGAAGTGAAATTGAGTCCGGCTCCGATTTCCGATCCATCCAAATCAAACTGGTCCACAGTCGTATCAACCCACTTGATTCGTCTGATCATTCCGGCGGCCTGGAAGTAACCCCAGTCACGAGTAAAGCGAACGTTGCCGGAGAAGTCAGGCAAGTCAAACTTTGGCCTGATGCCTTGCAGCTCGATGCGATCTGCAAAGACTCCCTGGTCGCCACTGGCGCCCGGACGTTCGACTGCAAGCGTTACCGAGTTGCGCCCCTTCAGAGGCATCCAGCGAAACTGCAAGTTACGGAAAAACACCATTCCGTTTGGTCCCCAGTACTCGAGTGAGTTTGGAAACACATCGATGTCCATGAACGGACTCCACGTTTGACCGGCGCCGAATTGGCCCAACTCGCCGTAGGCATGTCTCAAGCGAAAAGTGGTTTGACCCGCGTCTACACCGGTTCCAAACAGTTCAAACTCAAACTGTGTTTTGAGCTCGCCATACTTCGTTGGCGTGGTGGATTTGACGCCCAGACGACTTTGGCGAACGCCGTAGTAAGTTTTTCCATCCGGAGAAAATTGATCTCTAAAGGCGGGTAACTTCGTGGGACGAATCACGTCGAACCAGTTCGGATCGTTTTGGTTGAACTGGTAACCGGCATCGAGCATCGCAAAGCCGTAGATTGTAAAAGTGCTCTCACCTTTGCCGTTGTCCTGCCGTTTTTCAGCAGGCGCCGGCTCCGGCGAGTTCGCGGCTTCGGGAGGCACGGCGTACTTTGCTTCGACTATGGCGGCAGGAGCGGTCTCCTTTTTCTTTGCCTCTTCAATCGCGTTGATCTGCCCTTTGAGATCTGACACCGTCTGCTCCAGTTGTTGCAGACGCTGTTTCAGTTGTTCGACTTCGGGAGTTGGCTTTGCGGGTTCCTGAGTTTGTGCCGGCACAGAGTCGCTGGAAAACAAAACCAGCACGGTCAATATAGATACAGTCAGCAACCGCAAACGTGATCGGCTATAGACGTTCATACACTCTCCTTCAATCAGCTCCGATGTTCGATCGTGCGGAGTTCTTCCTGTTGTTGAAATCTAATGAGGGCGGTGAGTGCGTGAAACTAGCAAAAGTTACAGGGACGGACAGAACCGGTTAGACAAAGATTACAGGATTTTCATGATGTAAAAGATGCACCTGTCAGAAGTAACAGTCGAGTAGCATCGCCAGACTCACTACAGTAGCGGGCATGACGCCCCAAACAGATTACGAGTTGGCCCAGGCAATCGCGCAGGGAGCCGTCTCGTGTGTCGCAGATCTCTACGAACGACACAGCAACATGGTGTACTCGTTGTGTTTGAGAATGACGGGCAATGTGATGGAAGCTGAGGATTTAACTCACGATGTTTTTATTCAGCTTCTTAAAAAGTCAGGATCATTCCGCGGCGAGAGTAAATTTTCGACGTGGCTTTATCGTTTAACTATTAATCAGGTACTGATGCATATCCGTAGTAACGTTCGTCGCCGCGAGGCGCCGGATATGTTGGATCGGTTAGCGACAATGCCTGTTTTGAAGCCGCGCTGGAACGATCGAGTGGTTGATCGCCTCACGCTCTACAGAGCATTGGCCAAACTGCCTCCCGGATCGCGTTCCGTCTTCGTCAAGTTTGACGTGGAAGGTTACAACCACGAAGAGATCGCCGGGCTTTTTGGATTCAGCACCGGCAATTCCAAGTCGCAACTTCACAAAGCACGAAGAAAACTCAGAAAACTATTAGCCTGAACGGTCTTAGAGTTTGCGCACGGCCATCAAACGAATTGGTTGAATGCCATAGCTTTCAACGTCGATTGAATTTCCTTCCAACACTTTGATCCGGGCTGAGTAGATAAGCGCACCTTCACCTTCTTCTTTACCCTTTTCATTCTCCTTGAGATCGAGCTGGAGGATTCCAAACGGATAATCCTGTGATCTACTGCCTGAGTAAACTTCAAGAAATCCAACCGGACGATCGCCGACCGCGTAGATGCGCCGGCCCCCGGGTGTGCGATGCGAGCGAATAAGTTTCAGATCGTAGAATCCGGCGCGACCGACGAGCCTGATACGTCCAATTGTCTTGCTCTTCTCGAGCGCTTTGAGCAAAGCATCAGGACCAGCGTTAACCAACAACGAGGCCATCGACTTCGCTTGATCGTCGGGTGTGTAAGCATCGACGTACAAGTCGACGTTGACTCTCGCTCCGGCACCAACCATAGCCGGACCCGCTCCTGATGGAAGATATGCAAGCGCGCCAAACTTTTCCTTTTTGGGTTTTGTCTCTTGCGCGGGAACCGCGGAAATCCCCAGTGCACAACTAATCAACACGCAACAAGCAATCAAGATCGTCGCTCTCATGTTCTACTCTCCTTACTTCTATTTCGCCGGCGGCGGATACTTCTTGAACAGTTTGGCCATCGCCTTGTTCAGATTCTTCGTGACCTTTTTCGGATCCTTACCAGAGCCAAGCGTCTTGGTCGCGTCGCCACGCCAGATCTGTTTCTTCGTAGCGACGTCGTAGATATCGCAACTGAGTGTGCCGATGTTGATCGTCGAGCTCGTGGTCGTCGTAGTGGACATGCCACCCCATCCGCCCCAACCGCCCCAGCCCCAGTAGTCGCCGCCAGTGCTGTAAGAGTTCCATTGTTTCTCCTGATTAACAGCGACCTGGTAAGTAACGTAGAGATCCGGATTTTCTTCTGTCTTCGTCAACCCTTTCATCGCCAGTTGCGAATCGATCGCCTGCATGATCTGTTCGTCGAGAATCGAATTCGGATATTGAACCTTCGGGATCTTCACCCATTTGTACGTTTTGTACTGGCTGAAATTGGTTCCCGGTAAATAGTTGAACCGTATATCCTGGGCACTCGCAGCGACGGAGCCCACGAGAAGTAATACCAACACTAAACTCAGTTGCAGAACCCTGCCGGCCTTGCTCATCTTCGCCACCATCCTTCTTTGAAGCTTAATTTAGTTGGACCAAATTCTAGTTGCGTCTTTACAGGAGAAAACTGTCATTTTTGACAGGCAGTTTCGCGCGCGCGGCAAGGCTAGTGTCCCGAATAGTCAGTCATCTGTGGAGGGTAAAGGACGATGAAAAATTCGGTCTGGCTTCTGATCTTCGTAGTTGTTTTGGGATGCTCAACAACGACGTTCGCCAAAAACGACGACGATGTAGTGGTGCTGAAAAACGGCGATCGTTTGACCGGCGAGATAAAGGGTATGCAGCGCGGTGAACTGAAGATCAAAGCAGACTACATGGCTGAAGCAGTTCGTCTCGACTGGGCCCGGGTGGAAAGAATCGAGAGCAAGTCTGTCTTCATGATCGCCCTGGTCGACGGCAAACTCTTCACTACCGTCATGCACCTCCTGCCGAAGAACTCTGATGAGACTCCCAACTTCGTGCTCGGCTCATCAGACAATGCGTTGCGAGTGCACCAGTCGGATGTAATAAGAATCATTCCGGCTTCGCCAAGATTCTGGAAACGCCTCGAGGGATCGATTGATTTTGGTTTCAGTTTTACCAGCGGCAACGATCAGTATCAGACTCAGCTTACTGCAACCACAACTTACCGAACGGGTTCTCACTCCTTTACAACTTCCATCGATTCAGCCTTCAGCGGACAAACCGACGGAGACAGCACGGCTCGCAAGCAGTTCACCTTTGATTATCGAAAACAGTTAACGCAGCGGCTTTTTGTCGGCGGGCTTTTCGATCTCCTGCAAAGCGATCAGCAGAGTCTTAACCTGCGCACTTCGATCGGAGGTTTAGTTGGTCTCAATCTGCGTCAGACCGAGCAGTCGCGTCTATCGATATTCGGCGGCATGGTTGGTACGCGTGAGCATTATTCTGCTGGAATCGGTAAACCTCGAGCCACCAATGCTGACGCCCTGGCGGGCGTCGACTTCAGCACTTTCCGCTTCAAGACCACCGATATCAGATCGCGTTTCAACTTGTACCCGAGCCTGACAACACCAGGCCGCGTGAGATTGCAGGCCACGTCGGATCTTTACATAAAAGTCGTCAAGGACCTCTACTGGGGTTTTCACGTTTATGAAAACTTCGATAGCAAGCCACCGGTCAGAGCAGATAAGAATGAGCTCGGCGTCAGCACGTCGCTAGGTTGGAAATTCTAATCCCGTGAATCCTGAAAATCCTGTAATCCTGTCTAATGATGGACGTAGTTGTAGACAGGATTACAGGATTTTCAGGATTCACAGGATGTGGCCTGTAA
Organism: Pyrinomonadaceae bacterium; assembly: GCA_035760085.1. GTDB lineage: Bacteria > Acidobacteriota > Blastocatellia > Pyrinomonadales > Pyrinomonadaceae > PSRF01. The sequence goes on from DASTTS010000183.1 coordinate 14,975, forward strand.
ATTTTGCCAGTGGGTTGCAAATCAATTGCAAACTAAGATGAGCAACGCGTTGCACGTTATTCCAACTCGCCCCAGGCTTCGTACTTCCGAACGAACCTGTCCAGCAACGAGCGAAGTTGGCCTGAGGTGTTCTCACTGCTGCGAGAGCGCCTTATTCCCGGCCGCGTTTCAGACGAGCCGAGGTACTCGGGGGGAGGGAAACGCGGCCGGGAAGTCTTTTTTGTTCTCGTACAGCTCACCAACATTCAAGGGTTGACACATGGAAACAGACAATAAAGTGAGCAATGGGCCAATCAATGGCTGGGTGCCGCTGGAAGTGGATATCGCCGGCGCCTCACATCAAGGTCACGTCAGAGAAAATAACGAGGACAGCTATCTGCTGATACGTTTTGGCCGCTCGCTCCAAAGGCTGGCGACGAATCTTGACGAGCATTTGCTGGACCAGAATTACAGCCTGACAGGTTACGGTATGCTCGTAGCGGATGGCATGGGTGGCATGGCCGCCGGCGAAGTCGCCAGCCGTCTCGCTTTATCTACACTAATCGAGCTCATCGTCGAAACGACCGACTGGACGCTCGCATTGAAGCGAAAACAGGACGTTAAGACTGTCTTCGAACGAATGACACGACGCTTCTATCAGATCGATAAGATCTTGAGACAGGAAGCCGAACGCGACGATACTCTCCGTGGAATGGGAACAACCTTGACTGTGGCCGGTGCGCTTGGAAGTGATCTGGTGCTGGGCCACGTCGGCGACTCGCGTGCGTACTTGTTGCGAGGAAACACGTTGAGACAGTTGACTACGGACCACACGCTGGCCCAGGCGCTCATCGATGCCGGGGTTGCGAGCTCTGACGATCCTGCACCACGATCGATGCGACACGTTTTAACCGCGGCGATCGGTTCGCTGGACGAACGTATTGAGCCTCAAGTCCAGCGCTTCCGGCTCTCTCCCAATGATCAACTTCTTCTCTGCACTGATGGACTTACCGAGTTAGTGACGGACGATCTGATTGCAAGTGAGCTGCGGCAAACAGAGTCCGCGCAAGCTGCCTGTCAGAACCTGATCGATCTGGCGCTCGCGTCGGGCGGCCCGGATAACATCACGGTCGTCGTCGCCCGATTTTCTTAGCCACCAAAAAGCACAAAAAGCACAAAAAAGAATTGGGCCGGGACGTTCCAGAGTCCCGGCCCATGAAGTGTGAAGGTGTCCTCCTGATCTAAACGCTCACCTTCCCACTTCAATTTCCATCCTTGCCCGCTACGGATCCGGCGATACCCTTATTGATCATCAACCTGATCTCGACGCGACGGTTCTTCGCACGTCCCGCTTTCGTCTGGTTCTCCGCTACCGGCTCCAACTGCCCGTAACCGAATGGTTGGACCAGGCGGTTCAGCGGCATCTTGTACTTACTCACGATGTAATAGATGACCGCGTTCGCGCGGCGCTCGCTGAGGTCGATGTTTCGCTGTGAGTTTCCGGTAGAGTCGGCGTATCCGATCACGGCCATGACCCAACCCTTCGTGTTCTGAGTTTTTACCCAGGCGGCTGCTTCATCGATCGTGGCTTTCGCCTTTGGGCCCAACGTGGCGCTGTTAGTGTTGAAAAGGACCGTGATGGTCTTGATCGAATCGAAATCGTCCAGCCCATTTATCCGATTGTTGGCATAGTCCGCGGTCGACTGCGCTTTTTTGGCAGCCTCTGCGGCGGCATCTGCTGAAGCCTGTGCTTGCGCTGTGAGCGCCCGGTTCTCCTCGAGCTGGCCGGCCAGTCGCTCTTGTTCCGCCTGCTGTTGTCTTAGTTTGTCATTCAGCTCTGCTTCGACCGGATCGACCGTGGCCTTCAACGCTTGCGCCGTTCTTAGATCCTGCTCGTCAAAACGGATCTTATCGGCGGTGATGCTGCCGTCAGAATTTCTAACGCCATCAACCTCGAGTCGCAATCCGCGCAGTATGTAACTGGCGGCATACTCTTTTGAGCCTCGAAAAGCTCCTCGTTTGTGGCTTTTTACTTCGGTGCTGGCGGTTAATAGCACAACCGTGGTTGGTCCACCCGTCGTCTCTGACATCGTGAACGAATCCGGGTCGCGCTTAACAACCACGCCCTTCATCTTCTTTACTTCTTCCTGAGGCGCTGTACGCACCGCAGATTTAGTCGCCCAGGATCCGGCCGCGAATGTGTTTGCCACGCCCGCCAGCACGAGAACGAAGGCGACTGTCGTCAGTCTCACTATCGTGTAACTGCTGCTTCTCATCTATTTTGCTCCTTGTCGGTTTTAGTTAGGGACGAGTCAGCCTTCATTCTTCGAGCAACGCAGTGCGCGTCTGCATCGGCGCGTCTGCGTTTGCCAGCCCGTGGGGCCGACTTACATTTGAATTCGTAATGATGCTAGATGCAGGTAAGTGTCTTTAACACTGTCAATTCTGACAGTGTTTGCGCGCTAAACTTGCAAGCGTGAGGGCAAGGAAAAACATGCTCACGCAAAGGCGCAAAGGCGCAAAGCCTGCCGGACTCAAAGCAGGTACGTGTGCGTGCGCGACGTTATTTAACAGGGCGAGAGGAAGGTGCGGCCTGCGAGAACTTCTCTCACAGCCACAACCAGATCTGCGGCCATGCGCGTTTTGAATACGTATCCTTCCGCGCCGCTTTTAAATGCCGCACCGACAGAATCTGAATCGTTATGAATAGTCAGGAAGATTACTTTTGCGGATGAGCTGCTGTTCTTGAGATGAGTTGCGGTCTCGATGCCGTTGAGCACCGGCATCGAGATATCGAGGACACAAACGTCCGGGTTCAATCGGGCCGCTGCTTCCAGTAGTGCTTCACCGTTTGTTACCGCTGCTACTACTTCAAAGTCGCGTCTCAGCAAACGCACAACTTTGTCTCGCATCAACTCATGATCTTCTGCTACTAGAATACGCGCCCGGGCCACCACCCTGCTCCTTTACAACATTCTCAACCAGGACCGCGAGGCGCACGTACTAGCAAAACTAACAGGTCGTCACAGGGCAACTGTAGGGCGGCCCTCCGTGGCCGCCCCTGCCGTCCAACGCATCTGTATTTAACGCAGGGGCGGCCACGGAGGGCCGCCCCTACAGTTGTAAGGTTTCAACCCAAAGCAGGCGAGCTTCGCAGGGCGTATTCAATGAGCTCGGCGCTGCTCCTGATGTGCAGGTGCTCCATCATCGTGTATTTGTGGAACGCAACGGTGCGCGGAGACACGTTCAAAACAAACGCGACCTCCTTCATCGACCGGCCCTCAGCCAGAAGTTGCAACACTTCCCTTTGCCGCAAGGTTAGTGAGTATTTGCTCTTCCTTTGTTTGAAGTTCTTTACGAATGAACCTTCCATTCCCTTCGTCATGAGGGGAGTGATGTAGTACCCACCACGCACAACCTGTCGCATTGCCTGTAGCAGCTCCGTAGCCGCCGAATTCTTAAGCAGGAACGCCGAGGCGCCCAACCGAAAAGCCTCGCCGGCAATGTCAGGATCGTGATTCATGGTTAAGTAGACCAGTTTCACTGTCGGCAACATTTGCTTGAGTCTTTGGCCTGCATTCAACCCGTTCATGGTGGGCATACCGATGTCGAGCACTATCACATTGGGGTTCAGCTGTGTAGCGGCGTCGACAAGTGAGTGGCCATCAGCAAACGTTCCGACTACTTCAAACTCGGGCTCGATCAAATTCTTCAGGGCATCGAGCATTAGCGTATGGTCATCTGCGAGAATGACTCGGGGGCGTTTCATATAACCTCCTTAGACCTTGTTGTTTGAGAATTCAGGGGGACCGAAGCATCGATTCTGGTACCGCGCCGGGGTTGTGAGAAAACATTGATCTCTCCGCCAACGAGACGGAGACGTTCCTGCATGCTGATGAAGCCGAGACCACGTTCCATCAGCTCGGATCCGGTATCGAAACCACATCCGTTATCTGAAACCGAGAGACGAACAGAATGGTCCGTTTTCGTCAGCATTACCTGTACCAATTCTGCACCGCTGTGTTTGACGCAATTACGAAGTCCTTCCTGTGCAATTCTGAAAAGGCAGAGCGTGATGTCTTTGGGAAGCGCCGCCGGCAGTCCACTTTGATGAAAGTGAACTTTGGATTTACCACTCTGCACGAGAGAAAAATCGTCGCATAGCGACTTGATAGCGGCTGCCAGGCCCAGGTGGTCCAACTTGGACGGATGGAGTTTGTAAGACAGCCGGTGAATATCAGTGGAGATCTCCTGGGCTTGCAACTGTAGCTTATGAACATGCTTACGCAGACTAAAAGGCTTTTCGATCTTTTGACTCAATTGTTCGAGCTCGATCGATAGCACCGCCATCCGCTGGTTCAAATCATCGTGCAACTCCCGGGCTACTCGCTTACGTTCCTCTTCCTGGGCAGCAATCAAGCGACTGCCCAGATACTTCAAAGACTCTTCCGCGCGTTTACGTTCGGAAATGTCGATCATGAAGCCATGCATTCGACCGGCAGTGCCGTTCTCAGGCGTAACACTCACAAGATTCTGCACCCACGCCACCCGGTCATCACTGCCAAGCATGCGAAAAGTGAGATCGAAATGTTCTGCAACCCTGGTTTGTTTCCGGTAAGTGCTCAACACTCGCGACCGATCATCGGGATGTATGTGCGCTGCTAAGAAGCCGGGTTTGTACCACGCACTCGCCGGATAGCCGAGCATCTTTGCCGCCTGGTCGCTCACGTATGTGAATCGCTGACCTTCAACCTCACCTTCCCACGCCATCACTTTCGTTGTGGCAAGCAACTGATTGAGACGTTCGCCCGTTTGTTGGAGATCCTCTCGCGCTGCGGGGATATCCTCGTGTGTGATCAAGACTCTGAAAGTCGAACCAGGCAGGTTCAACCGGGCCGCGTGCAACAGGAACGGGCGTCCTCTATTAACGTGTGGACAGTAATACTTATGGTGAAACTCCCTTTCTTCCCCAAACAGTATCTGCCGGAGATCATCTTCGAGAGTTAAATCGGCAGTGTCGTCAAAATCTGAGTCCGTCAGTCGCTTGCAACTTTCAAAATAGTAAGGCGCAGTTTCGAAGCGGTCGATTTTAGACGCGGTGCCATGCTGAAATAATCGCCACGCGTTACTGGCGTAGAGAATGCAGCCGGATTCATCGAGCACTGCCACGTTGGAAATGCAGGCATCGACGAGGGCGCGCAAAGGATCATCAGACGCTCGGTCGGGATTAAGAGTCTTTGCAATTTGCTTGATCGGGTTCGAAATCATCAGGGGAGCCCATGTTCTTTGAGTTTCAAACTTCCATTGCGCTCGATTTCTTTGTGTCCTGCGCTCGGATTGTTTTGTCATCTTTAAGCGTCCCTCACGAGGTTCAACGCGGCCCGCTGCTTACCAGGTCACGAATTCGTTCAGACGTTATGAGAGCTTTATAATCGGTGGTGCCCACGCTCAGCACCATGATGGCGCCTCTCAGAATGGCGAAGTCGTTTGAGCCGAGATAGCGGTTCAAGTCTGATTCCGATTCCCATTCGCTCAAGAGCAACGACGAATTCTCATCGGTCGCGTCAAAATAGAATTTAATATTCCGGCATCCTTTAACGTTCTTGATCGGTCCGAGTAGACGTCCGATGGTTTGGGCCAACTCAATACGCTTCTCCGGCTTGACTGTAATTTTTGTCGTCTTAACGATCACGTTCTCCCACCCACCTTTCGAATTCCCCGAAGACACCACGGCACGTATCGCACGTTAATGCTTCCGGTTCTGAGTCTGCTTTATGAGAAACCCGAGGGAGGTACGGTAGGGAACACTAAAGCAAACCGCGTGCAGCAGAGAGTAAGATTTAATGCAACTCCGCTTATTCTATATTGTGAAATGACTTAAATGTTGTTTAAGGCTAGCCCGGCCATGGAGAAGAAGTTTCGTGGCCGTCATATTTCGCGGGATCCGTTTTACTCCACGGATAAGGAACAATAGTTAACTTTTTTGTTCAAATAAAACGTGGCATTGCGCGGGAATAATCACAAAGTTTTTCTACGCAACCGTGGCGTTTCGCCGTGTTATTCCGAGCTTGCTCATGCGTGTGCGTAAGGTGCTGGGATTGAGACCGAGGACATTTGCAGCACCGTGTGGTCCTTCGATTCGCCAGCCAGTGTTCTCAAGGGTGCGAATGATGTGGTCGCGTTCGACGTCTTCAAGAGTCTTTGCCGCGAAGGGTGGCTCTTCCGAAGTCTCTTCAAAACGATCAACGGAGTGCAAAACAGTTCCCTTGGCGTGAATAACTGCGCGCTCGATCGCATTAGCTAATTCACGGACGTTGCCAGGCCACGAATGTGCCTGGAAAGTTTGTAGCGCTCGCGGCGAAACGGACGTGATCGTTTTGCCAAACTTCTTGGCGTATCCCCTTACAAAATGTTCGACCAGTAAAGAGATATCTTCTTTACGTTGGCGGAGCGGCGGCACGGTGATTGGATAAACGTTCAGGCGATACCAGAGGTCTTCACGAAACTTCCCGTTTTCCACTTCGAGTTTCAGATTACGATTCGTCGCGGCGATAATGCGAACGTCGATTTTGATTGTCCGCGCACCGCCAAGTCGCTCAAACTCGTTCTCTTGAATCACTCGCAGCAGTTTCACCTGTAATTCCAACGGCAACTCTCCGATTTCATCAAGGAAAATCGTGCCTCCGCTGGCTAACTCAAAGCGGCCGAGCTTGCGTGAGCCTGCTCCCGTAAAAGCGCCTTTTTCATGTCCAAACAACTCACTCTCGATCAGGCTTGGAGCCAGGGCGCCGCAGTTTACCTTTATTAAAGGACGGTCTTTGCGGGAGCTGGCGCCGTGAATCGCGCGCGCCACGAGCTCTTTCCCCGTGCCTGTTTCGCCTGTGATGAGTACTGTCGTATCCGTGGGTGCTACTTGCGTGAGTTTGAAAAGCACATATTTGATCGCATCGCTTTGGCCGACGATTTCGCCGAAGATTGGATCCAGTTGGAGTTCCTGTTGCAGGTAAATGTTTTCTGCTTCCAACTGATTTTTCAACTGCTGCAATTCTTCATGAGCTTTCTGCACCTTTACTTCCGATTCTTTACGTTCGGTGATATCCAGACAGGTACCGATATAACCGAGGAACGTGCCATCGTTTGAGAGGCGTGGTGCTCCCGCGTCAAAGATCCAGCGGAACTCGCCATCGTATCTACGAAGCCTGTACTCCATCTCGAAAGGTTTTCTTTCGTCAAAGTGAGTCTCATAGTTTTCGAGAGTGTGGCGGTAATCGTCCGCATGAATTCCGTCAGCCCAGCCGCCACCAAGTTGTTCTTCCAGATTTCGCCCGGTGAACTCGAGCCATTGCTTGTTCAGGTATGTACATTTTTTATCCACGCCGGTAAGCCAAATCATCACCGGTGCGGTGTCGGCGAGATTTCTGAAACGGGCTTCGCTTTCTCGCAAAGCCTGCTGGATGGCAACTCGTTCCGTGATATCGCTTGACGAAACGAGTAGGCACTGTTCGCCCGCGAGCTCCAATTCTTCCGCTGATGAAAGTAACACTCTCAGCGAGCCTTCTTTGGTGCGAAACCTGGTCTCGAAGTTAACAAGACAATTTCGTTGCTTCAGTTGTTGAATGAAATAGGCCCGATGGGAGGGTGATTCCCAGATATTAAGTTCCAGTGAAGTATGACCGATAACTTCTTCGCGCGTGTAGCCGCTCATTTCCAGGAAACTGTCGTTCACTTCGATATAACGTCCCTCTGCCATAGTGGTCACGGACATCGGCTGACGATTGGCTTTAAACGCTTTGGCAAACCGCTCATCGCTTTGCCTTTTTGCTTCTTCAGCCAGGTGTTGCTGAGTTACATCAAGGGTGACGCCACGAATTCCGACAACTTTTCCCGACTCATCGAACAGCGCTGCAATGCGGGCCTCAACCCAAAGAATGTGTTCATCCCTGGCGATCCAGCGGAATTTCAGAAAAGTCGGCCCGGCCCCGGTAAAGACTGATGCCGCTTGACGTTGAACTCTATCTCGATCCTCGTCATGCACGATCGAAAGTGCAAAGTTCGGAGTCGACATCCATTCTTCTTTCGTGTAACCCAACATCTTCTCAACATAATCGCTGATGAATGTCGTCCTGCGTTCATAAGTGATCGGATCTACCCGGGCTTCCCAAACAATGCCCGGTACGTTTGAAACAACTTCATCCAGGCGCTTGTGTTCCTGCTCAGCAAAAGTTGCGAGCCGATGACTCTCCGTCTCAGCCTGCCTCCGGCGCGCCTGTGTGATTAAGAGCCAAATAATTAGGAGTGCCTGAACCAGAAATGTAGTAACAGCAACGAGGACGTACCACTTATTGAGAGCCCAGAATGTTTCTGCTTCAGAGCGGGCCGGTGCAGGCGGTTGGGCGACTAGAACGGAAGTGAATAGGCAGAGTAATAGAACAACAAAAACAGAGGCGTGCCTGAGAAATCGTCGCGCGAGCCGGGTTGCAGTGCCCAACATTCCTGGTCGGGTTGACCAGGGGGAACCGACACATCCAGAAATAGGCACCCGCGGGGAGAAAATGGGTCCCATGAAACCCTCTCAGTGTTTCGTAACCGAACTCCTCACGACAACTTAGTGTTTCGGGCGAATAACACCGGTCGGGGAGAAACGTTATCCTGCTAAGTCGGGGGAATTATTGACTTTGCACCCCAAAATATTACCATGCGCCCGCAACCCGTAATATTACGGAGTCCTCTAGTTTGAAATAACAGTGTGTTTGCGCTTATCCAGAAAGAATTTGAACCATCCACCCACTGCCGTGGGTGGAATTTGAGCAAAGCCTCTTGTTACTCAAGTGCAGCGCCGCGGAGTAGTGAAGGAGCCCCATCTCTTCTCGCTCACTGTCCGCGGCGCGCGCGCGGGGTCACCTCGGCCAGAATCGCCCCACAGATTTCCTAGCGTCGGCGACCGCCCCCCCTAAAACCTCCTCCTCCACCACCTCTACTAAAACCTCCGCCCCGATAACTGCCCGCACTGCTACTGCGCCCGCGACTATAAGATCCGTAGTCGCGACTGCGCTGTGCTCCTTCCCGGCGCGCCGCCCGATCTCTTTCAAGGCTGCGAAACGTCGATGAGTCCATCTGGTTTCGCGGCGACGCCTGACCAGCCCGATCACCAATCGCGTTATCTCTGCTATTGGCTCGGTCCTGAGCTCTTCCGCGCTCATTCATCATGCTGTCACGGACATCACTGCGCTGTTCCGGCCGTTGCGCCGAATTCCAGTTGCCGTTATCCCACTTGCTCCAATTACCATTCTGATCGCGCCGGTAAACGTTGCCGTCTCTACCGGCATAAACGTTTTCGCCATTCGATCCGATAAAGCCGCGCCCGCCCTCACCTCGACGCGAGATCATGCCTCCCTGATCTGTGCGAGTAACTCGCGTCGTATTGCCGGCACTATTCGTGAATCGTTTCGTGTTTACCCAATCATCGCCGCGTTGCACTTGCGTCGATCCCCAACTGCCGTAGGGATTCGAGCCCTGGCGTGTCTGGGCATAGGTTCCGGTACGCGGGTTATAAGCCTGCGCGGCACCGCGCGCTCCATATGGTCCATAGGCGAATGCACCACGAGAATAGGTTCCGGTGCCCGGGTTGTAGCGCGCGCCGAAGCCGACACCTCCGTATGGTCCATAGATCCTTCCCGCAGTTCCGTAGCGTCCTGTATACGGGTTGTACCAGGAGCCATAGCCATAAGTTCTCCAGTAGGGGTAATAAACCGGGTAATAACCGCCATACCAGTAATAAGGCGGGTAGTACCAGCCTGAGCCCCAGACGGCGCAACCCCAACCAATCATTACACCTGTGTAACCGGCGTACGCGGCGTACGTCACCCAATCATCGTTATCGTCATCGTCTTCTTCGACAGTGACGTAGGTCACGCTATGTGCCGGTGAGTTGGGGGGAATTTGATAGATCTCCTTGGGAACAGAAGTGGCGATGGTCCATGGTCCTTTCGGAGCGTTGGCCTGAAACCAAACTCCCTGGTAACACATGTAATACACATCGCCGACCTTGATGATGTCCTTGTCAGTATTCCGCGCGCGCTGGAGGGCCGTGCCTTGAATAGCCTCGTATTCCGGGTCGCCGTTATAAGTAACTTCCGGAGCCGTGAGCTCTTTCTTGTTGATCCGCGCAATCTGCGGCACCTGGGCCAGCAAGACTGCTTCGGCGGCCTGTTGGGTACCCGGCACTGAAGCCAAAACACGCGAGCGTGGATGTTCGAGCGAGATTCGTTTGAAGTCCTCCGGTAGTTCCGGTGTCGCAAATGTCCAGGGTCCAGTGATGGCGGGCGCCTTGAACCACCTGCCGGTTACGAGATAGAAAAATTGGCCGTCTTTACCAAGCCGGAAGAGATCGCTTTCAGTGTTGCTGACCCAGAGCAAACCAGTGTTCGGAACGGGCTCATACTTTGGCTCGCCTTCAATCAGGATCATCTCCGACGGATCGGAAGTGACGTAAACACTCGGCAAAACTTTCAACGGTGCACCCGGCAGATTCGTACGAACGTCCTTCCAATTTTCGTCATCAGGCAATTTAGTGAAGCTGTCAGGCAGCTTGCCGGCGCGTGACCACGGTCCCGTCAAGGCGGTCGACTTCAGCCACGATGTGTCATAGCGCAGGTAGTAGAGACCCGTCGGTGTGTGCTGGAAGAAGTCCCAGTTTGTATTGACTGCAAACTTCAGCTCGTTGTCTTTGATCGGACTCCAGATTGGCTCGCCGTCAAAGAGCACGAGGATCGCCGGCATCTTGCTGAGATAGATTTTGGGCGGATCGCTCTTGATACCGGCGACGTTCTTCGGCCGGATCGTGCTCTTATCAACGTAGGCGAGCACGCGATCGAGTGCGATGACGCGATCTTCTTCGGGAATGTTTTTCTCGATCTCTTTTACGATCTCGGACGTCTGCTCTTTCGGGAGCGTCGGGAAATTTGCTTCAGTGATTTTGAGTGTCGAAAACTTGACCAATCGCTGCTCGAGTGAAACCTGTGTATCGGCCTCGATCTTGATTGTGCCCACGACAGGTTTCTCGGAGCCTTTGGCCACGTAAGAAACGGCTGCTAAAGCAACAGCGTGTTTCTGCTCATCCCAAGTGGCGATCTGAGGCTGAAACAATACGATCTGCGCTTCGCTGGGCAGGCTGTAGCCACGCGGCCAACCGCGATCCTGGAGCTGCTGCGCGGCACATGAGACGGTGATTATGAAGACGAATAAAATCGGGCTGATCTTTCTTTCCATGCTGCTCCAGTTCCTCCAGATTGATTCTATTGGCGCGCACAGGCGGGAATAACTGTCAGTTTTTACAGTGAAGAAGCCACAAAAATCATGAGTTTTGGCTAATGCCGGATAGGCCCGGCATCACCTACTTCACTTCTTTTTGATTCTCGAGGATGAGTTTGTAGGGATCTGACGAGATGCTGCCGTAACCGTAAAACGGTTTGTCGTTGATTACGATCATGAAGAGGACCATGGCGAGAAAGGCCGCCATCAGGGCCACGAGTATTGCGTGCAGCTTCAAATCAGGAATTTTGTAGAAGTATGCGACTCCGATACTGATTATCGCCCCCACCCAAATGACGGCCCACATCACTGTTGATAGCCCGCCGCCAACCGCATCGATGCGCAGCCTGCGATACTCGATCAGGTTGTTGTAGGTGCGTAGCGTTTCACTATGGAGTGCAGCTTGACTGGTACTTTTCGGCTCGGAGCTAAGAAGCGTAGCCTGGAAGTCATTCAAAAGCTTTACACCGGCCGTTATGCTTTGACCTTCCCCTCTCTTTTGGGCAGGCCAAGCCTCGTTAATGACAAACTCCGTGTATTCGCGGAGTTTCTCTCGTAACTCCTCACGAACCGGTGACGGGTAGCCACTAACATCTCGATACAACGATCCGATGGCCGCAGCTTCCTTCGAAACGAGCTGAGCAGCGTTCTCGTTTGTATTCCAAACAGCGACTGCTATCAGACCAACCGTGATTCCGTAAAACACCCCGATCGCCTGCACTGTGCCGCTGACTGCTTCATGCGTGCCCTCGTGATAAAGCAACCGCGGCAGCACGAAGCGTCTTACCAACAGCAGCCCGCCGAGCGCGATAAACTCGATGAAGACCAGCATCACCAGCGCCGCTATGTGTGGGGCAACTTCGTAGAGCCATGTAGGCATAACTCAAACCTTATCTCTGCGGTTCTCTGCGTATCTTTGCGTTCTCTGCGTTTAAAGAGCTATTTCAACGCAGAGGACGCAGAGATACGCCGAGGGTCGCAGAGAAAACTCAAATTACGGCACGATCTCTGCGGTTCTCTGCGTATCTTTGCGTTCTCTGCGTTAAAGAGCTATTTCAACGCAGAGGACGCAGAGATACGCCAAGGGCCGCAGAGAAAACTCAAATTACGGCACGATCTCTGCGGTTCTCTGCGTATCTTTGCGTTCTCTGCGTTTAAAGAGCTATTTCAACGCAGAGGACGCAG
>DASTTS010000184.1:0-7117 GCA_035760085.1 Pyrinomonadaceae bacterium
GCTTTCGTCTGCGCGGTCTTTGCGATCTGCATTCTCGCGCTCATCGAGAATCTCATCACGGGCACGATCGAGATTCGCGGCAAGGCCGTGCTACTTCCGATGCTCGCACTCTCCGCGCTCGCGTTTATCCAAACACTCTCACTCGGCTCACGCACGGAAGCCAATCTTCAAGTTTGGAACGCGATCAGCGCCGATCCGTATCAAACGCGTTTCTTTGCGCTTCAGATGCTTGCGCTCACGGCGTTCCTCGCCTTGCTTTATCGCTATGTGAACACCGAGCGGCGCGTGCGTGTTCTGGTGTACACAGTGCTCGCCATCGCGCTCGTGAGCGCGGTCTTCGGTATACTCCGCCAGAACACACAACAAGAGACAGGCTTCATTCTCCCTTTACTCAAACCCAAACAAGGCTTCGCGCAGTTCATCAACAAAAACCATTTCGCGTACTTGATGGAAATGGCTTTCGGTCTCGGTCTCGGTATCGTCCTCGGCGGCGGCGTCAAAAGAGATCGAGTGATGATCTACGTGGCGGTGCTGTTCCCGATCTGGACTGCACTCGTGCTCGCGAATTCGCGCGGCGGTGTGCTGGCGATGATCACGCAAATCGGTATCGCTGTGCTGTTGTTGACAAGCGTGCGGGCGCTGTCTGAGGAGGGTTACCAGTTTCAGAGGCTTACGCAGTCGGTAGCGCTGAGGGCAGTGTTGTTCGCCGTGCTCTTCTTTGGCATCGTGTTTGGAACGCTCTGGGTCGGCGGCGATCGCCTTGCGACAAACTTCGAAGGTGCGAGCAGTGAGTTTTCGGATACGTCGCGACAGGGCGCGAGTCGCAACGGGATCTGGCAGGCGACGTTGAAGATGTTTGCCGCGCATCCGATTCTCGGCGTGGGTTTAGGTGGTTACTGGATCGGCATCACTGCGTATCATGAGGCGTCGGGATTGATGACGCCGCAGGAAGCGCACAATGATTATCTCGAGTTGCTTTCGAGCGGCGGCGTAATCGGGTTTGCCCTGGGTGTTTGGTTTGTGGTGATGGTTATTAAGAAAGCACGTGAGAATTTTCTCGCCGGCAGTAATTACATGCGCGCGGTGAGATTCGGAGCGATACTCGGCATCGCCGGTGTCGCGGCGCACAGTCTCGTAGATTTCGGTCTGCACATCATGACGAACGCGGTCGTATTTCTGACCTTGATAATGCTCGTCACAACAGAGTTTTCTCCCGCAAAGGCGCAACGGCGCAACGAAGAGTTATGAAGCGAGGATTTCCTTTGCGCCTTAGCGCCTTTGCGGGAGAAATTCTTGTTCTTTGTCTCACGATTTCTGTTGCAGCAGCGTCGCTGCGAATTCAGGACATCGGCGGTACGCTTGCTTTCCAGGGGCAGGACATTGTCGGTGGCGCCGCGATCATCTTCAAGCCGCCGAAACGTGTGAGGGATCTGGCCGGTAATACTGCTGCGCTGCTGGCAGTTAGACGACCGTCACGATCGAACCGTCCGACAGAAGTCGCACGGAACAACAACACGACCGACCGCAATCGTCCCACTACGACAACCGCTGTCGCAACCACCACGACCACCACAGAGAACCGCGTCGACGCGCTCACGGAGCAGGGCAACGCTCATTACGACCGCGGCGATTATCAACAAGCGATCGAAGCCTACCAAAACGCGCTCAAGCTGGATCCAAAGGACGCAGATCTCTACACGAATCTCGGCGCCGCGCAGTTCAATCTCAACAAGTTCAACGAAGCTGCCGCTGCGTTCCAGAAAGCAGTGGCGCTGAAGTCTGACGACGCCGACACCTTCAACAATCTCGGCGCGAGCTTGTACAAAGCCGGCCGTTACCAGGAAGCGAGCGAGGCTTTCCAACATGCGGTTCGACTCACGCCCAACGATGCTGACGCGTTGAACAATCTCGGCGCGGTGTATTACGTGCTTCAGCAGTACGACCGCGCGCTCGATAGTTTTCAGAAAGCCATCGCGGCCAATCGCGATTCGGCTGACGCTCACTACAACCTCGGCAACGCTTACTACATGAGCGGCAGGAACAACGAAGCGGCGACGGCGTATCGCACAGCCATTAGGCTGAATCCGAATTACATCGAAGCGAAGACAAACCTCGGCAGTTTAATGATCTCAACAGATCCTCGCGGCGCGATTGCCGAGTTGCGAGAATCGGTGAGGCTTCGTCCCGATAATCCAGTCGCCTATAACAACCTCGGTTTCGCGTTCGTTAAGATCGCAGAGACTCTCGATCGCGTTGATGCTGTTCCGTATCTGCGTCAAGCCGTCGAAGCGTATAAGGAAGCGCTTCGATTGAAGCCTGATTACGTAAAAGCGATGAACAACCTTGGCGCGGCTTACAACAAACTCGGGCAATATCAGGAAGCCCTGGTGCTGCTGCAAAATGCGACGCGTGCAAAGCCCGATTTCCCTGAGGCGCACTACAACCTCGGCACGGCGTTGTACAACGGCGGCGATTTCAAAGGCGCGGTGAATGAGTTTCAACAAGCAATACGACTCAGGCAGGACTATGCCGATGCCTACAACAGTCTCGGCACCGCGCTCTACAAAGATCAGCAATTCGATCCGGCTATCAGCGCCTACAAGAAAACACTCGCGCTCAAGCCGGTGAATGCAGAAACACACAACAATCTCGGCACGGTTTACTTTCGCACAAAGCGTTACCAGGAAGCGGCAGCGAGTTTTAAGGAGGCGATCAGGATCAAGCCCGATTATGGTGAGGCGCATTTCAATCTCGCGCTCACGTATGTCGCACTGAATGATCGAAAAGCAGCGTTGGAGCAGTACAACCGTCTGAAGAAATTGGACGCGAAGCTCGCGGAAGAATTCTTTCAGCGTTACATGAAAAATCGTTGACCTAAACCCGCAAGAACGTTAGACTTGCGCCAACAAGTGGGCGCGTGGTCTATCGCCGGGTGGTTTCTCCGAAGAAGGGATACTTTAGATGAACCAAAAACGACGGAATGGTTCGAGAGTGATTGCGGCGTTGCTACTATTCGCCATTCTCCAGATTGGACTTCAGATCGGATTCGCTGAGCCGAACAACACGACCAGTCCAGTCGTGGTTCCGCAGCAGATCGTCGCGAGATTGACGACGCGGAACAATCAGCCGGTAACCGTCAATGGACTGAGTGCCAACACGGGCGCGTCGATTCTTACCGGCGCGACGATCGAAACTGGCGCCGATCAATCCGCAACCGTCAATCTTGGAGCACTCGGCGTAGTCGACATCGCTGCGAACACGAAGCTCGTCCTTACGTATGACGATCAGGGCAATGTCAAGGTGATGCTCGTTTATGGTTGCGCAATCCTGATAGCAAAGAAGAATACTAAGGGTGAGATCGCCACCGAGCAGGGCACGGCTAGTAAAAATGATCCGGCAGCCGGCGGTGTTCTGAATGTTTGCTTCCCGCAGGGTGCCGCAGCGCCAACGGTTAATGCTGGTGTACTGGGAACCGGTCCGGCGACAACTGGTGGCGGCGGCGGTGGCGGACTCTTCGGAGTCGGCAGAGCGGCGACTATTGCGATCATCGCCGGTATCGGCGCAGCCGCAACGACCCCGCTCTGGTTCCAGGACAATCCCAGCGGCTCAAATCCGTAAGTGAGAATTCATAACACAACCATAAGGGGTGACCTCTCGTGGTCACCCCTTATTTTTGCCCTGTGAAAACAACTGTAGGGGTGGCCCTCCGTGGCCACCCCAGCGTAGGACATTAAGACTGGGGTGGCCACGGAGGACCACCCCTACAGTTGAATGCGAGTAGCTATTTCCATTTTCGGAATTGCGTGTTGCCTGTTTCTGATTCAGGCGTCTGCACGGTTCGGTGTCTCGCGGTTGTTTGTGAAGTACGCGACCGTAACGAACTCGATCGAGGCTGCTGATGCAGCGGTGCAGATAGCGCCATCTGATCCGGACACACACCGCGCCCGTGCAACTCTCCTGAATAGCCTGCAACAACCCGACGAAGCCGCAAAGTCACTCGAAAGAGCTACAGCACTCCGCTATCGCGACGACTATCTCTGGATCGATCTCGGCAACACACGTGAAGAAGCAGGCGACACACAGGCTGCACTCGCTGCCTTGGACCAGGCCGTACGCTGGGCCCCGCATTACGCACATACTCATTGGCAACGCGGCAATCTTCTTTTGCGCATGGGACAAGCCAATGAGGCGTTTACCGAGTTGCGCACCGCTGCCGCTGCGAACCCACGTTACGCACCCAACTTGATCGATCTCGCGTGGAATATTTCACGCCACGACGTAAAAACAACTGAAGCACTGCTCGATATCAAAGACTACGACGAACGTGTCGCCTTCATCTATTACCTGGCAAGAAACGGAAAGGGAGGTGAAGTCCTCGATCAGATTCGTTTACTAGCGGCGCCACTCACTACCGACAACCAGATCGCAGTGGGGCGCCTGCTTTTCGACGCGAAAGACTTCCGCGAATCTTTTGAATTACTACGTACTTCGGAAACAACACCACTGATCGATGGCGGCTTCGAAGGTGAGAACCTTGTCAATCAATCGGGATTCGGTTGGATCCTCATTCCAGACCCAAAAACTCGCCTCACAGTCGATATCGCTGAAAAACTGAGCGGCAAACAGAGCCTCGCGATCAATTTCGATGGCGCCTGGCCTCCCCGAACGCCGCTGTCACAAACGTTCATCGTTGAGCCCAACACGTCGTACCGCATCTCCTTCAGCGTCAAAACAAAAGATCTCATCACCGGAGGCCCACCACTGCTCGTCGTCAACGACGCGACAAACGATCAGTTGTTAAGCAAGTCCGAAAGCTTTCCCACCGCTACAACTTCATGGACCAAATTAAATGTCGACTTCACCACCTTGCTAACCTCGCAAGCCGCAGTCATTCGCCTCCAGCGAAGCAATTGCGACTCGTCTCCATGCCCGATCTTCGGTACTCTTTGGCTCGATGAGTTCTCAGTCGAGCAGACGAAACTCACGTCAAAGAGGTAAGCTTTAATGCGTATGGCTGAACAGAGGGCAGCCCTAGCTCCCGAGGGGATCAGTATCAGTCGCATGTCCGAGCACGATCTTCTCGAGGTCGTCGAGATTGAGGAACAATCCGGACTGAGCAGGTGGGGCTGGGCCGCGTACTACGCGGAGCTACAGGGCGCAAATCGTGATCTTATGCTCGTCGCAAGGCCGGCCGAGGCGATACTCGAGTCAGCCCCGATTGCCGGTTATATCGTGGCGCGTGAGACCGCCGGCGAGCTTCATATCAACAACTTCGCTGTTCGCTCAGGGTTTCGCCGTCGCGGCATTGGTGCGGCGTTGCTCGACTCCGTGCTCGAGGAAGCGCGCCGGCGCAGGGCAAATGCGGCATTTTTGGAGGTTCGCAGCGCAAACCTCGCCGCTCGGGCGCTTTACGAGAAGAGCGGTTTCCGCGCGATCGCCACTCGCGCGAACTATTACTCAGACCCTCGCGAAGATGCAGTTGTGATGACTCTGAATCTGGTGTGAAATACCCGCTTGATCTGTCTGACCTGTTGGGCTACCATTTTTCCGTGCGACACAAGCCCAAGGGAGGTTCAGGCCTGACCTCCATACCAATCCTGCCCACTTTCATTCGTCTGAAAGGAGACATGCACGAACATGGACATCGCAACCACGGATAGTCTGAAAGAAGAGTTGATAAACAGAGATCCTGAATTTCGACAGTTAGCCCAGGAACATCATAAGTACGAAGAACGCCTTAGTGAATTATCAGCTCTTTCCTATCCGAGCGACGAAGAACAGCTGGAGGAGATTACGCTCAAGAAGAAGAAACTTGCTTTGAAAGATCAGATGTACTCAATGATGTTGCAATATCAGAAGAGTCAAAGCTTGAGTCACTGAAACTGCGCCGCGGTTTCTTCACGATCGAACCACAAAGAGGCACAAGAATGGCAAAGCATCTTTGCGATTTTTGTGCTTTTTTGCCGCCTGAAGATTGACGGTGAGAATAGTTAAAGAAAGCATTCCTTATATTGTTGTTCCGTTGCTGCTGGCTGTGGCGGCGGCCGTGCTGAGCTTTTGGTGGGTCGCAGGATTTCTCTTACTGTTGATGCTTTTTATGGCGTTCTTCTTTCGCGATCCGAAACGCGTGCCGCCTACAGATCCTGACGTTGTTGTTTCGCCCGCCGACGGGAAAGTCACACGCATCACTTCAGAAGCCGATTCGTCAACCGTCATCAGCATTTTTCTTTCACCACTGGACGTACACATCAATCGCTCGCCCATTCGCGGTAAGATCGTCGACGTGCTTTACTCGCCAGGCAAGTTTCTGATGGCTACAAACGAGAAAGCGAGTCTCGTCAACGAGCAGAATGCGTTGACAATACAGGGTGAGAAGATCACAGTTGTCTGCAAACAGATTGCGGGAATACTGGCGCGACGGATAGTCTGTTGGAAGGCCAAGGGCGACAGTCTCGGCCTCGGTGAGCGTTTTGGCATGATCAAGTTCAGCTCGCGCACTGACGTCCTGCTTCCCGCAAACGTTCGCGTGACTGTTAAAGAAGGTGACCGTGTGCGTGGTGGCACGACTGTGATTGGGAGAATCTCATGAGTCATGCAGAAGAATCAGAACGCCCGAATCCTCCGCGCCACGGTGTGAAGAAAGGGCTTTATCTCATACCTTCAGCATTCACGGCTGCAAATATCGGCATGGGGTTTTTCTCGGTGATGGAGTCGTTGCGCGGGTTTCAACTGCTCGGCAGCGCGTCGCCTGATCTGAACGCTGTCGCCGCTCACTTCGACAACTCCGCCATCGCGATCGGGTTTGCGCTTTTATTTGACATGCTTGACGGCCGTATCGCGCGACTCACTAAAACAACAACCGAGATTGGTATCCAGCTCGATTCGATTGCTGACGTTGTTACATTTGGAATCGCGCCCGCAGTGCTGGCTTATGTTTGGGGCTATGGAGCGACGCTCATCGAGGGAACTAAGCTGCATCGTTTCGCGTGGTTCCTGTCGTTCATGTATTTGATCTGCGGCGCGTTTCGTCTGGCGCGTTTCAATGTACAGTCCTCGCGTCCACGGATTCTTGCTGAAGGTACGCCGAAAGTTGATAAGAAATACTATGTCGGTATGC
>DASTTS010000185.1:0-6118 GCA_035760085.1 Pyrinomonadaceae bacterium
TATGCGAAATTCACATCCAACGCGACTATTGCTGACGTTACTGTTGGCTCTGTTTTTCTGCCACGGCGATGTAATCGCAAACCCACTCGCTCGCGATGTCACAATCTATCGCGACACTTACGGTGTGCCTCACGTCTTTGGCCGCACCGATGCGAGCACCGTCTTCGGCTTTGCATACGCTCAGTCCGAAGACAATTTCTGGCGCGTCGAGGAAAACTTCATAAACGCCCTCGGCCGGGCGTCCGAAGTTTACGGCGAGAAATCTCTCGATGAAGATCGACTCAACCATGCACTCGAGATCCCGCGGTTAGCACGCGAGGAATACGCGCGACTCGATCGACACATGCGTTCGTTGTGTGATGCTTATGCTGCCGGCTTCAACTACTATCTCGAACGTCATCCAGAAGTAAAACCGCGCCTGCTGACAAAAATCGAGCCGTGGTACACACTCGCTTTCATTCGTTACAACTACTTCCAGAACGGCTTCGCGCGTGATCAAAACCTCCGCGGCGCCGGACTGCAAACTGCCGCGATCGAGAACGATCTGAAAGAACACACCGGCTCGAACGGCTGGGTCGTTGGCCCATCAAAAAGCGTCACCGGCAACGCATTGCTTTTCATCAACCCGCACCTGCCGTTCTTTGGCCCAGGCCAGGTTTATGAAGGTCACGTTCATAGCGATGAAGGTTGGAACTTCACCGGTTATACACGTTTTGGTTTTCCCTTCCCGTACGTTGGCCACAACGAAAACGGCGGCTGGGTCAGCACTGACAATGCCGCGGACTTAACAGATGTTTACGTCGAAACGTTCGACGATCCGGCGCGTCCACTCGCTTACAAGTATGGCAACGGTTACCGTCTCGCCACTGAACACGTCGAAGAGATCAAAGTTAAAACTGCAAATGGCTTTGAGACGCGCAAGTTCACGATGCGCAAGACGCATCACGGCCCGATCCTCGGCGCGCGTGACGGCAAAATGCTGGCGCTGCGCATGGCGAAGTTTGAAGCGGATGGATGGCTGCGCGAGTGGTACGACATGACGCGCGCGAAGTCGCTCGCAGCGCTCAAGCAAGCGATGGCGCCGCTCAACATGCTTTTCGGTAACGTGATGTATGCCGACCGCCAGGGAAACACGTGGTATCTCTACAACGGCGCGATTCCCAGGCGCGACCCGCGTTTCGACTGGACCAAGCCGGTTGATGGCAGCGATCCGGCCACCGAATGGCAGGGCTATCACACGATCGACGAGTTGCCGCAACTCACAAACCCGAAGACCGGCTGGATGCAGAACTGCAATACGAGTCCTTTCCTGCTGACGAGCGACGGCAATCCGGATCCGAAACAGTTTCCTAAATACATGGTCCAGGAGGGCGACAATCCTCGTGGCGCGATCTCGAGAGAGATTCTTGCGAGTAAAGCGAAGTTCACGTTCGATGAGTGGAGACGACTCGCGTTTGATACGCGCGTTTGGAACGCGGAGAAACATTTGCCGGAGTTGCTGGCGGCGATCAAGGGAAGTATCGAGACTGCTGTCGATTCTGCGCGGTACCGCGAAGTCTACAAGGAACTCTTTCAGTGGGATAAACAAAGCGAAGAAGACTCGATGGCGATGACAGTCTTCAGTCTCTGGCACGAGCGCTGGTCGCGAGATGAGAAGCGCAATACTCTGGCCGCGCTGAACAACGCTTTGGAGACACTTCAGCGTGATTTTGGGACGTGGAGAGTGCCGTGGGGCGAATTCAGTCGCTTGCAACGTATTGATGAGTCGCAAGGCGAAGAGTTTAACGATTCGCGGTCGAGTCTCGCTGTTACCGGTGTGAATGGTAATGATGGTGCGGTGTTCACGGTTTACGCCGCGCCCATGCGTGGGCAGAAGCGGCGGTACGGAGTTGCAGGTGCGAGCTACATTAGTGTGGTGGAGTTTGGACAGAACGTGCGGGCACTTTCGGTGCACACGTTCGGGGCGAGTGGAGATCCGAAGAGCCGGCACTACATGGACCAGGCCGTGCTCTACACACAAGGCGAGTTCAAGCCGGCCTGGCTCGATCTCAAAGACATCCGCGCAAATCTCGAAGCGTCGTACCATCCCGGCGACGAGCGACGGTGACAGAATTTTATTTTGTTAATCCTGTAAATCCTGTAATCCTGTCTAACAACTACCATTAGTCTTAGACAGGATTACAGGATTTACAGAATTCCAATGCGTAAATTACCAATACTTGCGATCGCCCTGTTTCTACAGCTCTACACCGGCTTTGTGTTCGCACAAACCGAGCCCGTCACTCGTCAGGAAACACTGCGCGGATCAGTCACGCCCGAGCGTGAATGGTGGGACGTCCAGCATTATCACCTCAAAGTCGAGTTCTTACCTGAGACCAAAAGGTTGCGCGGGTCAAACGAGATAGTGTTCAAGACACTAAAACCCGGAAACAAAATGCAAATCGACTTGCAGCCGCCGTTAGCGATAACAAAAATCGCTTACGGCGCCGAGCAACTCAAATTCGAGCGCGAAGGAAATGTCTACTGGGTGATGTTTGAAAAGGAGCTCGCGAAAGGCGTCGAAGATAAGGTCGAGATATTTTACGAAGGAGTTCCGGTTGTAAGTAGGAATCCGCCGTGGGTTGGCGGCATAACATGGGGACGAGACGATGTGGGCCAGCATTTCATCGTCACCACGTGTCAGGGGATCGGCGCGAGCATCTGGTGGCCCAACAAAGATCACGGCGCGGACGAACCCGATCGCGGTATGCAGATCAGCGTCACCGTACCCGAGAATTTAGTTGCGGTTTCCAACGGCCGATTGAAAAAGACGGACCATAACGTCGCGGCTAAGACGAAGACGTATCACTGGGAAGTCGTGAACCCGATCAATAACTACGGCGTGAACGTCAACATCGGCAACTACATAAACTTCACTGAAAAGTACCAGGGCAAAGGCGGCGTGCTGGATGTGAGTTACTGGGTTTTGCCGCATCAGAAAGAGGCCGCCCTCAAGCAGTTCAAGGAAGTGGCGCGCATGTTCCAGGCCTTCGAACATTGGTTTGGGAAGTATCCGTTTTACGAAGACAGCTACAAGCTCGTGACGGTTTCGTATCCCGGCATGGAGCATCAGAGCTCGGTCACCTACGGCAACTGGTTTCAGAACGGCTATCTGCACCGCGATCCGTGTGCGTGCGGTGTTGGGTTTAAGTTCGATTTCATCATCGTGCACGAGTCGGCGCATGAGTGGTTCGGCAACAACATCTCGATGAAAGATGCGGCCGACATGTGGATTCACGAAGGCTTTGCGAATTACTCGGAAAATCTGTTTGTTGAGTATCACTTTGGCAAGAAAGATGCGGAAGATTACGTGATTGGTACGCGTCGTTCGATAAGGAATGACCGTCCGATCATCGGCACCTATGGGACGAACAGGCAAGGTTCAGGAGACATGTATCCCAAAGGCGGAAACATGCTTCACACCATTCGCAATATCATCAACGACGACGCGAAGTGGCTCTCGATCCTGCGTGGGCTCAATGCCGATTTCTGGCATCAGACCGTCACTACCGAACAGATCGAATCGTACATCGCGCAGAAAGCCGGGATCGATCTCAGCAAAGTGTTTGATCAATACCTGCGCACGACAGACATTCCGCTCTTGAAATACAGCATTAATGGAAAGAGCGTTTCGTTTAATTACGAGCGCGTGGTTAAAGGTTTCGCCATGCCGCTACGCGTCAACATCAATGGGAAGGAAACGGTAATAACGCCGACGGAAACAAAACAAACCCTCAACTTCCCCGAAGAGATCAGAACGTTCGAGGTCAATCGCAACTTCTATGTTGAGAGCAAGGAATAATCAATGTCGGATGAACTTTCGAACTTCAAAATGAACATTATCGGTGTAACGCCGATCCTGAACGTAACCAGCCTGCCGGAAAGCTTTGCCTGGTTCGAAAAACTCGGCTGGCAGAAACACTGGGACTTCGGCGATCCTCCCACTTTCGGCTCCGTCCTTTCGGGGAATACCGAAATCTTTCTCTGCCAGAATTGTCAGGGCGCGCGGGGTGGTCCAATGCCGCGCGAGGCGTGGGACAACCAGGCCGGCAGCGTCTGGATGTCATGGTGGTTAAAGTCACCAGCCGAGGTCGACGCCGTGTACGAACTCGCATTGAAGCTTGGCATCACTGCTCCGTGGCCGCCGACTGACATGCCCTGGAGCGTCCGTGAGTGTCACATCCGGCATCCCGACGGCCACACGTTTCGCGTGGGCGCCAACCTCGAGTGCGATGAAAACAGTTGAGGTGCCCGTGTAAATCCTGTCTAAATACGTTTACCGCAAGTGTATGTTGAACCACTCGAGCGTACGGGACCACGCTAGTTTCGCAGACTCTTCGTCATAACGCGGCGTCGTGTCGTTGTGGAAACCGTGCTGTTTCCCGTCGTACATGTAAACCTGGTAGACCTTCTTGTTAGCCTTGAGCGCTTCTTCGTACGTCGCGATGCCTTCGTTGATGCGCTGATCGTTACCAGCGTATTGCAGCAATAGCGGCGACGAGATCTTCGGCACATCAGCGACCGCTGCCTGTCGTCCATAGAACGCGACTCCCGCATTCAGATCAGGCCCGAGTCGCACTGCCAGTTGATTCACCATTCCACCGCCGAAACAGAAACCCACCGCGCCAAGCTTGCGGGTGGAATCGGAGCGGGCCTTGAGCCACTTCGCTGCCGCGACAAAATCTTCGGTCATCTTCTTTCCATCAACTTTGCGAAATGCTTCGGCGCCTTTTTCGTCGCTGCCCGGATAACCGCCGACCGACGTCAATCCGTCAGGCGCGAAGGCGATGAAGTTGGCGGTTGCGAGTCGTCGAGCGACGTCTTCGATGTAAGGGTTAAGCCCGCGATTCTCGTGAATGACGAGCACAACCGGGCGCTTCCCATTCTTTGACGGGCGGGCCAAATAGCCTTTGATCGAGCCGTTTCCTTCCGGCGACGGCACGGTTTCGTAGCCGACCTTAATGCGCTTGTCGTCCGGCGGCACCTGTTGCGCCCACGCGTAGTTGGGTCTGAGACTCTCAAAGATCGTCGCAACAGTCAGACCGCCAACCGCGAACTTCGCCGCACCATCGAGGAAAGCGCGCCGCGTGATGTCGCCGTGCTGGTATTCATGAAATAGGTCCAACAACTCCTGCGGGTAGTCGCTTGCTACTTTACGTTCCATTCTGTCTCCTTGCATACATCATTATCGAAAGAGTTGTGCTATAGCCTTGTACTCCCCAGTATACGAGAACAGACATATATCTGCGATTCCCTACCATGTCGCGCAAGCCGAACAGCTCAACGTTTTATCGGGGCCTTTTGCTAATAATGGCATTTCTGCTGGTCAGCGGCTCGCTTTCGGGGCAAAAAACTAAGGAGACAAAACGAGCGGAGGCTCAAAGACTAATAAACGAGGCGCAACAACTGGTTAATGAGGGATCGGCGGCATCACTTACGAAAGCGATAGAAAAATTCGAAGCGGCTAGAGTGTTGATTTGCTCCCTAAACATTGTTGCGGACGACGCAGCACTGCTCTCCCTGATTGGCTCTCTTTACAAAGAACTTGAGCAATACCAAAAGGCAATCAAATACTACGAGCAGTCGCTGCCGGTCTTTCGTGCTATCAAAGATCAAAAGGGAGAAGGCCGCTCACTCGTGCAGCTTGGGTTGATACATGTTGAGTTAGGCGAAAGGCAGAAAGCGCTGGACCATCTAAGCCAAGCAGTGCGGCTCTTGCGCGCTGCCGATGATCATGAGGCTGAAGCAGGGGCACTGATCGTCATTGGCTTTCTTCACATCGGCCTGGGCAAATATGAGGAGTCACCCAATTACTTCAACAAAGCTTTGGAACTCTGTCGCTCTATAGGTGTTCGCGAAGGAGAAGCAGTTGCCCTGGTGGGATTGGGTCTGTTTTATAATAAGAGCGGCCAGCCTCAGAAAGCGCGAGAGAGCTTTGAGCAAGCTTTATCAGTGTCTCGCGCCTCGAGCTTTCCTTACGGTGAAGCTACTGCACTCGTAGCTCTTGGTGATCTCTACAATTATTCACTTCGCGAAGAGAAAGCTCTCGAATATTACGAGCACGTTTTGTCTCTTTTTC
>DASTTS010000186.1:0-19515 GCA_035760085.1 Pyrinomonadaceae bacterium
ACTTGCGGTTGACGAATCGTTTGAGACTGACTCGCCTGGAGTTCGGATTCGCTGCGAAGCCGCGACGTGGCGCGTCGTCGCGACGAGTTTGCTGCCGCGAATACCTCCAAACGCACCCATCGCTGCGCTGACGCGCACGCCCTCGAATCTCGTGATCAGCATCGACGGCGAAACTCATCCAATTCAATTGGACAAGCCACTCACGGTCACGCTTGGCGAAAAGCGTAGAACAATCATCGTGCGAGCTCCATAGATTAGGTCTTATAGGACCTATCCGGACCTATTCATGCTTTCAACCCTAATCGAGCTTCAACGCCTCAAGCGTCTCGATCGCACCGGCTGGACCTTGCGTGGCCTTCCCAACGGCACGGAATCCGTCGCGGCGCACTCGTTTGGCGTCGGCGTGACTGCGATGTTGCTGGCCGATCGCTGCACTGCCGCGGGCGTGTCTGTCGATGTCGAGAAAGTTTTGCGTACCGCTTTGCTTCACGACTGGGCCGAAACGCGCGTCGGAGACATGCCGCGCACCGCCACACTCTACTTCGGCTCCGAAGCCCGCAAGCAGGCTGAGACTGCCGCATTCGCCGACATCGTCAATTCAGTCGACCCGAATGGCTCGTACACAAACCTCTACAAAGATTACGAGCGGCGCGAAAGTCTCGAGGCACGGCTCGTCAAAGCTGCTGACGTGCTCGATCTCCTCATTCAAGTGCTCGCACTCGAACGCGCGGGCGCGCGTGGTCTCGACGAATTCTGGGAAGTCGCGGAGAAACCCGATTTCAATCTCGAAGGCGCCGCGGAACAGATAGTGCTGGAACTTCTCCGATCGATTCTGAAAGCACGTAGCGAACTGCACCCTAATGTTTGATTTCTTAGCGGACTTCTTTTCAGCAATTACCTGGCGCAAAGCACTCATCGGGGTCTCGATATTTCTTGTAAGTTTCTTCGCCAATCTCGGCATCGTCTCATTAATTCTCGTCAAACTGCCCGCAGATCATTTCAGCAAGCGCCGGAAGACGAAGTTCTGGGCGGGACCGCGACCGTGGCTTCACGCCGCTAAGGTGATCGGAAAGAATATTGCCGGAGTTTTACTCGTCGCGCTGGGCGTCGTCCTGTCGTTGCCCGGCGTTCCGGGGCAGGGTTTGCTCACCGTGCTGCTCGGTATAATGCTGCTCGACTTTCCCGGAAGACACCGATTGGAACAGAAGTTGTTAAGTAAACCGAGTATTGTGAATACGATTAACAAGTTGCGCGGAAGATTCGGGAAGAAGCCTTTGGAGCTTAATTAGATAAGCGAGCGTGTTGGGAAGCAGTTTTTAGACAGGATTACAGGATTTTCAAGATCAACAGGATTTCTCGATTCTTCGGCGTTTGACGTATGATTGGCGCCGAAGGTTGATGCTCAAAAATTTCAACGCCTACAGAATCGTGCCCTCTCGTCTACTGGTGTCAGTTTTAGCTGTCTCTGTTCTGTTGTTGAACGCCGGCTGTGGTCTGTTCGGCGCGAAGAAAAAGATCACTGTCCCGGTGCTGCTCGAACCTTTGGTGAAAGCCAACAAGGACCGGCTCATTCAGGAAGTTAACCGGCTCTCGACTGTCAAATCGCTTCACGGGAAAGTTGACATACAGTTTGAAGATACGTCGTTTGCAACAAGAGGCATCGCGGACCAGTACCGGCTCGTCGACGGCACGATCACCCTGCAAAGACCCGGTCATATCTATCTCATTATTCAGTTACTATTCGTCGATATCGCGCAGATGGCGTCAGACGGCGAACACTTCCGCGTTGCGGTGTTGAAAGGCGACGACAAGTACAAGCGCTTCGTGAAGGGAACTAACAGCGCTGACTATGGGAAGTACGAAGCAGACGGCGATGGCGCCACCACCACCGCTGCCCAAACCGACAAGCAGAAGACCGAGAAGGAAACAGTCAGCGCGCTTTCGAATTTACGCCCGCAACATCTGACTGATGCGTTCATGATTCGTCCAATCGAGCCAAATAGCTCGTTGGTTTACGCGCAAAGCGAGTTCTTCAACGAAGAAGCTGATACTCGTCGTCAGGCGAAAAAGGACGCGCGCGTAATGCGTGGTTATTATGTGCTCGAGGAGTTTTCGACAGCCACTGCTGGTGACGCAAAGCTAACGAGGCGTTTCTGGTTTGATCGCGTTGGCGCGATTCGTCTCGCGCGCGTGCAGAGTTATGATGACAAAGGCCAGTTGATCAATGACGTTGCTTATTCCAATGAAAAGTCGCTTGGGAGTGGCCCGACAGCATCGCTGCCAAGTCGAGTTGAGATTACGCGTCCACTGGATCAATATAAGTTGAGCATCACCTATCAGGATTCAGCTTCAGTGGAGTTGAATCGCGATTATCCACCGCGTGCTTTTGTGTTGGAAAACAAGTGGGGATTGCCTGAAGTTGATCTCGACGCCAGACTCAAGAAGGTCACGGCTAATAAATAACAGAACTGCTGCGGTATCGATGAGAACGATTTTACAAGCTGAAAATCTGGTAAAGAATTATCGCATTGGCAAGCTCGATGTACCGGCCTTGCGTGGGGTTTCGCTCGAAGTGCAGGAAGGCGAGTTCGTGGCGATCATGGGTCCGTCCGGGTGTGGCAAATCGACTATGCTCCACTTGCTCGGTGGTTTGTTGACCCCGACTTCCGGCCGCATCGTGATCGATGGTGAAGACATCACCGCCGCTTCAGACGCGAAACGGACCGCAGTTCGTCGTAAAAAGATCGGGTTTGTCTTTCAAAGGTTCAATCTGTTTCCCACGTTGACGGCTGAAGGAAATCTACGACTGGCGGAGCGTATTCACGGCAACGGCGGCGGGAATGCGCAACTCAGACGCGACGTGCTGCGACTGTTGGGACTTGAAGACAAGCTGCACCACAAGCCACTCGAACTTTCAGGCGGTGAGCAACAGCGAGTCGCCCTCGCGCGTGCAGTAGTGACGCGTCCGGCAATTGTTCTTGCTGATGAGCCGACCGGAAATCTTGACTCTGAAAACTCAGCTCTCGTCCTTAACATGTTTCAGGAGTTGAATTACCGCTTCAATCAGACAATCATCATGATCACTCACAACCCGGAGGCAGCGGCTATGTGTAAGCGGATCGTACAGATGCGCGACGGGCACATTGTCGAGCAAACGCCCACCGTCCGACTTTAGTTACAGGACTTAAAAACTTTACAGGATTGTTACTGGAGGCTAAACTCTGATCGACCTACCAGCCGCGGTTCGCGTGGCTGCTTACTTGCTAGCTTGAGAACGTGCGAGGCCTGTTTACCACACTTAAGAAGATCTTCTTCTGGAATTACGCAAGAAACACCTGGCAATGGGACCTTCTATGTGTGGTCATACTGATCTTCATTTTTTTGACACCAAAAAGCTGGTTTTTAACTGGCGAACGGGCCCAGAGTATGGTGCATCAAAGCCCAGTTCCCATGACCCTGCTTTTAACACCCGAAGTTGTTGGAATTGAAGGGGATAAGGAAAGAATCGAGGAGCACGTAAAGGCCCTCATGAAACGCACCGACGTACAGGTGCTCGCGGTGCGAAAAATTCCCGGTCCGGACGGTAAGACCAGGAGTTTCGAGGTTGACATACGATAGTCATTCCCTATAATTGCGAGGTTTTTTGTTTGAACCACGCGAAAGGAGACATAGTTCAAGGAGCATTTATGAAGAAGTTTATTTCCTCGGGCCTGATGGTAGCTTTCATAATGTCCGCACTCGTCATAGTGTCCCCGGCCACGACGAACGGTCAGGGAGCAGGCCTGGTGAGTTCTGTGTTGAGTCGAATGGAGAAGAACCGTGAGACTCTCAAATCGTTGCGCGCCGGCATTAGCATGGTTAAGTACAACTCGCAGCTCGGCGTGGAGGATAAGTACAGCGGTGTGGTGATCTATCTGCCTGGAGCAGGTCGCCAGGCGTCAGTCCGAATCGACTGGAGTCATCCACGACGCGAAACGTTCTCAGTCAACAACAACAAATACACGATCTTTCGTCCTGCTTTGAATGTTGCATACACGGGCGATGCACGCAGAATGGGCGGTAAAGACAGTAAAGCTTCTGGTTTGATGGAAATGTTGAACATGTCGCGCCAGCAGCTTGAAGCACGCTTTCAGCCGGTGAAGGACGTTCGTGAAGAGACTTTGTGGGGCGGTGTCAGCACGATTCACCTGACGCTCGTTCCGAAGGGAAATGCCAGTTACAAATACGCTGAGGTTTGGATTGACGGCGGCGGTATGCCGGTCCAGGCCAAGATCATCGAGAAGAACGACGACTCCACGACGATGCGTTTGACGTCACTGGAAAAGAATCAAAAAGTGAGTCAGAGCGATTTCGATGTAAAGCTCGACTCGAACGTAAAGATCGTCAAGAGCTAAGAGAAAAAACTAGCCACAAAAAGGCACAAAAAGCACAAAAGATAAGGGCAATGCATTTTGTGCTTTTTGTGCCTTTTTGTGGCTAACGCTTTGGGATTTTTTGTGGCTGCGGTTGCGTTGGACCGTCGTAGTCGCATATTCTTCGCGTCAAAATGCGGAAGAGCAAATTTCTAAAACTGAAGGTGCGTGAGGCGAGTTTTATCAGTCGAGCGTTACTCTCCACACGTCATCCGGTTCTGGCCCATCTGATCCCGATGCGCCGTTGCAATCTCGCCTGTGGCTATTGCAACGAGTACGACCACAATTCAAAACCCATCGATCTCGACGTCGTCAAGAGCCGGCTGAATAAACTGGCCGACCTCGGCACGTCAATCGTCACGATCTCGGGTGGCGAGCCGATGATGCATCCTGATCTGGATCAGATCATCAACCACATTCGCGTCCGCGGCATGATCGCCGGGTTGATCTCGAACGGTTATTACTTCACTCCCGAACGTATCAAACGGCTCAACAAAGCCGGCCTCGAGTATTTGCAGATCAGCATTGACAACGTTGAGCCAGACGAAGTTTCACGCAAGAGCCTGCGTGTGCTCGATAAGAAGCTTCGTTACCTGTCTGAATACGCTGACTTTCACGTCAACATCAATTCAGTGATCGGCGGCGGCATCAAAAATCCTGACGACGCACTGACTGTCGCGCGTCGGGCCACCGAGCTCGGTTTCTCAACCACAGTCGGTGTGATTCACGACGTCGACGGAACGCTCAAGCCGCTTTCTGAAAAAGAAAAGTCCATCTTCCAGCAGGTCAAGAAACTCGGAAACAAAGATCACGCGCGGTTGAACTGGTTTCAGGACAGCATTGCCGAAGGCAAGCCTTATAACTGGCGTTGCCGCGCCGGCGCGCGTTATCTCTACATCTGTGAAGAAGGTCTGGTCCATTGGTGTTCGCAGCAGCGCGGATATCCGGGAATTCCGCTGGAGCAGTACACGATGGACGACTTTGATCGTGAGTACAAGACCGAGAAGTGGTGTGCGCCTACCTGCACGCTACAGTGCGTGCACCAGGTTGGCATTCTCGACAACTGGCGTGACCCGCAGAAGACACCGGCCCAGATGGCCGAGGAGCAAAAGAGTGGCAAAGGTGTCGGCGAGATGATTGGTGCTGACTAAACTCCCACGCAGAACATTCCTTTTTTTATCGTTGATCGCCTGCGTCTGGACTGTTCAGGCGCAGACTCCGGATTCGCTCATCCTCAACGTCACCGTCACAAATGGAAAAGGTGTGTTGAGCCGTGGCCTCAGCCTGGACGATTTTCTGATCACTGTCGACAAGCAGCCACAGAAGATCTTGTCGCTCAGCGATCAGGAGGCACCGGCCAGTATCGGTATTTTGATCGACGACTCGGGCAGTCAGTATGTGGCGCCATCAGACGGTCTGAGCCTTCCCGGCAAGTTGAGACCAGCGCTGGAGCGGTTCCTCAAGGTAAGTAATCCCGCAAACGAATACTTCGTCGTAACATTCAATAGCAAAGTACAGCTTGTGCAGGATTGGACCTCTGATCCTCAAGCGGTCCTGGGAACATTGGATTCGCTAAAGTTCAAAAAGCTGACGGCGATGTTTGACGCAATGACGCTGGCCCTCGATAAGGTGAAGACTGGTCGCAACTCGAAACACGTTCTGCTTTTAATCAGCGATGGCAGTGACAATAATTCGAAAATCGGGTTCAAGAAAGTAAGGGATAAGCTTAAAGCCTCTGATGTGGTGCTCTATTGCGTGGGCGCGAACGTTAGCATATATCCCGTAGGTAACATTAGTTCCGTTCGTAATTTCAACGAAGACGTTAAGAGGCTCGGGGAGCTCAGCGTTGCGTCAGGCGGCCGCGCTTTCTTCACGAGCGATGTGTCTGAACCAATGGCCTCGAACAAAATATTTGAATTGATAGCCCTCGAATTGCGGGCACACTATCAGTTGGTAATCGCGCCCGAGCATTCCGATGCTAAAGCAAAATGGCGGAAGATCAAGATAGAGGCTAAACAGGGAACGGACCGGTTAACAGCACGGACGCGGCTCTGGTATTACCGTTAATGTTTGACAGGATTTACAAGATTTTTCAGGATTAACAGAACTATCTTGCTAATCATGAAAAATCCTGAAATCCTGTCTAATTTTACCTAACCTTCGCGCGCGCAGCCTCACATCGACGGTCCGTCCCGCAATCGTCAGTCTCGCCTCCTTGCTCCGCCAATCGAAACTCCGCGATTGCTTCAGATATAAAACCCGCATTGGCGAGCTCGATCGCGAGTAGCTTGTGGATGTGTGGATCATCTTCGTGCTTGAGCGCCTCTCGATACTCACGAATCGCCGTCGACGAATCCTCGACGAGTTTCGCCTGGGTCGCTCGCGCGAGATGCGCATCAACACTGCGACTGTCGAAATAGAAATAAGCAGCAATCGCAGACAAGCTAATCACCGCATACAGCAACGGCAGCGCATAACGCCAACGCTTTGGCGGTCCAATCTTCGGGCGCCACAACATCAACACGAGATAAATTGGAAAGACAATGAGCGGCAGAAACAGCGTGCCAACTGCGAGCGCGAACGCGTAATGAAGTCGAAATCGTTTGCGAGCTGAGGCGAGTACCCACGTTGAGATAACTGCGGAAACAGCGAATGCAGCGGGCATGATGAGGTCAAACAACTGACCCGCTGACATGTTTGTTCTTAAACTCACCGCCTTGTCGGGCCTAGATCTCCGCCGACAGTTGAGATCGACACGGAGCTCGAGAGTCCGAGTCCGGAAAGTCGTCCGGCCATGATCACGATCACTTCACCTTTTTCGACCACGCCCGCTTCAAGCAATCGTTGCTCGCCGACTTTCAGCATCTCCTCCGTCGATGGAGCATGTTTGGTGAGCAACGGCTCCACGGCCCAGATGAGCGACAACTCTGACATCACTTCTGGTCTATGTGTGAGTGCGATGATGCGCTGATCGT
Source organism: Pyrinomonadaceae bacterium (assembly GCA_035760085.1). Taxonomy (GTDB): domain Bacteria; phylum Acidobacteriota; class Blastocatellia; order Pyrinomonadales; family Pyrinomonadaceae; genus PSRF01. The sequence continues at coordinate 7,388 of DASTTS010000186.1, forward strand.
GGCGAATTGACGATAGTCTCCGGGCCATGAGTCCCGATGCGGTGTACACTGCGGTCACTTTCGTTCCCATCTCGTCGGCGGCAAACGCGGCGGCTTCGCAAAGCGCGCGACTCACGCGTCCCGATTGCTTGCCCAGCCAACGCATGAGGTTGCTTTCCGGTTGATGTTTTCCTGTTTCCGCCGATTCAATGATACGGGCCATCATTGCCACAGCCGCGTCGGGATAGTCGCCCATGGCCGTTTCGTTTGAAAGCATGACGCAATCGCTGCCGTCCCAGACAGCGTTCGCGACATCAGACGCCTCGGCGCGCGTCGGACGCGGACTCGACACCATCGATTGCAACATCTGCGTCGCCGTGATCACCATCTTCCCGGCCTGAATCGATCGCTCAATGATCCGTTTCTGATAAACGGGCACTAGTTCGACACTCGTCTCCACACCGAGATCGCCGCGCGCCACCATAACTCCATCGGCCGCCGCGATGATCTCGTCCAAATGATCGATCGCTTCCGCTTTCTCGATCTTCGCGATAAGCGGCGCACGACCACCTGCTTCATTTATCAACTGCTTTGCGTGTTCACAATCGGCGGCTGTTCGCACGAACGAGAGCGCGATGTAATCGGCGTTCTGCCCGACGGCCCACTTGAGATCGACAATGTCTTTGTCAGTCAACGACGCGATCGGTAGCGCGACGCCAGGCAGATTGATCCCTTTGCGCTCGCCGAGCAGTCCGCCGTCGATGACTTTGCAGATGACGTCGGTATCGGTTGCACTCTCGACCATAAGTGAGAGCGCGCCATCGTCGAGCAACATGCGTGTGCCGGGTTTTACTACCCGCGGAAGATCCGCGTAGTTGGTGGAAACCTGGCTCTGGTCGCCGGGTACTGATCGCGTCGTGATCGTGAATAAAGATCCCGGCGTGAGTTTTACCGGCTGATCGTCTTTCAGCTCGCCGGTACGGATCTTTGGTCCTGAGAGATCGACGAGGACTGCAATGGGCCGACCGAGTTTCGCTGCTACTGCACGTGCGCGTTCGATGTCCTGAGTTTTCTCTTCGTGCGTGCCGTGCGACATGTTGATACGCACGCCGTTGGCGCCCGCTGCAATCAGTTTCTCGATCATTTCCGGCTCACGAGAAGCAGGACCGAGCGTGATAAGAATCTTTGCTTTTCTCAAAGTTTGAACCCGTCTGGATGAATTAAGGAGCTGGTGTCTTCAGTGCAGTCGCGACGGCGCTGTCGATATAAATGCCCGTCTCAGCGCCGAAGCCGACGAAACGTTGCACTAGTTGGCCCTGGCGATCGAAGACGAATGTTTGTGGAATCGCGTCCTGGTCTCCGAGCAGGAAGCTGACGAGATCTTCGTCAGGTCGCGCAAGCGGGTATTGGATACCGAACTGTTTCGCGAAGGCTGGAACGAGTTGCTCGTCGCCTGGTCCACCGACGTTCAGGCCAATGACTTGCAGGCCCTGGCTTTCATACTGTTTTTGTAAACCGATCAGATGCGGAATGCTGTCACGACAGGGAGCGCACCAGGTGGCGTAGAAATCGAGTATGAGAACTTTACCTTTGTACTCGGAGAAAACGGATCGCTTACCGTCGGAGAGCTCCCAACCCATGTTGGCGAGTGATGCTGCACGTGTGGGCGGCATCGGGTAAGTGGTCCCACTTGGTGGGTTGGTGATTACTGGTGTGGGTTGCGGATCGTTGCTGTTGCACGCGGCGAGGAACAACAGAGCGCAAACGAAGACGTACAGAAAAACCTTTCTCGCGCAAAGGCGCAAAGGCGCAAAGGAGACGCAAAGGCGTTCGTGATTCTTCTTTGCGTCTTTGCGTCTTCGCGTGAGAAATCTTTTTTTAGCGCTCATCATCTTCACTAGCCTGCTCCTGCGGCACCAGCTCGCCGGGCACACGATACTCACCCTCAACCCAGCGGCCAAGGTCAACAAGTTGACAGCGTTCAGAACAGAAGGGACGGAAAGGATTTTCTTTCCACTCGACTGGCTTACCGCAGGTTGGACACTTCATGAATTAACGCCACGAACCCCACACATCGCATCAAAGGGATGCAGGTCGTTTGATCAGTATTCGTCGTTTGACGAATGCGATCGTACCTTCGCGGCGCATGGCATTCAAGCGGACGGTGACGCTTTCACGAGTTGAGCCAACAATGGAGGCTATTTCACGGTGGGGTAGAGGGATATCGATAAGTACGCCTTCAGGTTCGGAAACCCCGTATCGCATGGAAAAATCGGCAAGTAAACTGTCAAGACGCGCCGGAATCGCGTTGAGGGCGAAATCAGCCAGACGGCGCTCGGCGTGATCAAGTCGTTGACCGATCAGGCGGAAAGTGTAATCATGAAGGCGGTCATCCTCAGCCATCCCCCGTTTGAAATCCCCGGCCTGAATTCGCAGGAGCCTGGAGTTTTCATAGGCGATCGCGGAGTTCGCCCGTTGCCCCGCAGCAGAATAAAGTGCTGATTCCCCAAATAAGGATCCCTCGGGAAGGATATCGATTACGGCTTCGCGGGTTGTGTCCGATTCGATACGACAAAGTTTGATACGGCCATGGATAATCGCATAGAGGCAGTCGGCAGGTTCGCCGGCACGATAGACGAAGCGGCGACGACGAAAGTCAAGGACCACTGAATTACGAGCCATTTCGTTAACGAGGGCATCGTCCAGTGTTGAGCCAAATTCCAACCGGCGGATTATTTCAGCGCGATCTTCGGGACTCAAATCCCGGGCGCGCTTTTGTTCCTGCAGGGCATTCATCTCCATGTCCTTTTGGGCATCGAGTTACAGTTTCCAGCTTGAATCGATTGACGGTGTTGCTCTTGTTTCAACGTGGTCCTGTGCGGGTCAATTTCTACGACGATTGTAAGGATACCCGCGCGCGGTTCCCAGGATTGTTACTCTCGAATGAATCTTTTGACGCGAAATTAGGGCGGAGTAAGACACGTTGAACCGAGGCTCGAACTTTAGCATGAAGGCTCGGGAGCGTGCAAGGACAATAAAAAGTCAGGTCATCTCGTTTTATGCACTCAAAATCCAACATTCTCGTCGTTGACGATAATCCCGATAAATTGAGCCTGATCAAGGCGGCTCTGGACCTCGCGGGTTACAACGTAACTACGGCTACCGATGGCGATGAGGCGCTCGCGGCTATCGAGTCGTACCAGCCGGACCTCGTGATAACTGACGTCATGATGCCGCGTATGAACGGCTACGAGCTGGCCCAACGTATCAGGGCCAACCCGATCACGAAGTTTATCCCGGTAATCATGCAAACAGCGGCGGGACGGCGCAGCGAAGATCTTCGCCGGGCCAATGAAGTCGGCGCCCTGGGCTACATCACTGACCCGACCGACCTCGATCTGTTACTTGCAAGGACCAGGACACTGCTCGACTTCAAAGCGTATCTTGACGTTTGCGAAGAAGCGGCTTTTACGGACCACCTGACCGGTCTCGCAAACCGCAGACGATTCGAACGACAGCTCGAGCGCGAAGTGGCCCGCATGGAACGTTACGGCCATCCGTTCAGTCTGTTGATGCTTGATATCGACAGCTTCAAAGATCTGAACGACACGTTTGGTCATGACGCCGGCGACGAAGCCATCCGCCGTCTCAGCAAAGTCTTGCGCGAAGGCACGCGCGGGATCGATCTGGCGGCACGAATTGGTGGCGAGGAGTTTGCGGTGCTGCTTGTCGAAACCAGTAAAGAGGGCGGATATGAGGTAGCCGAACGCCTTCGCGGCGCCATCAAAGTGCTGGAACTGTCGGTCGACCGGCACATGACTGCCAGCTTTGGGGTTGCGGAATGTCCGAGCGACGCGCACACTGCTGCTGATGTGCTGAAGGCGGCGGACGTCGCTTTGTATGAAGCTAAGCGAAATGGGCGCGACCGCGTGGTAGTGATGCCGCGGTCGAACTCGATGGTGGCGGGTGACGTACAAGGCGATGGAAATCTGGGACTTGCATCGCGAGGATAGGAATGGCTGATTACAGGGAAAAGCTGGACGAGTGGCAACAGGCAGCGCGCCGCAAGGCCCGCGAGCTCGACGAGAAATACTCGATCTCCGATCTGGTTGGTGAAAGCGCACGGGCTGCCGGCGATGCGGCCCGGCGAGGCGCGGAAAGTGTGGCTGACGGCGCAGAACGGCTACGTGCTGAAGCCGAGCGACTGACCGACGAAGAAGAGGTTGGAGAAACTGCGCGACGAGCGGCGAGTGAGACGGTCAAGAATGTGAAGCGCGCGGGAAAAGCCGTGCGCGATGTTGCGGGCGACACGGGCAAGAGAGTTTTTGACGACGCGAAGACTTACTACGACCGCGCGTCATCGATTTACGACACCGGTGCGCGGTTCACCCGCGCTTCGACCGCCGCGACGACCGGATTGCTGAAAGCCCGTGATTGGATCATGGAGAATCCTGGTAAGGCAGCGGTTGTTTCAGTATCTCTCGTGCTTGGAATCAGAGCAGGTGCAGCGTTCCCCGGTTTGGATGCCGTGTTGATTGGCTCGCATCCACACTGGTTAACACACTCGGCGCTTCCGGTTTGGGGTCTGCGCAAAGCGAGTGACAAGTTTGATAATTACTTGAAGAAGCAGGAAGAGTTGATCGCGCGTGGTGAGCTCGACGAGGCGGCGCGACAGCGCGCGCAGTTTGAGCGAAAGATTGCGAAGTATGTTGGCGCGCCGTTGCTGGGCGCGTTCAGTTGTGCAGCGGGCGCTGCGATGTGGGCCCAGATCTTCCAGCCCGGCGCAATTACCGGCGCTCCGATCAGTTGGCTACTCGGCGGCAACCCCTTCCTCGACGGCGTCTGGCTCTTCGCGAACGGCGTGATCTGCTTCCACCAGGGCTACAAATTCTTCATGATCGCATTGGCGAATCAGGAAGAAGTGGCCCGCGTGGTCCGCGAAATCAAGGGACTCTTACCCGCGGCAGCGGTTTAGACAGGATTTACAGGATTTTCAGGATTCATCATGAAACATCTTGTAAATCCTGTCTAACTAATCGTTATCGGAAAAGGCAGGAAGCACAGCGCGAACACGATCAACGTCAGTAACGCGATCACTACTCGCTTCGTTCCCAGCGGCTCCATCACCGCTGGTTGTGGATGAGGTACCTTCATCATCACCGCAAGTAACACTGCATAAAGAAATCCGCTGGGACTGCCATGCCACCAGAAACCCAGGAACGCCAGCGCCGCCATCGTCACGAAAGCTAAACGTCCGATGATTGTGTGTGCGCGAGCGCCGAAGAGGGAGAAGGTTCCGTGTCCGCCGTCGAGTTGGCCCACCGGCATTAAGTTCAAACTCGTCACCAGCAATCCGATCCACGCTGCCATGTAGTAAGGATTCGTCGGCGTGTTTGGATCGAGCGGCATGCCCGCGAGTTTACTTATCAATCGAAACAGTAACGGATCGTTGAAGAAGATCCAGTGGCCACTTGGGTCGAGCGGCGCGCCCTGAGTCAAGACACCAATCACCGCAACCGGCAACGCAACCACAAATCCCGCGAGTGGACCAGCAAGACCAATGTCGAAAAGCGCCCGTCGCGAGGGGATTGCAGAGCGAATCTTGATGAAGGCGCCGAATGTGCCCGCGAGGAACAGCGGTGGCGCCGGAATGAAGTACGGCAGCGTGGCGTTCACTTTGTAGTAGCGACACGCGAGATAGTGTCCCATCTCGTGCGAGAACAAAATCGCGAGCAGTGAAACGGAAAAGATCGCGCCCTCGGCGAGCATATGCGGATGACCGAACGCGTAGCGGAGAAACTCGACACTTGAATAAAGATATGAAAGCGGAATGTAAAGCAAGTAATCGAGCGGCGTCGCGAGGCGCGGCGTTGGAACTGGAAGCTCCGGCGTTGCCAGCATCGTCCCGGCCAGGGTTGTCGTGAGAACTGTGAGCAGGAACAGTCCGCCATGCACTCGCCACTCGCGCGCCGACAGCCAGGGCTTGCGACGCTCGCCAATGTCTAAAGCAGGCGGCGCACTTCTAATCGATTCGTCCATGCCGTTATTGTAATTTGAACGCGGTGAGAATGAACAAGTCAGGAAGGGTGGCTTGCCCCCGCTCATCCCAACAGCGGGGGCAAGCCCTTCTTCCTGACTTGTTCATTTCTCCCTAACTTGTTGTATTCGACCAAAGGGGCGGCCACGGAGAGCCGCCCCTACGGTTAATTCCTAAGTTTACAAACTGCTAAAACTCGTCGTCGTCGTCCTCGGCTGAATCATCGATATCGATGTCGCCGCCGTCGTGCGCCTGCAATTCCTTGCCGGGTTTGAATCGAATCGTCTTACCGGACGGAATCGCCACTTCCTCGCCGGTGCGTGGGTTTCGTCCCACACCGCGCTTACGCGGCTTCACGACGAACACGCCGAAACCGCGGAGCTCGATTCGTTCACCCCTCGTCAGCGCTTCCTTCATCGAATGAAAAAGAGCTTCGACGGCCTGTTCCGCTTTCATCTTCGGCACGCCGGTTTTATCAGCAACGCGGTTGATGATGTCTAACTTGATCACGTCTAGGGGCCTCTTTTCTGCTGCGCCTGGGACGCTGTCCGGGGGCCGCAAAATGCAGGCGAGGATGATAGAGAGCGGCGGTAAACCCTGTCAAGGAAATGGCAAAAAAGCCCGTACCACGATTGCACAGACAAGACGATTACGCTAACCTCAAAACCGCTTATGTTTGGGATTAGAAAACGCAGGCCGCCGCCGTTTGGTGGTGTCCATGTTGACGACGACAAAGACATTCAGGAACACAAGCCTGAAGAAGCGTCACGCAACGACCTCTGGTCGGAAGCGCGGCTGCTGCTCCGCGATCTGATCTTCGCACTGATGATCGCGGCGCTCGTCGTGGTGTTCATCGTGCAGCCGGTCAAGGTTGAAGGTACGTCGATGTTGCCTCGTCTGCACGACGGCGAGCGCATTTTCGTCAACAAGCTGATCTACTACGACGATTATCGCTGGGCCCCAAAGATCGAGCGCGGCGACATCGTTGTTTTCTGGTTTCCTGACGATCCGTCGAAGAGTTACATCAAACGCGTTATCGGACTGCCGGGCGACACGATTGAAGTGCACGAAGGAATCGTGAGCGTCAACGGCCGCGACATCGACGAAAAGTATCTCGATCCGCGTTTGAACCTGTCGCACCGGAGCCAGTCTGCGATTTACGTCAGGCCCAACTACTACTTCGTGATGGGCGACAATCGCGACAATTCGAGCGACTCGCGCATCTGGGGTTTGGTGCCGAAGAAATACATTTACGGCAAGGCGCTGTTTCGCTACTGGCCGTTGACGGAGGCGAGCGTGATACATCACGAGGACATCAATCCGCCGCCCGGCCAGCAGTCGCCGCCCGGCTTCCGGCCTGATTTTCAGGACAACTCGACGGACAACCCGTCGCCGCGGCCGTATGTGCCCGGTGAGTCGCCACAGCCTTGATACATCATGTTTGATTGGCTGCGTTTCCTGCTCATGACCTTTTACGCTCCGGTGCGTGGGATGCGCGGCATGCGCGACCGCGGCTCACTCGCGCCGGTGGTGTTGATCGCGTTTGCGGGGCAGTTTGCGTTTGGCTATGTCGCGAAGAAGTTTGCCGGAGCCGCGGGTTACGGAGTTGTCTGGGAGCTTTTTCACACCGCGAAGATCATTGCCATCGTGGCGATCGTGCTCGTGCCGATTCTCACGCTTGTCGCGAACATGTTCGAACGACGCGGTAGTTTTCGAGTCGTGCTGACGCAGGAGTATGCGCCGCTTGCCGCCTCGGTGTTTTACGTTCTCACTGCTTCCAATCTCCTGGGATTACTGATCGCGGTTTTTCTGCATTACTCGGGAGTGCAAGCGCAGACGGTCGCGATGCTGCTACAGGCATACCAAACTCCCGGCGCAGCGCCTGAGTTTACGCAAACCGGGCCAATGGCTGAACAATTCAAGAATCCGGTGTTCCTCGCGTATAGCGTTTTCGTGATGTTTCAACGAGGACTGTTCGGTTTGGGCATGATCGTGGCTGTTAGAGACACGTTCAGGATGTCAGCGGTGCGGGCGTTCGGTGTCACGCTTATCTCGTGTTTTGCGGCACAGTTTGTCGCACCGATCGCGTTTTATTTGTTTTCGGGCGTGGCTGGTTCGCCGTTTCTTTTGTTCTTCCTTTTCCTGCTGTTGCGGGGTTATTTCACCGACATCATGGGCAGTCATCGCGCGCGGGCGGCGTTTCGACAGAACCTCGAGTCGGCGACACTCAATCCAGCCGACGCTTCGGCGCATTACAATCTCGGGTTGATACATCAGAGTCGAGGTGAGTTGGACCATGCGCGCCAACGGTTTGAACGTGCGCTTGAAATCGACCCGGAAGAGATTGATGCGAGTTACCAACTGGGACGGATCGCGCGGCAGCAGAAGAGATATGCGGACGCGATTCAGAGTTTCGAACAGGTGGTAGCGCGCAATCCCGCGCACTCGCAGCATGAGGTTTGGCGGGAAGTGGCGGCGACGTACATTGCGGCGGGACAGTTTGAAGATGCGCGAACGGCGCTGGACCAGTTTCTCGAGCACCGGCCGTCTGATCCGGAAGGGTTGTACCTGATGGGTCGCGCGCACGCGGGGCTCGGGCATAAGCGTGAAGCGACGAGCTTGATGCAGGCGTGTATCGAAGCAGTGAAGACCGCGCCGGCTTATAAATACCGGGCGAGCAAGCGTTGGCTGAACGAGGCGCAGCAGTTTATTAAGAGCAGTCAGTAGTATCTTGTTAATCCCGTGAATCTTGTAATCCTGTCTAAGTTTTTTTACAGGATTTCAGGATTTACAGGATTTACAAGATGAATAATAAGCGCGCAGCTCTGTTGGCTCTCGAAGATGGTCGCACGTTTCGTGGTCGCTCGTGGGCGGCTGAGGGTGAAGTGTGCGGCGAGATGGTTTTCAACACGTCCATGACGGGCTACCAGGAAGTTCTCACCGATCCGTCATACGCCGGCCAGATCGTCTGCATGACTTACCCGCTGATCGGCAATTACGGCGTGAATGCGAGCGACTCTGAGTCATCACGCCCGTGGGTTGAAGGTTTTGTCGTCCGCGAGGCGAGTCGCATCACTTCCAACTGGCGCTCGGAAGAGAGTCTCGAATCGTATTTGAAGCGCTGGAACATCGTGGCGATCGAGGGCATCGATACGCGCGCGCTCGTGCGGCATATTCGCGACAAGGGCGCGATGCGCGCGTGCCTCTCCACCACGGATCTCGACGAGAAGAGCCTTATCGAGAAAGCGCGCCAGTCGCCGCCTATGGAGAACCGCGAGCTTGCCAGCGTTGTCACGACGAAAGAGCCGTACGAGTTTCCTGCTGAAGGTGAAGAACGTTTTCACGTCGTTTGTTACGACTTCGGCGTGAAGAGAAACTCGCTGCGTGAACTGGCGCAGCGCGGCGTGCGCACGACTGTCGTGCCTGCCTCGACTACGGCCGCCGCCGTGCTGGCGCTCAAGCCGGATGGGATTTTTCTGTCGAATGGGCCAGGCGATCCGGCGTCGATGAACAAGGAAGTTGCTGAGATTCGCGAGCTGTTGAAAGCGAAGGTGCCCACGTTCGGGATCTGTTTCGGACACCAGTTGCTCGGACGCGCATTTGGCGCGCAGACGTTCAAGCTCGTGTTTGGACACCGCGGCGGCAATCAGCCGGTGAAAGAGTTGTCACATCCGAACGTCGAGATAACATCACACAATCATGGGTTTGCCGTAAGCGCGGAGACGTTGCCGCCGGAAGTCGAAGTCACGCACATCAATCTCAACGATCAGTGCGTTGAGGGAATGCGTCACCGCACATTACCCGTGATCTCCGTGCAATACCATCCCGAAGCCGCCCCCGGTCCACACGACGCCGAGCATCATTTCCAGCGGTTCGTTGAGTTGATGGAATCCGCGAAAATCCGCGTTTCTTAACTTTCAGGCATTTTTAATTCGCCGGTGGTGAGGTCGGGGCGGTTGCGTACCATTTCATCGGGCGTCGTTTCTGAGGTGAGTTCCTCGGCGGTTGCTGCCGCCACTTCCCCCGCCTTCGCAGTCTCAGCAGCATTCGGCTCGAGCAGATCCGCAATTCCCTCGCTGCCGCGGTGCTCCATCCAGTGACGAAAACTGACGGTAACGATCGCAACCACCGGAATCGCCAGGAAAATCCCCGCAACTCCAGCCAGCTTCTCGCCCGCAAGGATCGCGAAGATCACCGCGAGTGGATGCAGATGAATTCCTTGTCCGATCAGTCGCGGGTAAATTACGTAGTCCTGCACGATCCGCAGCACACCCAAAAACAGCAACACGAGAAACGCATTGAACGGACCGGCGTGAAAAACTGCGAGCAATCCCGCCAACAGCGCGATCGTGAGTGGTCCAACGAGGGGAACAAACTCGAAAACACCCGCCAGCACTCCCATCACCAGCCCGCCCGGCAAACCAAGCAATGTGAAGCCGATCGAACAAATCAATCCGATAAACAAACACGCCGTCAATTGCGCGCGAATGTAAGCGGCGAGCGTGCTGTTGATGTCCTGGAAAAACTCGTCGCCGCGCCAGCGCCAGCGTCCGCGCGGCAGCATCAACAATGCTGACCGTCGAAAACCCTCCGCGTCTTTCAAAAGGAAGAACGCGAGGATCGGAATCAAAACCAGCCACGGAAGGTAAACCACATAACCCAGCGCCGCGGTTGCGAACTCGGTGGCTGTTTCACTCACCTTGTCGCCGGCCTTCAGCACGGCGTCATTCGCTTTTTCCACGACGGGAGCCGGCAGACGGCGCGAGTATTTGATGATGTCTTGTGTCCGGTCACTGAGCGATTTCCAGTATGACTTCGCCTGACCCGCAAACTCCGGAAACTGATTGCTGAGACTTGGCAGGACTACAAAAACTGCAAACACGATCGCGGCAAGAATGATCAGGTAAGCGAGTGCGATCGCGATCACTTTCGGTATCGCGATCGTGCGACGGCCGATAGTTCTTTGCCGTCGTAAGAACTCGACGAGCGGTGAAACGAGGTACGCAAAGAAGATCGAGAGCACCAGCAGCAGGAGGATTACAGTGATCTTTGAGAGTATCCAGAGGACGACGCCCACGGCCAGTAAAACCATGATGATGCGCAGCACGACGCGCGTCGAAGGTCCGTAGGATGCTTCGACTGCCGCTTTCGCCGCTGTGGCCGCAGTGTCTTTAGTTGTCTGTCGATCCACGTAAACTATAACCGCGCGTGCAATCTTCCGATCAAATCTACTACCGCCCTCTGATCATGATTGCTCAGCTCACGAAATTCAACTCCGAAGCTATCGGGTGTGGAATGATGGATCACTTCGCCCGCCAGTGACAATGCGTCCTCACCGTCAAGCAGCAGCAGTCCGAGTTGATCTCCAATCTTCACTTTGGGACACGACGGCAGGTTTGTCACTCGCAAACCGCCCAGACTAATGTCCTGTGGCTCACCGATACCGATCGACTCTTTCAAACTCTCGTCTTCGATGGCAAGCGTGATTCGGGACGTCACGTAGTAACGAGGGTGACGACGGCGATCGTGCGAGGGAGCGGCGTTGTCGGAGTTTGTCATCGTAAACGGTCCTCAGTGAGCTACATCGTCTTTGTCCCCGGCGGCTTCCGCTTCACCTTCGCCTTCGCCTTCACCTTCACCTTCACCTTCCGGCGGAGGCGGTGGCGTGATGCGAGGAGCGGCCGGTTCCCAAACGAGCCCGCGCCATTCATCGGTTTCGCCGAGTAATTGGAGGGCGGCAAGCGGGTGGCCGGGATGGCGCTCGATACGAAGCACTTCCGCGACTACCTGTAACTTCTCACCGGATTCACCGAGCACTTCGAGTCGGACACGACTGCCGACCTGGGGCAACTGTCTTGGCAGGTGCACGAGCGTGCCTTCTGGTCCAACATTCTCGGTGGTGCCTTCCGCGACGATGTGTGTGCCGCTTGGCTCATCCCATTCCGCTTTCACCTCGAGGCTCGCGAGGTAACGTGGGCCGGAGCGGTTCTCTGATTCCACTTGCCGGGTCATCTGGGCGCCCTCCTTTAGAAGGAATACAGAATTTGATTGTAGGGGCGGCCCTCCGTGGCCGCCCCTGAACGGAAACACAATGTGGCAGCCTGGGGCGGCC
>DASTTS010000187.1:0-3273 GCA_035760085.1 Pyrinomonadaceae bacterium
TGCTCTACCTCTCGGAGTGTGTGATCTGGGTGAAGCGGGAGTCTGTCGCTTTTGTATCGGCGTGGGGAAGTCGTTGGCGGCTGAGAGTCCCGCCTTCATGGATGGGAAACGCCAATGGCGGGCTTTTGATGTTAAATCCCCTGGCGCCTGCGGGATACTTGTTTCTGTCGCACTTGTCGCCGATCTCGATCTCGCCATCTGGCATTTGCGCCTTTAATCTTCAAACGCTTCCGTCAGAAGCACGTTCGCCGTATCAATCCGGGCAGTTTCTCCCGTTCAACAAGATCAAAGACGCGGGCTCAGACGGCGCTTACCTCGTTGTCAATAGTGAAAAGTTCACAAAGTGCGCGACTACAAAACAGGCGCGTGCACTCGCGAGCCTGATCGGTGGGATGGCGAAGGCGTCGACGCCGAAGCGCGAGAACATGGCGCGGGCGTGGGTCGTCAAACAGTTTGCTGCAGACGAGGCTGAGGCGCGCTTGAAGGAAGCTGAGAAGTTGATTGAGCCGATTCAGGAGCTTGGTGTGATCCTGTTTATGTTCTTGTTTGTCTTCACGCCGAGTCTTGCGTTCACGTTTGGGTTATCGCCTTTGATCATTCCGGTTGCGGGCGTGATGGTCGCACTCGCTGTTTTAATCGCGATCATGTTCCACCGCGCGCACAAGCAGTTATATCCGGCGGAGTCGGCGGAGCGTTTGGAGAGTCTAGTGAAGATGATTCTGTGTCCGCCGGTTTCGATTCGTGCGGCAGATATTCTGACGAGAAACTTGTTGGCCCACTACAGCCCGATCGTGTTGGCGAGTGTGTTGCCGGGATCGGGCGAGCCGCAGTTCGTGCGCAGCGTCATTCTCGACTTGAAGCACCCACTCAAGCATGAAGTCTCAGAAGTCGAAGCAGAGAAAACAATTACCTGGACCGCCGGCGAGCAACTGAAGGTTTGCCTCGAACACGTTAAGAAGGGTCGTTACGTGAAGCCGGAAGACCTGCTTGCACCCGCGCAGCGCGAAGAGAACTCGATTTCGTATTGCCCGCGCTGTCGTTGTCAGTTTGTGGTTGGTGAGGGCGAGTGTCCGGATTGTCCCGGCGTGGAGCTTGTAAATTTTTAACTGTAGGGGTGGCCCTCTGTGGCCACCCCTGCGCTCCATTCACGCTGGGGCGGCCACGGAGGGCCGCCCCTACAGTTGTTATTGTTGTTGTTTCAGATTGCCTAGCATTAACTGCTCCAGCGTAGCAAGGCGACGTTCCAATTCGCTGTTTGCATGGCGAAGTTGGTTGACCTGTTCGCGGAGTTGATCGACTTCAACGGTGCGTTTGTCGAGTTCCTTGATCGCCGCGAGGCTTACGCCGGCGAGATCCTGGACGCCGATTGATGTGTTACCCGTGCCGAGGCGGAAGGCTTTGAAGAAGTCTTCTGCCATCGGGCCCATGTGGCGGACCTGACGACCTTCCGCGATGTAGTTCCACGTGCTCACGTCCATACCACGCAACTTCGACAACACGTCGTTACCACTCACGAGCGAGAAGTTCTCTTTCGTAGTACGACTCGAAGTACAGTTGAAGACTCCCGAGCCGGCCGGCAAATTACAACCAGTCGTGCCCGCGAGGTTCGTGCGGAACCGGAAGCCACCTGTCGCGCGTGCCGCAAACTCGTTATTCGCAACCGCGTTGAAAGTGTTCACACTGCTCGTTGCTGAGCCATCGCCCCACACGAACGTTCCACTGAACCCATTTGACGAAGCAAACTTTCCGAGTGCGAACGAGTGGTCCCTATCCGCACGCACGTTGTAACCGATGGCAACTGCCGCAAGTCCCTTAATGTTGAAGCTATCGGGATCGCAGGCGCCGTTGATGATTGGACCACCGGAAATAGCGTTGTTACCGAACGCGACACCATAGGTATCGCACACCTTATTGCCCGCGCCTGCCGAAATACCTGCCGCACCTTTCACCTGATTACCACTACCAAACGCGATACTGCTCGTGCCCAGAGCTTTGTTTGTGTCGCCGAAAGCGAGTGAGTAGAGACCCGACGCGGTCGAATTGCTGCCGCCGGCCCACGAGAAAAAGCCAACGTTGGCATCGTTCCACTCATTGTCGGCGTAGCCGGAACGGAACGCGCCTTTGTAGGTATGCCATGACGTGCGATAGCCAGGTCCTTCCATCGGGCTCGTGCCGATTCCCAGACTACCTGTCGCCACGAAACTGCCATTCTGAAACACTTTGAAATCAGCAAAGCCGGTAGTTGGCCCACAACATGTGCTCTGGCAGCGCAGGTTGATCATCGGCGCAGTGCCGTTAGCGTCGCCGACAGTGAGCTGTTGCACAGCCGGCAAAAATCGCACGACACTCGCATCGATGTAGCTCTTGTTAACTGCATCGCCGCCGTTTACGGGATTGCCGACGTTTGTGATCTGCGCGTTGTTGGCGGAGAGTCCGGCGCTGAAGGTGTTGAAGCTGGACCACGTGTTTGCCGCCGCGAGTCGTGCAAGATTCAAAGAAACGCGGTTATCGTTGATTGCGCCCACAGTTGCCGGATCATTGACCGCCGTGATGATGTTCGTGCCGGAAAGATTGTTAGCGCCTGCAGTGCCACCCGGAGCTTCTTTGCTCGGAAGACCGTTCGCGGAGCTCAGCACGCTGCCGTCGTCAAACTGAATGCCGCCGCGCGCTTTAATCGTTCCCGCCACGTCAAGAGTTGTTTCAGGTGTTTTGGTACCGATGCCCACGCGTCCTTCAGACGTGATGCGCATCTGTTCCTGATCCTGATTTGAAAAGACGTTGCCGGTGCGAAAGGTAAGCGATCCGCTCGTGGTGTTTACCTGACCATCGGTGCCGTCGTGCGCTGTAACGACTGCGGCCCGCTCTTTACCTTCTTTCAACACCGAAATCGAATCGTCGCCTTCCATGATCCTGGATTTACCCTGGCGACTTTCCATCGTGCGTACCTGCGCGGTGTTTACTTGATCGCGCTTTTGACTCTGCAACTGAAGCTGGCCGGCTTGTAATGTCAGATCCGCCAGTCGTTGATTGAGATTGCCTTTGAAGTCTCTGACTGTGACGACGACGAGATACGAGCCATCGATCATAGGCTGCGAAGCATCAGTCTGTTTCCAGTCGATAATATTGCCCTGACGAAGTCCGGTGTCGGCGACGAGCTCGCCGCCCGACGAGTAAACCTCCATGCGAATCTGCAACGCCTCACCGTGCGCGATCATGCGAACGGTGCCTTCTGGCGTCACGGATGCGGTGACGGATGAAACCGTGCTGGGCTGA
>DASTTS010000188.1:0-4610 GCA_035760085.1 Pyrinomonadaceae bacterium
GCTTACACAGGCACGCACGACAACGACACGACTGTCGGCTGGTTCAACAGCGTCGCCGGCGAAGGCTCAACGCGCACCGCGGAACAGATCGAGTCCGAGCGGAAGTTCTGCATGGATTACTTGAACACTGACGGTAAAGAGATCCAATGGGATTTCATTCGCGGCGTGCTCGCTTCAGTCGCAAACACCGCAATCGTTCCCTTGCAAGATCTACTCGGGCTCGGAACGGAAGCGCGCATGAACCTCCCGAACAGCACGGAAGGAAACTGGGTGTGGAGATATCAGCCGGCGGCATTAACAGATGCAATCTCAACTCGTCTCAAGCAGTTAAGCGAACTCTACGGTCGAAATCAATGATCCGTCTTGTCTGTGTACATCTGTGGCTAAGTTTGACTGTATTCGCGCAGGCGCCGCAGATCCTCAAAGTCGATCCCCCAAGCTGGTGGCCGCGGAGCACGGTTAATCCGGTGCGTCTTTTAATTCACGGGCGCAACCTTCAGAACGCGCGAGTTGACGTTCAGGGACTTCGCATAACCAACACAAAGATCAACGAACGCGGCACGTACATCTTCGCCGACGTCTTCATCCAACCGAACACCCGACCTGCCCAACGCTCGCTAACGGTCACGACACCGCGTGGCTCCGCAAGCTCTTCCTTCGAAGTGCTTGCACCGCTGAATCGCACCGGGCGCTTCCAGGGGTTCTCACCAAACGATGTGATGTACCTGATCATGATCGATCGTTTCGCTGATGGCGATCCCTCAAACAACGATCCGCCACAGTCGCGCGGCATCTACGATCGAAAGAACAAGTTTTACTACCACGGCGGCGATCTTCAGGGCGTGATCGATCACCTGCCTTATTTAAAGGAGCTTGGCATCACCGCGATCTGGTTGACGCCGTGGTACGACAACTACAATCGTCTCAACCAGATCGAGCTCAAGGAAGATAAACCCAGCACCGGCTTTCACGGCTACAACCCGCAGGATTTCTACGCGGTCGAGGAACACTTCGGCACGCATGCGAAGCTGCGTGAGCTCGTCGAGACGGCGCATCGCTCCGGCATCAAGATCATTCAGGACCAGGTGATGAATCATACTGGTCCCTATCATCCCTGGGTCGACGACCCGCCAAATTGGGCGTGGTTCAACGGCCTGAAATCGAAACATTTTAAGAATGTGTTTCAAACCTGGGTGCTACACGATCCACGCGCGGTCGACTCGTTGAAGCGCGAGACGATGGAAGGCTGGTTTCTCGATTTCCTACCCGATCTCAACCAGGACGAACCGGAAGTCTCACGATATTTAATTCAGAACACATTATGGTGGATCGGCACGACCGGACTCGACGGCATTCGCATGGACACGTGGCAGTACGTGCCCAACTCGTTCTGGCGCGATTGGACCAGGGCGTTGAAACGCGAGTTTCCAAACTTCAAAGTAGTCGGCGAAGTGAAAGATGGCGACGTGGTCCATACATCATTCTTCCAGGGCGGTCGCGTGCGCTTTGACGGAGTTGATTCCGGACTCGATTCGCTGCTCGACTTCCCGCTCTTCTATCCGATTCGACACGCGTTTGCCGGAGGCAAGCCCATTGACGAGATTCCAAAGACACTCGCGAAAGATTATCTCTACACGAATTCCGAGATCCTCGTCACGTTGCTCGGTGGTCACGACGACGGTCGCTTCATGAGTGAGGAGGGCGCGACGATCGAAGGACTGAAACTGGCGAATGCGTTTGTACTGACGACGCGCGGCGTGCCACAGCTTTACTACGGAGATGAGATCGCGCTGGAAGGTGGTGACGAACCGACCACGCGGGGCGACTTTCCCGGCGGATTTGGGGGCGACAAACGAAACGCCTTCACCGCCGGGGGTCGCACTAAACGCGAGCAGGAGTTGTTTGAATACATCAAACGTCTAACAACTCTACGCCACGAGTATGAAGTCTTGAGAACCGGAGAACTGATTAATCTTTACGTGTCTGAACAGCAATATGCCTACGCGCGTCGTGGTAGGAGCGGCACGGTTGTAGTCGTAATCAACAATGCAAATGACGCAGCCACGATAGAGATTGATGTCTCGCGCGTGATAGTGGGCGGAGTTTACAAGGATCAACTCGGTGTGAGCCGGCCCGTGCAGGCCGATGACCGCAAGATGCATGTGACTTTACCCAAACGATCAGCGGCAATCTTTGCCCCGTAATCCGTTTAATCCGTGTTAAGGACCACACAAATGCAGAAACCACGCTTGAGCTTCTGGCAGATCTGGAACATGAGTTTCGGGTTTCTCGGGATTCAGTTTGGCTGGGGGTTGCAGCTCGGCAACATGAGCGGCATTTACGAAAAGCTCGGAGCGAACCCGGACCAACTGCCCATCCTTTGGCTCGCTGCACCACTCACCGGACTCATCGTTCAACCGATCATCGGTTCGATGAGCGATCGCACCTGGACTCGCTTGGGCCGTCGCCGTCCATATTTCCTCGTCGGCGCTATTCTCGCCAGCATCGCCCTCTTCTTCATGCCGACGTCTTCGAGTCTTTGGATGGCGGCGGGCCTGCTCTGGATTCTGGATGCCAGCATTAACGTTAGCATGGAACCGTTTCGCGCTTTCGTTGCCGACAAGCTGAATATTGATCAGCGTACGACCGGGTTTGTGATGCAGTCGTTTTTCATCGGCGTGGGAGCGACACTCGCAGGTTGGTTACCGCTCGTCTTTCGCCGCTTCGGCGTGACGGGGAACACGGAGAGCGGCATTCCTCTCACGATCAAATACGCATTTCAAATCGGCGCGGTGGCATTTCTGCTGGCGGTGGTCTGGACCGTCTTAACTTCAAAAGAATACCCGCCTGACGACATGGAAGCTTTCAATCGCATGCGCCGCGAAAAAGCAGGTGTTGGTGCGGGCTTCGCAGAGATCATGACGGCACTGCGCGAGATGCCGCGCACGATGCGACAACTCGCGCCGGTACAGATCTGCACCTGGCTCGGACTCTTTTGCATGTGGTTGTTCTACGTTCCCGCCGTTGCACGGCACGTTTTTGGCGCGTTTGATCCAAAGTCTGATGCGTACACGCACGGCGTCGAATGGGGCGGCTTTGCGATGTCGTTCATGAACATCACCTGCTTTGTGGTGGCGTTTTTATTGCCGAAGCTCGCGGTTGCTACGAGTCGAAAGACAGTCCATGCGCTCTGCCTGATCTGCGGCGCAGTTGGTCTGCTCTCCATTTACTTAATCAATAACCCGTGGTTGCTGGTGCTTTCGATGGTTGGTGTCGGTATTGCGTGGGCTTCGATCCTGTCGATGCCATACGCGATTCTTTCCGGTGCTTTGCCTGCGGCTCGCATGGGCGTTTACATGGGCGTCTTCAACTTCTTCATCGTGATTCCCGAGATCACGCAAGCACTGACATTTGGTCCGCTGATTCGCTTGTTCTTCGGAACAGACAATCCGCGGAGTTCGCTTTACGTGGTGCTCATTGGCGGCGTGTTTATGTTGCTTGCGGCCCTGCTGGTGACACGTGTTGATGACGTCGCTGACGCTGAGGTTGCGGGCGCGAAAGTAATAAAAGCGGATCAAGACGAACCACTAACGGTGGCGGAGTCAGTACAGCCGGTTCCCAGCACGGGATTGGTCGATAAGAAATGACTCGCGTAATACTCACGATTTTTCTGTTGCTCGCAAGTAGTGTGCTGTGGGCGGCTCCGCAGTCTGGTCGTGACGTTTCGAAAGAGACGGCACGTCCGGTGCGCGACTGGGTGCGCGATGGCGTGATCTATGAGATCTACCCGCGTGCGTTCTCGCCGGAGGGAAATTTCAATGCGATTACCGCGCGTCTCGACGAGCTCAAGGATCTCGGTGTCACGATTCTGTGGTTGATGCCGATTCATCCGATCGGTCAGGAGAAGAAGAAGGGAACGATCGGCAGCCCTTATGCAGTGCGCGATTATTACGGGATCAATCCCGATTACGGCACTGCGGACGATTTGAAACGACTTGTGCGCGAAGCACACGCGCGCGGCTTGAAAGTCATCATCGACATCGTCGCGAACCATACTTCGTGGGACAGCGTGTTGATGAAACATCCTGAGTTTTACAAGCGCGACGCCGAAGGCAAGATCACTTACCCGCACGACTGGTACGACATCGCCGCGTTGAACTACGGCAACCAGGAGTTGCGACGTTACATGACTGACATGCTCAAGCACTGGATCCGCGAGTTTGATCTCGATGGATTTCGTTGCGACGTCGCTGCCGAGGTGCCGACGGATTTTTGGGAAAACGCGCGTCGCGAGCTCGAGCAGATCAAGCCTGACATCGTGATGCTGGCGGAAGCGCACAAAGCCGAGTTGATGGTGAGCGCATTCGATCTCGACTACTCGTGGCCGCTTCACAGTGCGTTGACGAACGTCTTGCAGGGGCGCGCTCGTGCCTCCGATCTTCGTACGGCGTGGGAAAAGGAAGTCAAAGAGTGGCCCAAAGGTGCGTTGCACATGCGCTTCTCGGATAATCACGATGAGCGACGTGCGATCGCGCGATTTGGTGAGCCGGCGGCCCTCGCAGCGTCGGCGTTTGTGTTCACCCTCGATGGCGTGCCGATGATTTACAACG
>DASTTS010000189.1:0-6487 GCA_035760085.1 Pyrinomonadaceae bacterium
ATTCGCGCCAGACGCGATCGCAAGCGTCGGACACAACGCGACGTTACGTTCTTTCATCAGGCGAAACACTTCCGGCGTGCCGCCGTCGCCGTGCTCGATCGTCTCGACGCCGGCGATTGCCGCGCGTCGCATTCCTTCCGCCGTTGTCGCATGTGCGGCGACGGGAATGTTGGCACTCTTCGCCGTTTCGACGACCAGCTTGAGCTCGTCGAGCGAGAACGTGGGCGCCGCGCCTGACCTGCCCCAGCGATAGTCAGCGTAGATCTTGATCCAGTCAGCGCCGTGCCCGATCTGATCGCGCACGACGCGCGTGAGACTGTCCACACCGTCCGCTTCTTCCGCGCCTTGCGGGACGCTCCACTCGGACGCGTAGCCTTTTGGTCCATAACTTCCCGTCGCGACGATCGCTTTCGTCGTGACGATCATGCGCGGACCGGGAATAATGCCCTGCTCAACCGCCTGCTTCAGACCGACATCAGCGTAGCCTGCGCCTTCCGTGCCGAGATCGCGAATGGTCGTGAAACCAGCCTGAAGCGTGCTGCGCAGGTGGTTCGTAGCTCGCGCGACACGCAGGCTCAGCGACTCGCGCGCCACCTGATCGTTCCAGGGAGTTTCACTGTACGGATGAAGCAGGATGTGTGAATGAGCTTCGATCAGACCGGGCATGAGCGTCAGTCCCGGCAGATCGATCACCTTCGCACCGGCCGGAGGTGTGATGTCGTTTGCTGGTCCAACCCTCACGATCTTGTCGCCGTGAACGAGTACGGCCCAGTTGTCGTGAACCTGCGCCGAATCGCCATCGAAGACGCGAGCCGGCTTGAGCAGGTAGTCAGTTTCCGGTTTCGCATTCGGTTGTTGCGTTTGGGGAAGCAGCATGATCACGCACACGAAGCATAAGAGGAGCAAGCGCATAGATTGTCCTTTGTAGGGGCGTGCGAATACGCAGGGGTGGCCGCGGAGGGCCACTCCTACAACGATTTCATTTACTTCTCGGAAATGATTACCTGTTGAATTGTCGGCGGCAGCTCATGAAACGTGCTGCGTGAGAATCCGGCGTTTGCAAACATTCGTTCCAATTCGGCAAACGTGTACGCATCGCCAGACGGCGTGCTGGCCAGCATCATGATGCTGAACTGCGCGGTATCCGGCGGCGTCACGCGATCGTCATTCGGCACAAACTCCAACGTCACCGCGCGTCCACCGTCCGCCAGCGCCGTGTGCACTTTCCGCAACAACGTCTCGCAAGTCGGCGGATCAAAGTGATGTAGGAAGTTGGTCAACAAAACCAGATCGTAACCACTGCCAAACTCGACATCGAAAGCACTGCCCTCGATCGTGTGATATCGATCGGCAATGCCTGCCTTTTGCGCATTCTCTTTTGCGACTTCAAGCACCGGCTTCCAATCGAGCGCCGTGATCTCGGCTTGTTGATTCTGTGTGGCGAAGGCAATGCCGAACATACCGTGACCGGCGGCAATGTCGAGGATCTTGAGTTTACGATCGGCAGCGGGATCGGCGAGCTTCGCCATCAATTGGGCCGCCATTCCCATCATCGGAGCCATCGCGCGGGCGAACTTCACCCACACCGGGTTCTCTGGTCCAATCGTGCCGTCGTTTTCCATCGCGGTGCCGCCTTTACGCACTGCATCCGCGATGCGATAAAGGCCCTGGGTCAACATCGGCGACGAAAGAAACTCGGTGGTGCCGCCGAGATACGCGGGAGAACGTTTGTCGAGAAACACTGAAGAGTCGAGTGTGAGCGCATAGTGATTATCCTGCTTGGTGAGCATTTCCATGAGTGTGAGGTAGTCGCAGAGAACGCGCATTCCTTTTTCGGAAGTCTGGCATCGCTTCGCGATCTCGGCCACGGTCGTGTTGCCTTCGCCGATCGCGGTGAAGACTTCGAGCTCGATAGCTGCCTTCAAAACCTCAGTGCGCTGGTACGCATTGATGGTATGGAAGAACAATTGTGGAGATGGTTGCTGGGCTGCGGAAGAACTAGACATGAAAAATTCCTCTCTTTTTTGATATGTATTTATAGGTGCATCCTATCGGATTGGCTCACGCAACACCATTTCAGCGACGGTCCATGCCATATTTGCAGCTTCCGGATGGCTGCGACGCAGGCCCGCTATCTGTAACAGCGCTTCGCCGGTTCGCGAAAACATGCGGAACAGATCGCCTTCTTCGGCGCGTGTCTCACGAACGATGTCGGACCAGTTCATGCCGCCGGCCCAACGCACTGCGGCACCTGCGGCGGAGGAATTCAACTCAGGCGCAGGCTCGAGCCCGTGTTTCCATTCTTCGGCAGAGACTTTGAACCGGACGTCTTCGAAGCGAGCGAGCGCGGTCCAAATGTCATCATCTAACTCATTTTCACCATAGTCGCGATCTTCGTCGGCCGTCAGCGCCGCCATGATGCCTGCGAGTTGTTTTGGCTCGAGTGAATTGAAGAGACGAGCTTCGAGGGCCTCGCCGACGAGCAACGGCCGATCGATGTGCAGATCTGCGAGCCAGCGTCCGCGCTCCGTGACTTTCTCCGCGTCGTAATCGAGATAACCAAATATCGCCAGCACTTTCGCGCGTTGTTCAAACGGCAGCCATACTTCGTCGCGCAGGGCGTCGATGCGACGAGACGCGCGTTCGTAGTCTTCAGCAGTGGTGAAGAGGTTCCAGAGAACGTCAGTGCAGCGTTGCTTGTTCGTATTTTCCGGAAGAAGGTTGTCGATCGAATCATCGATGATCTTGAGCGCGTCAATTTCTTCTGCATCAGCGTCGCGCAGGCGGGGCTCGGGAATCGTAAGCTCGGGCCCGCGTTTGCGAATCTCATCAAATGCGCGCTCGATCTCTTCTTCTTTCAAACGATAAACCGGCGCATAAACGCGCCCGATTCGTTCCTGAGGAAAGCTCGCGTGACGGCCGTCTTCACGAAAGCCACGTACATTTCCGTCGCGCTTTTCCGTCACCATCACGAGCCGACGACCCGACCGGCCAACACCCACGACGCGACCCGGCTTCACCATCTCATTCAGCCAGCGATGAAATACTTCCGCGCGTGTTTGCGGTTTTGCTTCCTGTAGACGCGCACGTGCGCCGAGGAGTCGCTCGAGACCAAGCACTGCCGACATCGGAATATCGCAAGCCGCCTCGCGCAATGCTTCGTGAATCTTTTCTTCGCTTTCGCTGCGACTCCGTTCCAGTTGGGCCATCTGCCGGGCGAAGTCGCGATAGGCGAAACTGCGTTCAGCGATCTCGCGCACTGAAGTAAAACTGCCGTAAGCGTCGAGGAGGTTGAGAAGTGTTGTGTACGTCGCGCGAAATTGGCTTACAAGTGGATTGGGTGGCGCTTTCAGTAGTTGTGCGATGAGTTTTGGATCCTGATGCTGGCCCGGAGCGGCGATCACGAAGCCGACGTTGTCGCGACCACGACGTCCGGCACGTCCGGTCATTTGCTGCATTTCCGAAGGGGAAAGAGCACGCCAGCCACTGCCGGTGCGCGCATCGGCGCCAGTGAGCACAACGCTGCGTGCGGGAAAGTCGACTCCCGCGGCCACCGTCGCCGTAGCGAATATGGCATCCAATAGCCCGGCGCTCATCAATTTTTCGATCACCAGTTTCCAGGCAGGAATGTGTCCGGCGTGGTGCGACGCGACGCCGCCGCGAATGATCGTGTCCCAGTGTCGGTGCCCGCGCACTTCGGGATGCTGGTCGACGAACGCGCGCATAAAATCGCGTCGCGCATCGCGGCGGGTGTCGTTCGGATCGCGACGCGTGAGTGCGGCCTCGGACGCGGCCTGATCGCAGCGGCGTCGTGTCGGCAAAAACACGATCGCGGGGAGCAAGTTGTAACCCTCGAGCGCCGCCAGCAATGTGGCTGACGGCATCTCCGGCATCCGTAATTTCATCCTGTTAATTCTGTAATCCTGTCTACCTTTCTCTTTCCCTTTCGATCATCTGAAGGATTTCAGCATTTAAACTTCCCTTTTCATCCAACAGAGGTATCAGTCGCTTATCCGGTAGCAGCACCGCTGAGCGCAACGGCACTGGCCGCTTCAATGGTCCTGTGATCACGCCACATCGAACGCCGCGAATCTCTTCGAGCCATAACGCAAACTCGTGCGCATTCCCGATCGTCGCCGACAACAACAACAACCGGATGCGTGGCGGCGTCAAGATAATCGCCTCTTCCCAAACGTGCCCGCGCTCCTCGTCCGCGAGGTAGTGCGCCTCGTCCAACACCACGAGGTCCGCTGTGACTTCATTTCCACCACGCAACGAATCGAAAAGCTGATTCCGGTAGATCTCAGTCGTGCCGACGATCAACGGCGCGTCGCCGTTTTCCTTACGGTCGCCTGTCAGTATTCCGACTTTGTCAGCCCCAAATTCGTCAATGAATTCGTGGTATTTAGAGTTTGTGAGTGCTTTCAATGGCGACGTGTACCACGCGCGCCGTCCACTATTCAGAAGCCGCCGGATTTCCTCGCGCGCAATCCACGTTTTGCCGCTGCCTGTCGGTGCCGTGACCAGCACGTCTTCGTATTCCAACGCCGCGAGTGCCTCAAGTTGAAACGGATCGGGCTTGAAAGGCGTCTTACGAGGTGTGCCGATGCCTTCGAGCAGACGTTTGGTCTGCCGCGACGGTGAAACAATGCGTGTGGCTCGTTCGTTTGCCTCATGGTCGCGCTGGCCGGCAGATTTTTCGGGAGGCCGGCGATTACGCGACCGTCGTTTGTCCCAGTTTTTTCGGGTATTTCGGCGCACGAAGTCATTCTAACTTTGCAAGTGTGGCCTGCGAAGTGCTAACGCGAACCTTGAGAGTTACAATGGCGTCTAAGCCAGGACAGGATTGAGGGGATTTACGGGTTAAATCGGGATGGAATTGTTCGAGAAGTTTGAAGTAAATCGCGAGCCGCGGTGGCAGGTCTTAGCAAAGCTCGCCGGGGCTTCGCTCGTCCTGCATCTGGTGTTTTTGTGGATGGTGATTTATGTTCCCGCGTTTCGCGACACCCTCAACATCGCCGCCATTATCGCGAGCACCAAGTTTGTTGACAGGGATTACGAAGCAACACGGATTCGCGACGAAGTGCAAATGGTTCAGTTGAGCGAGAAGTTTCGTTATCCCGATGGTTACTTTACGTTTGAGTCGCAACTCGCCGCAGGACAAGTTCCCGGACAAACACCAACTCCAGATCCTTTCGCGCCGAAGATAATCTCGCAGGCAAGTAAAGAAGCGAAAGTGGCTCCTGAGGCCTCGCCGTCGCCGAGCCCGTTATCGAGTCCGGCGCCGAGTGCTTCTGCGAGTGCGAGTCCAGGCGCTTCAGCGTCGCCTTCAACTGCGGCTGTTGCGCAAGCGAGTGTTTCACCTTCGCCGCTAACGCCGGAAGAAGCTCAGAAAGAGCTCGAAAAAACCGCCGAGCAGAACAAGATCCCACTGCCCGAAGAAAACGAGATCAACAAGAAGCCGCTGAAAGACCTCGCGGCTCATATGAACGACTTGAAGAATGAAGGCAAGCTCGATTTGAACAAGCCGTTCGAAATCGTCATCGAAGCCGAGCTGGATGACAAAGCGAAATTTGTAAACGCGCGCTTTATCAAGAAGGAAGGTGACGAGGTTCTTCAAGGCCTGTTTAGCCAGATGGTGACGGCCTTGAACGACAGCGGATTGTTGATTTTTCTACAGCCGATCAGCAAGGACAATCCGAACGCGACCGTGAGGATCACGATCAAGCAGGGACCGAAGGACGTGCTTGCTTCCGTTGAATCTGAGGCGTCGTCGCCGGGAAGTGCCGAAAAGCTGGCGCGGGATTTCAACAATATGCTCGCCCTCGGCGCGTGGTCGCGCGCAGGAAAAGACGAAGCCGAGTTGATGAAGAATTCGACTGCTACTCCCGACGGCAAGAAGGTTGCGGTCAACTTCTCAATGCCACGACAAACCGTCGTCGACATGATTAACAAACAACTTAAGCCAGGCGTTTAAGCCACCGATTCACAGATCATTACTGATTGATTACACTAGCAAAGCTATGAGTTTCGATAAATTCCTTACTAAGGTTTTTGGCAGCAGCAACCAGCGGTTTTTGAAATCTATCCAGCCGATGGTCGAACAAATCAACGCACTTGAGCCAGCAGTGCAGGCTCTTTCTGACGACGAGCTGCGCGCGCGCACCGCGACTTTCAAAGAGCGCGTGAAAAACGCAGTCGGCGACACGACTGACAAAGAAGAACGCAAGCGACGCGAACGCGCTGCGCTCGACGAGATTTTGCCGGAGGCTTTCGCGATTGTTCGCGAGGCCAGCGTGCGCACGACTGGCATGCGTCACTTCGACGTGCAGATGATCGGCGGCATCGTTCTGCACCAGGGCAAAATCGCTGAAATGCGCACGGGCGAGGGCAAAACACTCGTCGCCACACTGCCTTCTTACTTGAATGCACTGACGGGCCGCGGCGGCGTTCACGTTGTTACCGTCAACGATTATCTCGCATCTCG
>DASTTS010000190.1:0-2492 GCA_035760085.1 Pyrinomonadaceae bacterium
AGCGTGAAGGATCCCGAGGCTAACGCCGACCCGAATAATGCACAGTCGTTCATTCCGGTGGTCTATCGTCAGCCAAACATTCTGACGAGCCGCGGCACGCTGACGTTCAGTTACGACACGCGCAACGCGAGCGTCGATCCAACTTCGGGCCGCGAGCTTTCGGCCGCACTCGCAGTGGCGGGATTGGGCGGCGACGTACGCACGTACCAGCCGACGCTCTCTTACACGCAGTTTTTCCCGATGCGACGTAAGAAGTCGCAGCATCCGGAAGTCTTCGGCTTCCGCATCATCGCCGGAACCGTAGGCAGTTTCGCCACCACGGCAAAAGTGCGGGAGGCAAACTCGCTGGCGTTTGTCGACGGTGTTCCGATCTTCGAGCGCTTCTTCCTTGGCGACGAATTTACGATTCGTGGTTACAACGTTCGCTCGATCAGTCCGATCGCTCCGGTTGATACGTTCATCACGTCTCAGAACGTTGTGGTTGCTACAAACCCGATCGGCACGCCCACTCCGGTTCCAGGTTTTCCGCAGTCGGCTGCTTCAATCGGTGTTTTCACTGGTACGAGCGGCAGCAACATCGCACAACTGCCGCGCTCGTTCACTTCAGTCGGCGGCGACACGCAGATCCTCGGCAACTTCGAGTACCGCATTCCGATCATCGGCGACACTGTTACCCTCGCGGGTTTCGCAGATATCGGCTCGGCGTTCAATCTCAGGTCCAAGAGCGATCAGTCGTTCTCTAGTGAGTTTTTGGATGACCAGCCATTTCTTGGGACGGTTGGTGTGATCAACTGTGCGCGGTTTGTGTCGAACGGAATTCCGCTTCCCGTACCGATCAGCCTGAGCTCGCTGGCGCTTTGTAATAACAACAACCTTGCGTCTAGTTCGTCCTTCAGTCTTGTCTCTCGCGACAATCGCATCGTGACGGTGGCTGAGCTGGAAGCGGCGCAGAGACTCGATCCGCCCGATCCGTTCACCTTGCTGCCTCCCGGTTTCCAACAGGTCTTCCTGCGCGGCCAGGCTCAGACGAATAGCGTCGTGAAGCTATCCGAGGCGTTGTTTGACGGAATCGGCGATTACCGGTCGAGTTTGGGTATGGAGGTCCGTGTTCAGGTCCCCGTCATCAATGTACCGTTTCGTTTAATCTTTGCGTATAATCCAAATGCCCGGCCAAACCAATTCATTGACGGGTTTCCGTTCTTCTTTAACGAAAAAAAGAGAGTCATACGCTTTAGTGTCGGGCGCACTTTCTGATCGCCTGAGCCAACCATTGGTGGCTGGATGAACAACTAAAGGCTTTGTCCAATCGCCCTCAACTTTAAGGAGTACCACAAGAAAGTTATGAAGATAGTTCGTTTTTCCGCTGCGGTTGCCGTGCTGACGGTTGCTGCTTTTTGCGTGTCAGCACAACAGAAACCCGCGACGCCCGCAGCCCCGCCGGCAGCGGCGCCACAGCAAAACGTGGCCGTCCCGGACAGCAAAATGGCTATGATCTATTCGGACGCTTTTCTCGATCCGAAAAACGGTATCGCCAGGTTCAACAGCTTGCTCGGTACGCTGAATCGTGAGTTTCAGCCGCGCCAGGCTGAGCTGCAAGCCTTGCAGACCAAGATCAACACTCTGACCAAAGAAATTGAAGATACTCAGAACGTCGCAGATCCAAATGCTATCCGGACAAAGAGAGACCAGCTCGCAGCGATGACCACCGAGTTCAAGCGCAAGGGCGAGGATGCGGAGGCTGCTTACTCCAAGCGCCGGGCGGAGATCTTTACGCCGTTGCAGCAGGACATCGGCAAAGCGCTCGAAGCGTTTGCCAAGGCGCGCGGTATCACTGTGATTGTTGATGGCAGCCAGGTGCCGGTGGTTTATGCTGCTGACAGCATCGATATCACTCGTGCCTTCATCACTGATTTCAACAGCAAGAACCCGGCAACTGCGTCAGTGACGCAGCCATAGCAGCGGGTTTCGGTGTAATAGGTCCTATAGGACATATAGGACCTATTAAAAAACATCATGATCAGACATCACCTGTTTCCAGTTAGCGCATTGCTCGTCGCGGCCTTTGCCGCACTAGCCAGTGCCCAGCAGCCCGCAGGTCGTCCGGCCGCGCAGCCCACTCCGACTCCGACAGCCACTGCACCCGCAGCGACAGCTCCTGCCGCAACGGTGCAGTTGCCGATGAGTAAGATGGCCATCATCTACACGGATCTCTTCCTCGATCAAAAAACCGGGATCGCGAAATTCAACAGCGTGGTAACAAAGCTGAACGCCGAGTTTCAAAAGATCAAGGACGAGCTCACGCAGATGCAAACACGCGCACAGACGCTCGAATCCGAAATCAACAAATTGCGCGAAGCACCGGCGGGCGCGCCCGTAGATCAACGCGCGTTGCAGGCCAAGATCGATCAACTGGACCAGTTGAAGAAAGAGATTCAACGCAAGGGTGAAGACGCTCAGGCTGCGTACAATCGTCGCCGCCAGGAGCTCTTTAC
>DASTTS010000191.1:0-5468 GCA_035760085.1 Pyrinomonadaceae bacterium
TTCTCCGCGCAGGTGACTGAGCCGACGGCGATTCCTTTGATCGCGTATCCGAAAGCATGGTCGCCAGGCCTCGCGAGTCCCCTCACGGCTGACGTCGTTTACTTCGACGCGAAAACCGAAGCAGACTTCGAGAAGTTCAAGGGCAAGCTCAACGGCAAGATCGTTTTGACCGCGCCCACTCGCGACGTTGCCGCGCACTTCGAGGCACTCGGCACGCGCTTGAACGAGAAAGAGTTGTTGACACTCGCCGACGCGCCCGAGCCGCGTCCCGGCGGCAATCGAAATTTCGCGGGCAATCCGCAATTCCGCGCCGCACAAGAATTGGCGAGTGCAAAGTTGCGCTTCTTCCAGTCGGAAGGCGCGGCACTGCTGATCGATCCGGGCCGCGGCGATGGTGGCACGATGTTCGTGCAGTCAGCACAGGTTCCACAACCACCACGTGATCCCAACGCAACTGCACCCGCCGGTCGCGGCACACCGCCGTACGACAAGAGCGCGCCCAAAGTGACGCCACAACTCGTCGTTGCCATTGAGCATTACAACCGCATCGTGCGCATGTTGCAGGCCGGCGAGCCTGTGAAGATGAACGTCGATCTCGCAGTCGCGTGGCAGGATACTGATCTCATGGGCTACAACACGATCGCTGAGATTCCCGGCACCGATCTCAAAGACGAGATCGTGATGCTCGGTGGTCACATGGATTCGTGGCACTCGGGCACCGGCGCTACTGACAACGCCGCCGGCTGTGCCGTCGCGATGGAAGCCGTGCGAATCATCCAGGCGCTTGGTCTCAAACCGCGTCGCACGATTCGCATCGCGTTGTGGAGTGGTGAAGAACAGGGACTGCTCGGCTCTCGCGCTTACGTTGCCGAACACTTCGGCACGATGCAAAATCCGGCGACGTCCGCCGCACCTTCAACGGGTGGCGTCAACAATGGAATGGGCGGCGGCAACGGAAATGGAAACGGTGCCGCGGCTGGTCCAACACTCGTCAAGAAGGCGGAGTACGACAAGCTGAGCGGCTATTTCAATCTCGACAACGGCACCGGCAAGATTCGCGGCGTTTACCTGCAAGGCAACGAAGGTATTCGTTCACTCTTCCGTCAATGGCTGGCACCGTTCCGGGATCTCGGCGCAACCACGCTCTCGATCGCGAACACCGGCGGCACGGACCATCTTTCGTTTGACGGGATTGGTTTACCGGGCTTCCAGTTTATTCAGGACGAGATCGAATACGACACGCGCACACACCACTCCAACCAGGACGTGTTCGATCGTATTCAAGCCGACGATATGAAGCAGGCAGCGACGATCATGGCGGCGTTTGTTTACCAGACTGCCATGCGTGATGAAAAGCTTCCGCGAAAATCGAGGTAATAACATCCGTGTAATCCGTGGTTAATTAACCGCGGATTACACGATTTATTTTTGATTTCCGCCGCCGGTCATTACGTATTGCTTGACGTAACGGCGAAGGTCTTCGACGTTGCTTTTGCGGTAGGCCGGAAAATCGGTTGCGATTCCCTGGTCAGGAAGCGCGAGCAGAATAAAAGCCTCCAACAATCCTTCTTTTTCGAGCTTCTTGATTACTTGCAGCGACGCGTCGATCTTATTTGCGTCGGCGGGTTTCAGCTCGCTCACCACTTTCAGGGCCGAGCGCATAGCCGAAGCTTCTTCTTTCAAACTATGCCGGTACGCCTTTTCATTCGGATACTGCTTGGCAAACTCTTCCTGCCAACTGGCGCGAGTGAGTCCGTAAGTCATCCAGGCGACTGCTGAGCCGCTCTTATCTTTACCGAACAAATTTGGATCGATAGTAAGAGTCGCCTCACCTTCCTTCTTTGAGGTGACGTTCGTAGGAAGTTCTACACGCGGGTGTGCGAGCGCCACGTGGACTTTCTCTCCCCAGTTCACAAAGCCTGCGCGCGCGAGACGGTTGTAAGGCTCGGCGATGTAAGCTTCGACAAACTTCTCACCTGCTTCTGTGACCTTGCCCTGCTTCATGAGCGAGTCGCCCCAGTAGCGATAAGCAGTTTCACGATCCGGATTGATTGCGACGGCGCGCGCGAACCATTCGCCGGCTTTTACCTGATCGGCGGTCTTGTAGTAAACATCGCCCGTGAAGAGAGCGGCTTCGTAGAGTTTCGGATCGAGCAGCAGCGCGCGCTGGTACATCTCGATCGCTTTCGGGAAGTCGCCTTTGGCAAAGGCGGCTTCGCCTTCGTGCATTGCCTCGTCGACTTCTTTCTTAGCCGAGAAGCTGCCGTCTTCGCCACCGTCTGGTGGGATACCTTCAACCAGCGCTTTCAACATCGTACTGTTGGCGCCGAGTTTCTGTGCTTGCACCAGCAGCGCCCGGCCTCGCTTGCGGGCCGACTTACGCTCCTCCGGAGTTTTGAGGTAAGCGCTCTGCGTGAACACGAGCATTCCGAGAGTTTCGATGACGGCAGGATCGTCGGGGTATTTCAGCGCCAGCTGTTCGAAGTAAGGCAAAGCCTCGGGGTACTTCCCACCCTGGTAAAGTTGAAAAGCGCGTTGGCGATCTAGATCTTTCTCCGGCAACAACTCCCCCTGTGCTGTTGCTGTTGTAAACGATGCGAGAAGCAGGAGGACGAGGATTCCGATTTTTGGATTCTTCAGATTGATGGGCATAGTGCGGGAGAGTCTATCCCGCGTGGATAAAAAAGCAAAGTTTAGCCGCGGATCTTCTGTGTAAATCCGCGGCTAAAAATTAGCTCGGGTTGCGTTCGAGCGAGGGTTGGTAACTGGTGGATTGCTTTTCTGCGTTGGGAAGATGATCCCCGATGAAGTTTCGCAGCGAAGTGATCAGCGCCGGTAGCACGACAGTTTTCGCAACCTTCGAAAGCTCCTGCACAACAGTGTCGCCAACATTTCCGGCCTCGTTGCGCACTCGCTCGAAGGCCGGTGTGTTGGTCAGCTTCTGGAATAAGTTTGGTCCAGAGTCGTGCGTGCCGTTTCCATGTTTCGTATGCAGCGCGCTGGGAGCAGCCATCGCGGCGCTGCTCACGAGTCCCTGCGATGCATAGTTTCTCGACTCCTCGCCGTAGCGATCGATTGCCGAGTGATACTCGCTGTCGCCTTTCACATAGTTCGCAATGCAGTAACCGGTGCAGAAGCCCGCGCCCAACGCCGCAGCGCTCCACACCACCGGCCGCTTCTTAAACTGTTCCCGCCAATCGAGAGTGTCTTTAACTGCCTGAACTTGATTCGCCACAGTTTCTTTTATCTCCGATACTGTATTTGTGATCGAATCGCGCGCCTGGCCCATACGACGCTGAAGTTCTTCCTTGGAAGGCTCCTCCGACGTCATTTCCTCCTGCGCGCGAGCCAGTCCTAAAGTTCGTTCTTCAGCCATTGCTTATCCTTTCTCAGTTCTTGAACTGTTCTCTGGGGTACGAGGTCCTGTTTGGCGAGCCGGTTCTTCATGAGCATCACGACTATCGCGCCCACCAACAGATAAAAGCCGCCAGTCACTACAAAACCGAGAGCGTAACTGGCCGGCTGGCTGAAATTCGCCTGCGCGAACAGAGTCGAGACCGCGAAAGCGATCGCCACATTGAGAAGAGCAAAGCCAACGGTTGCGATCACGGCGCCAATCGCGATCATG
Source organism: Pyrinomonadaceae bacterium (assembly GCA_035760085.1). GTDB lineage: Bacteria > Acidobacteriota > Blastocatellia > Pyrinomonadales > Pyrinomonadaceae > PSRF01. The sequence continues at coordinate 3,629 of DASTTS010000191.1, forward strand.
GTGATCCCACGAGCGTAGCTGTTTGCCTCCTCCTTGATCTCCACTTTGAACAACGCTAGCTGAGAATTGAAGAGCTGCATTACGTCATCGCCAAGACGACTAAAGAGATTCGGCAAACTCTCATTGTCGTTGCGTATGGCCAGCTCGTCCGGCCTTCCATCAGCTCTAGTCAGACTTTGTTTCGTTGCCGCCATGATGGTTTCACCCCCTGTCCGTGTGTTCGCGACCGGCTTAGCGCCGGCCCCGAATGATCAAACCGAGTAAGAGACCCGCTGCTGCTGAGATCAGAAGTGCCTGGCCTGGTTTTTGTCGTGCATATTGCTTCGCGTTCTCTGCGAGCTCGCCGAGATCTGCGTTTTGTAGTTCTTTGAACTTGTCGCCGACGACTGAGACTTTGTCACTCACGTAGTCTTTTGCTTGCGCCGCGACTTCAGAGATCTTCTGACCGTAGTCATGAGCTGTTTGTGATAGTGCGGTTGCGGTTCCGGTTCCAGTTGTCCCGGTCGTACCTGTTGTACCTGTTGCTCCGGTGGTTGGGTCGTTGATGCTTCCATTTTCTGGCATAGCGGAATACTCCTTTTCAGATCACGAAATAGAATTTGGGCTAGCTGCAGAATGGAGCAAGATTTGTGCCGACAGAATGCTCGGAAAAGGTGGCATTTCTGCGCGCAACTTGTTGCGAAAGAATACAACCGTGCATAAATCCGTCCACAACCTCAGTAAACCGTGGCAGCTTTTCCTAAATTCTTGACATCAAAGACGGTTCGATGGTAAGTAAGTACTTACTTTACACGTGGGAGAGGAATAAACAGCATTGAGTAAGCCGATGACAGTGGAAGGGGTCGCTGGAAGCCCCCGAATGGCGGGAGAAGAGCGGCGGCTCCAGATTCTCGCCGTGGCCGTGAGCCTGTTTTCACAGAAAGGCTTTCGCGGCACTACCACCAAGGAAATTGCACAGGCAGCGGGAGTCTCCGAGGCGATGGTGTTTCGACACTTCGCCACCAAACAAGAGCTCTACTCCGCCATTCTCGATCACAAAGCCTGCGCGAGCGGCCGTTTTGACCCCGCCGAGACAGCGGCCGATCCGATGCAGCGCAAAGACGATCGCGCCGTCTTCGAGTCGCTCGCACTCGGCGCATTGGATCATCACGAAAAGGATCCGCAGTTTCAGCGTTTGCTGCTTTACTCAGCCCTCGAAAAGCACGAGCTGTCGCAGATGTTCTTCGATCAAATCGTGCGGCACGTTTACGACTTTCTCGGCAGCTACATTCGTGAACGGCAACGCGATGGCGCATTCATCCAGATCGATCCGGCGATCGTCGTGCGCTGCTTCATCGGCATGGTGATGCACCACTCGCTCAACAACAATCTCTGGGATCCCGACCGGCGCTTGCTGAACATCTCGAATGAAGGCGCCGCCCAGTATTTTACCGACATTCTCTTGAAGGGAATTACTACGCCGGCTGCGAAAACACAGTCTGAGGAATAGTTAAGAGAGATGCGATTCAACGGGAAATTAAAACTTGTGCTCGTGTCGCTACTGCTCGTCGCTGTCGGAGCCTTTGTGGCGTCGTGTGGTGGCTCGAAAGCAAATGTTCGCAAAGTTGAAACGGCCGCAAACGCAGAACCAGTCGCGATTGAGGTGACGACTGCGGCTGCGATTAAACGTGACCTGCCGAAGTTCTTTGAAGCGACCGGTAGTCTCGCAGGCGATCAGCAAACGGATGTCGCGCCGCAAACTTCCGGCAAGGTCGTCGCAGTTGGTGTCGATATCGGTAGTTACGTGAGACGCGGTCAGATGCTCGTGCGTTTGGACGATGCGGAGTTGAAGCTTCGTGTC
>DASTTS010000192.1:0-3383 GCA_035760085.1 Pyrinomonadaceae bacterium
CCGTAATTACTTCTTCAACGAACCCGACCGCCGCGATCGTGGGCCAGCTCCAGCAGCCGTTGTCGCAGCTTCATCGTATCAAGCTTCAAATCAAACAACAGGAAATGTCGAGCGAGATCTCGCGTGCGCAACTTAGCGCCACCGAGCAGGCGCTCGTGAATGAAGTCAAGCGCGCCTATTACGCGATCCTGCAATCGCAAGGCGCCGCGCAGGCCGCCGAGGCAAACATCAAGCTCTATCGCGAACTCGACCGCGTCACTGGTGAGTACGTGGTCCAGCAAGTCGTGCTCAAGACCGAGCACATGGATGTTCAGACTCGTTTCGCAAAAGCCGAGTACGAGCTGATGACGATTCAAAACCAGTTGCTGGGCCAGAAAGAACAACTCAACCACCTGCTGGGACGCGACGTGCGCACCGAGTTCGCTGTGAGCAGTGCTGATGAAACAGCTTTGGCGGTCATGCGCGAAACAGATCTCATCAGCGCACGTGAGCGTGCACTCGCGAATCGTCCTGAGCTTCGTGAAGCGAAGCTACGCATCGAGCAGGCAAAACTCGACAAGCGCATCAAGAAGTCAGAATTCATCCCCGATGTGAGTTTGACCGTCAACTACGCGACCACATTCAGCTATTCGAATTTTGTTCCGCGCAGCTTGAGCGGCATCGGCGTCCAGGTCGAATGGGAAGTCTTCGATTGGGGACGCAAAAAACACGAGCTTGCCGAGCGCGAGAAGAGCGTCACCGAAGCTAATAACTCGCTGGCCGATGTTGAGAGCCAGATAGTGATGGAAGTGAACACGCGATTTCGTCAGATGCAGGAGAGTCGCCAGTTGTTGAAAGTCGCGAAGCTCTCGCAAACACAGGCGCGCGCGAACGTGCAATTGGTTACTTACAAGTACCGCCTCGATGCAGTGCTACTGAAGGACGTGCTTCAGGCGCAAACAGTCTTGGCAAATTCAGATTACGACTACCAGAAAGCTTTACTCGCGTTCTGGACGGCAAAAGCAGATTTCGAAAAGGCGATAGGAGAAGAGAAATGAACACCAAACAAGTAGCAATCATCATTACCGGTCTGGCGCTTATCGCTTTGACGATAGGCTGCAAAACGAAGGCGCAGGAGAAAACAGTCAAGCCCGTCAAAGTGAAGACGGTTGAGACGCATACCGGCACGACGAGTGTCCGCTATTCGGCAAGCATCAGGCCGAGCTCGCAAGTTGAAGTTTCATTCAAGGTCGGTGGTTACGTGGAGACGATCAAGGGTGCGGAAGGCCGTCACATTCAGGCGGGCGACATCGTGTCGAAGGGAACAGTGCTGGCCCAACTGCGACAGAGTGATTACGCCGCGAAAGTAAACGAAGCGCGGTCACAGGCCGGAGAAGCGCGCTCGACAGTCGACACGAACAACGCGCAACTGAAAGAAGCGATCACTGCTGTCGAGACGAGTCGCGCGCAGTTAAAGGATTCAGAAGCCGCGCTGACACGAGCGAGGCTGGATTTCGAAAGAGCCGAAGCGTTGTTTGCGACGCAGAGCATTACGAAGCCTGACTACGACGCGGCGAAGGAACGGTTTGACGTCAGCAAAGCGAAGTTTGAAGCCGCGAAGGCTCAGCTTGCAGTTGCGGAAGCGAAGGTGAACACGGCGCGGTTTCAGATCGGTGCTGCGGAGTCGCGATTGAAGACGACCGAGGCCGTAGTTTACACCGCGAGCATTCCGCTTGGTGATGCACAGTTACGCGCGCCGCTCAGTGCAGTGGTTATCGAGAGAAAGATCGAGGTAGGTCAGCTTGTTTCCACGGGTACGCCGGCGTTCGTGCTGGCCGATGTGAGCTCAGTAAAAGCCGCTTTCGGTGTACCTGATCTGGCACTCCAGAACTTCAAGATCGGCGACACGCTGACGATGACTACGGATGCAGTGCCTGGGACCGAGTTTACGGGACACATCTCGCGCATCGCGCCCGCAGCGGATTCGAGCAGCCGCGTTTTCGACGTGGAAGTCACGATTCCGAATGCGGAAGGTTTGTTGAAGCCCGGAATGATCGCGTCGATGAATGTGAATGAAACGGGTGCGTCTGCGGAGGTTCCGGTTGTTCCTTTGACGTCGGTCACTCGATCGAAAGCGAATGCGAATGGTTATTCGGTGCTCGTAGTTGAAGACGCGGGCGGCAAGCACGTCGCGCGCTTCCGGTACGTAGAGCTCGGTGAGTCATACGGCAATTCAGTCGTGGTGAAGAGCGGAGTGAAGCCCGGCGAGATCGTCGTCACGACCGGTGTAACACAACTCGCTGACGGTGAAGAAGTGCGGGTGATGCCATAAGAGTTTTTCTCACGCAGCGGCGCCACGGCGCAACGTCTGATTTCCGCTGTGCCGCCGCGCCGCCGCGAGAGAATTTCTTTGATTCAAACAACTTATTGATAAACGAGGAGCAGCAATCATGTCCCATGGAAAGACCGATCAAGAACTCATCAACGGCAAGCACAACACCGCGCGCTTCTTCGTGGAGACACGGCAAGTGGCGTGGGTGCTGCTGATACTTACCTGCCTGTGGGGCATTTATGGCTACCTCAGCATGCCCCAGCGCAAAGACCCGGAAGTACAGGTGCGAACGGCGGTCGCGCTCGTGCCCTGGCCCGGATCGAGTGCGGAGAAGGTCGAGCAACTCGTGACCAAGAAAGTCGAAGAGCAGATGGCTGCCAACTCGAAGGTCACGAAGATCGAATCAATCTCACGCACCGGACTTGCAGTCATCTACGTCGAGCTCGATGAGAATCTCAAAGAGACCGGCAAAGAGTTTGACGATATCAAGTTGCGACTCGACGGCATTCGCGATCTGCCGAGTGGCGCCGGACCGATCAACTTCATTAAAGACTTCGGCGACACAGCAGCATTGATGTTGACTGTAGCGACTCCGAAAGTTGACGACGCCGACATCGCACTACGCGCGCAGGCAATCAAGACCGCGATCGAACAGGACCGTGCGAATGCGGAAGGCGACAAGTCTGCGCGATTCACGCTCGTGCTCAACACGCCGATCGCGATCCAGCCACACCTGCTGAACACGCCGATCGAGATGTTTCTCGGTTATGTGAAAGAGAAAAACTTCGCGACCGACATGCGCGTGATCCAGGGCGATCGCTTCATCGGTTTCGACGGTGCGAGCAATAAAAGCGAGCCGGAAGTTCTCGGTTTTGTACAGCAGTTCATCGCTGAGCGACTTCAGTCGGCCGAGTTTCATCCTGACGCCTGGCCTCCGATTGTCGTCCGCGATCCGCAGGAAGTCGAAGCAAAACTGAAAGCAGTCGCTGGTGAGAAATACAGTTATCGCCAGCTGGACGAGTACACGGACCTGATCGAGAAGACGCTCAAGTCAATTCCGCAAGTGTCGAAA
>DASTTS010000193.1:0-13287 GCA_035760085.1 Pyrinomonadaceae bacterium
CCGGCTGATGAGAGTTGAATATCTCGCGAGTCTGGCGTTGCTGAAGAAGTTTTATCTGTTGGCGAAACGGTACGTGCAGAGTTTCGGGCAACGTCGACGGTTGGCGGCGGTTGGTACAGAGTTTACGGTGCCGGGCGATGTCGTTGCCGTGCCGGGTCCTGCAGTTGATAGTGATGACGTTCCAGGGCACATCTTGCAACGACTCGATAACAAGGCGGGATCACGCGGCCCACGATTTTTGATTCGTTGTACTGCCGGGAAAGGTATGAGGCTGCGGCACTCGGTAGGCTATCTCCAGATCGATGACGACAACCTGGTGTTTGTGACAAAGCGAATGTTCCGCTGGCGCGAGCATCAGATTGAGCGAAGCACGATTGAAGATATTGAGTTCAAGAAACGGCTGCTCTTCGACCGGCTCATCATTCGAACGAGCGGGAAACAACAGCAGTTCTACCTCTTCAAGGACGTTGCGGATCGCGGCGGTCGCGCTTACGAGATCTTACAGGTCCACAAGAAGCACAGATGAAGTTATCGGAAGATGAATCCTTTTCGAAACGGATCTTCGGGATCGAAGTAGAACTCATTGCGGCCGGTGATTGATGCGGTTCCGCTCACTTCGGGAATGATGGCGTCGTAAGGTCCAAACTTCGTCACCTCAACTACCTCGACTGACATCGTACTTCCGAGAATACTCTCGATCGTCACGCGCTCATTCAAACTCAGCTCACCTTTGGCGAAGTGCAATGCCGCACGCGCGCTCACGCCGCTGCCGGTTGCCGATCTATCGAGTTCGCCTTCAGCGAAGATGCAGGCGTTACGACTGTGATGTGCAGGATCGAGCGCTGGTGCGGTGAAGATCGTGCCGTAAAGGAAGCTCAAGTCTTCTTCGAACGGATGCTTGATCGGAAACTGATTCATCACCGCGCGTTTGATTCGTCGCCCGTAATCGATGATGTCGTCGAAGTGTTCGGGCGTGAGTTCTAGTCCGACTGACTCCGCGTTGACAAATGCATAGAACGCGCCGCCATAAGCAACATCAAACTCGACTGAGCTAATTCCATCGACGTCAACCTGCTGGTCGCGCAGGTAAAGTAAAGACGGAACATTGCGAAACGATGATTCCGTGACTTTGCCTTCCACAACAGAAGCACGCGCGAAGATCTTGCCGGCGGGCACATTGAAAGTGATCTCGTGCTTGTCAACGAGCTGTGTTTCGATTACGAGTTTCGTGAGGGCAATGATCGCGTGCCCGCACATCGTGCTGTAGCCTTCATTGTGCAGGAAGAACACATCGAAGTCGGCGTCAGCAGATGGAGTGATCACGGCGCCATACATATCGGCATGACCGCGTGGCTCCCACATCAAACCCGTGCGCAAATGATCGTAGTGATCCCGAAAGTACCGCCGCTTCTCGAGCACCGTTTCACCCTCGACAGGCGGCAGGCCATCGAAGATGACACGCAGGGGCTCACCACCGGTATGCATATCGATCGTAGTGATACGCGTCCAGTGTTCAGGGGGTCGCCAGTTGATAAGGGGCTTCATCCGTGAAGGATCTTATGTCGTCTCGGCTGGCTTCAACTTGTGGGCCCAGAGGCGGTGAAGGCCGTACCAGAAGAAGAAACTGACGACGTAACCGATCAGGACGTTGGGGGCGTTGAAGGTCGGATTTGTTGGTCCGGCGATGAGGGTGATGGCAATCACCGGCACGACACTCACGATCAGGAATGTCCAGAACGCGATGCGCAGCGGTCTTAAGTTCGTCAGCTTTGCCAATAGAAACACAATCAAGTTTCCCACCAGTCCTGTGAACACAATCGCATCGAGCACGTATCCGAAAAGAAGAATCGAGGAGACCTGGTGAGACCTGCCGTAGTTCAACAACAGCAATGCACCAAGGATTATTAATACACATCCGCCAATCGCGAAGAGGTCAGTGCGAAGATTACGCATAAACTTATTCTCCTTCCTTAGCTTTTCCAGATGTTCACAAGGCACCGTCCGTATGAGATCAAACACAGTGCGCAACCATAACCGTGTACGTGCCGGCGTCGTGCCGGCGTTTCGCTGGCAATCAAGGAGCAGCAGGACCATCTGCGATCCATACTCGCGCCGGAACTCTCTCGGATAAGCGCGCAGCAGGACCGAGTAGATCGATAGAAAGCACCTCGTATCCCTGGTTAAACTTTTGCTCATCAACCTGCTTTGGTTTTTGGTAATAGTTTCTTCGCTCGCGCAGATCTCACCATCTGTTCCAAACGCTGCGCTTCAGCGCTGGCAACGCGAAAGCCCAGATCCGTCAGGCGATAATACCGCCGGCGCTCGTCGTCTAACTCCGGATCCGGACGTTCTTCGAGCTCCTCTACCAGACCATCAGCCATCATGCGCTTGATCGATCCGTAGAGTGTGCCGGGTCCGAGCTTTACATTTCCCCCTGTACGCTCATCGACTTCACGCATGATGTGATAGCCGTGACGCTCTTTGTCAGCCAGTGCCAGCAGAATGTGGAACATGGCCGGAGTCAGGGGCAAAAACTCCTCTGGTCTGCGGGTGGGTACCTTCACAGATTCATCTCGTATCTTTATTCAACTATATCGCGCACCGATATAGTAGGCGACCATGTCTGTATTGTCAATACTTAAAAACGCGGGTGACGCGGATTGAAAACGCGGATATTATTCGCCGAACATGCCGACTATTAAACCCATCAACAAACTCGTCAACAAAGCACGCCACCTGCGCGATCATCATCGCGAACGTCACACGCCGAGCGGCTTTGCTTTCGCGCTCGCAGACAGCATTGACTATCTCAACCACGCACAATGGCAACGAGTGACGCCTCCGGATTCGCTTTTCTTCTCGCCGCGTTATTTGCGCGTGCTGGAGGAAGCAGGACCTGACAACCTGCGACAGTGTTACGCGCTGATCTTCCGTGAGAAAGAACCGGTCGCTGCGATTGCGGCTCAGTGCGTGACTGTTTCGATCGCACGATTGCGAAAAAGCTCCACGGCGAACGATCCCGTCAGCCGTCACGAAGAAAAGATGCTCGTTTGCGGGAACCTGCTTTCGTGGGGCATGCACGGCATCTCGTTCGCACCCAACGTGGACCAGCAACAACTCTGGCCGGCTGTCGCGGAAGCGATCTATCGTCTGCGTCGCGTCGACAAGCTGTTCGGCGATACAGCGTTTGTGATGGTCAAAGACATTCCCGACACGCACGCTTCAGCCGCGACGGCACTCGCGCGGTTCTCGTACCGGGAGCTCGAAACCGAGCCCAACATGGTGCTCGATATCTCACCCACGTGGAAAAGTTACGACGACTATATGGCGAGTCTCACCTCGAAATATCGCAAACAAGCCAAACAGATCGAGAAGGAAGTGGATGCCGCCGGCTGCACGGTTGCAGAGATCGACACCGGCGAGATCGCGCGTAGTGCCGAACAACTCCATGCCCTCTATTTACAGACGCACAAAAACGCGCGGCTCAGGCTCGTGACGTTGCCCGTCTCGTTTCTGCCGACACTCGCTGAGGGACTCGGTGACGACATTCGCTTCACGGTGTTAAAAAGAGGTGACGAGCTGCTGGGGTTTGTGACGACGGTCAAAGACGGCGAAACCGCGGTGGGATACTACATCGGCTTCGATCGCAAAGCGAACAAGGATATTCCGATCTACTTTCGTTTACTTCAATCAGTGGTGGGCCATGCGATCGCGCTTGGATGTAAACGACTTTCACTCGGCCGCACGGCGCTCGAGCCGAAAGCGCGTCTCGGCGCGCGGCCCGATCCGATGCGCGTGTGGATACGTCACCGTATTCCGATGTTGAACCTGATCGTGCGTGGGCTATTGCATACGATTGACGATCACGAAGAGCCACCGCAGCGCAATCCGTTTAAGTGAAAACATTTGACAGGATGATAGGATTTACAGAATTAGCAGGATATTAGGATTAACAAAGGCACAAAAATGCACACAAAGAACAAACCATTTATCGCAACGTCATGCGTAATTGTGTTGCTGGTCGCGGTAACGCTCAGCGCCGCCACAGCACAAACCACACGCCGCTTAACGCCGATACTATTCGACGACTTCAGCTACACCAACCACGCGCAACTCAAAAAGAACGGCTGGATCGTTCGCACCGTTGACGGCTGGCCCGGCGTGCCTGGTGCAAAGTGGCTGGACACAAACGTGACGCTCCTCAACGATCCGGCTAACGCGAAGAACCGGATCCTTCGCATGACGTCATCGACAGACGGCACTCCTGCGAACACGACGCAAACGCAGATCTGTCACCAACGCAAATTCCTTGAAGGCACGTACGCGGCGCGTGTTCGTTTCTCCGATGCTCCGATTTCCGGACCCGACGGCGATCAACTCGTGCAAAGCTTCTACACGATCAGTCCGCTCAAAGCGCCGATGGATCTTGATTACAGCGAGCTTGATTGGGAATACCTGCCGAACGGCGGCTGGGGCATCGATGGTCCAACGCTCTATTCAACTACGTGGGAAACGTTTAGCCCCGAGCCCAACTGGAAGAAAGACAACGTGTTCAAAACGGATAACGGCAACAAGGGCGGCTGGCATACGCTGGTTACTCAGGTCGTCGGCGGCAAAGTCACCTATTTCATCGATGGAAAATTATTTGCCGAGCATGGTGGTGAGTATTATCCGGAAGACACGATGTCGATCAATTTCAATCTCTGGTTCATTCGCGACGGAATGATCGCTGCGAAAGAGTTGCGGAAGTACGAGGAAGACATCGACTGGGTTTTCTTTCACGCGGGCTTGGGCATGACGCCTCAACAGGTTGAAGACGTCGTGGCTGACTTGCGCCGGCAATCAATCAAATTCGTGGACAGAGTGCCGCCGAAAGTGCCCGCGCTCGAGTCGCCGTGTAACTTCTGATCAGAGCTGAGTAAGCACGGTGATCTTGTTAATCCTGTAAATCTTGTCATCCTGTCTCAAACTGGCCGGTAACGAATGACCGTTAATCTCGATCAACATGCTCGTCTCGCCGAAGATCTCGTCACAGCGTACAACTCAGCGGACGCGGAGGCAGTCGCGCGTCTCAATAATCTTTTTCACAGCTCCATCACCGCCGAACAGATTCGACACTTCGTGCGCGACCGGTTGATGTTTCTCCCGGGCTACAAACAACACACATTCGACGTGTTGACGCTCGCCGACGCCCAACAACTCTTCGCGCGTCTCTACGGTTTCAAAGACTGGTCGACGTTCGTACGTTCAAGCAACGAACCTCCACCCGATCTGCATTCGACCCCAATCGTGTTAAGTACCACTCCACCGTTTTATCGCATCGACTGGACGCACAAGAGCATCGAGCCTCGCCAGCCGATGTCAAACAAAGACTGGGAAGAGCTTTTTGCGGTTGTTCGAGACTTCGGATTGACGACCGTCAACGCCATGAATCAAATCAGTGATGACGATCTCGAGAAGCTCTCGCAACTCGATCACGTAACGTCTTTGGACCTCAGCGGCTCGCAGATCACAGACAGAGGCTTGCAGCATCTCGCGCACATGCCGCAACTACGTGAGCTCCGGCTCAATCATTACCCCGGCGGCGGCATTACGCATCGTGGTCTTGAAGTACTACAAAACTTACGCGAGTTGCGCGTCTTCGAAATTTGCTGGCAAAGCGGAATCACCGACAACGGCATCTCAAATCTCAGCCACTGCGATCAACTCGAGGACGTAAATCTGCTCGGCACTCAAACCGGCAACGGCGCGATAGCGACACTCACCGGAAAGCCAAACCTGCGAAAATTCCGGACAGGCCGCAACGTCACTGACGACGGACTCGCGCTGCTGCATGACTTTCCTGCTTTCAAAACGTGGTCCGGCGATGAAGTTAAGTACGGCCTGATGTCTTTCGGTGCCGAACCGACAAACCTCCTGATCGATGGCTCAATCACACGCGACGGACTCAACAACCTGCGTGGACTGGATGGCTTATTCGGTTTCAGTTTCTTCCGGCACACGTCGGGCTTCAGCGGAGATGATCTTCAGTCGCTCGCCGTCTTGCCTAATCTTGGTTTCTTCGGTTGTCCCGGCGAGATCTGCGACGACGAGGCTATGCAGCACATCAGCGCGCTGCCAAAGCTTCGTATGTTAATGGCCCAGGGAACAGTTGCGACTGACGAGGGATTTAAACGTCTCAGTCGCTCAGCGTCGATTGAATACATTTGGGGACGTGAGTGTCCCAATCTCAAGGGTGATGGTTTCACTGCACTCGCCGAAATGCCGGCATTGAAGGGACTCGCCCTCAGTTGTAAGTTTGTTGACGACGATGCCCTTGCAAAGCTGCCGGCTTTTCCCGCGCTCAAGGAGCTGATGCCGATGGACGTTACTGATGAGGGTTTTCGTCACGTCGGGCGTTGCCACGGACTCGAATCACTGGTGCTTATGTATTGCCGCGACACGACAGACGTTGCGACGGAGCACATTCAAGCGTTACCCAACTTGAAGAAGTATCACGGCGGCTACACACGCATAACCGATCGATCCCTCGAGATCTTGAGCCGCATGAGTTCGCTTGAAGAACTTTCGTTTGAAGGTTGCAAGGCGATCACCGATGCCGGACTCGCCGCGCTCGCTAGTCTTCCACACCTGCGCGAGATCTCCGCCGGCAACTGTCCAAACCTAACGCGCGAAGGAATCTCAGCATTCCCGGCCACGATTCGCGTCAACTACTCCCCGCTTTAAATAAAGATATTCTCACGCGGCGGCGCGGCGGCGCAGCCAACACGCAACGAAGCGTGCTGTGCGATCTTTACGTCTTCGCTGCGCCGCTGCGCCGCTGCGTGAGAGATTCTTATGAAGTCTTCTCTTCCTTCGCCTCGGAACGACTCGCTTCCTTCTTGTGTCGCAACCATTCGTCGATACTCTCGCGAATGAAATCGCCCATGTCTTCAAACTCGCGCGCCGACTTCTCCCAAAACTCCTTGAACTTACTCGAATCGAACGCGAAACCATAGGCGCGCGGGCCGAACCCTTTTCCGTGTCCGAGCTCGTCCTCGTAATAAGCCCCGAGCTGTCGCGACGCCATCGCGACTACCGTCAACGAACTGCCCGCCGGCAACGGCTCAAAGATCACGCCAACGCCCGGATCCATCTCCTTCAACCGCGCCAACACGCGATTGTATTGCTCGGTACAAAACGCTGCCGCATCCTCTTTCCCGCCGCCGGTCCATTCCGATTGCAGCGCCATTCGTGAAGTGCGTCGCAGCACATTGATCAACTTGAATAACTCTTTCTCTCTCTCCATAGGTAACCCATCCTGTCAATCCTGAAAATCCTGTCATCCTGTCAAACTATTCACACTCGTCAACTTTCGCTCGCAACAGTTTCTTGCCGTGATGAATCCTCCACTTCACGGTCGAGAGTGGAACTCCCATAAACGCGGCGATGCGATCGAGTGGCATCTCGTCGAGAAAGCGGAGTCGCAACGGCATCGCGTAATCAGCGGGAAGACTGTCCAGAGCCTGTATCATCGCTTCGTCGCGTTCTTTATCCGCGATCGGCCTCGCCAGGGCTTCGATCTTTTCCAGCAACGCTTCGTCCAACGGCACCCGCTTCTGCGTGTGCGTTGTTTCGCTCTTGCTGAAACGCAAAGCTCGATGACGTGTTATGGCCGACAGCCAGGCGCCGAATTTGCGCGGCTCTTCGATACCGGGCAGTGCCTTGAAAGCAAGCAGCAGCGAATCCTGCGCGACATCTTCCGCGTGATCGGCGCCGACGATTGTCCGGGCCAATCGCACCACCGCCGGCCGGTAACGCATCACGAGCTCTTCAAACGCCTCCAAATTGCCGAGAATTGCCGCGACCACAAGCAGCTCGTCAGGCGACTCAGTCCGGCTCATCGCTACTCCCGGTCTCGATCAAAACGTCGTTCATTGTGTATAGAGACATGGTACGAGGGAAAAGTTAGGCAGGTTTGCAAATAAAATGTAAACTCATATTGAAGCCCTCAATCTTCAACGATAAGATCGGGTTCGTTCTTACGGTCGCCGTCGCGTTCCACCCCCTAAAAATTCGAGGACCAAGGTGAGCAGTTCGCTGAAAAACTACATTCTGGGATTTGGCGCACTGCTGGCGGCTGTGCTGGTGCGCTGGCTGCTCGACCCGCTCATGGGCGATGCGCTGCCGCTGGTCACGCTCTTCGGGGCTGTTGCGGCTGCGGTGTGGCTTGGCGGGTATCGCCTTGCGATTCCAGTCGCACTGCTCGGTTACGGCGCTTGTCATTACCTGTTCATCCCGCCGCGAGGAAAAGTAGATTTCGATCGTTTTGCAGACATCGTTGGATTGATCGCCTACCTTTTCACCTGTTCTCTAATCATCCTCATCGGGGAGTCAGCGCGCCGGGCGCAAGCACGCGCCCACGCTCGGCAGGAAGTTTTTAGAGTCACACTACGAAGTATCGGAGATGCGGTGATCACTACCGACACGGCCGGATGCATCACCTACATGAACGAAGTGGCAGAAGCCTTAACAGGTTGGTCACACGAGGAGGCGCTCCAGCAGCCGCTCGAACGCGTGTTTCACATCGTCAATGAAGTCACGCGCCAGCCGGTCGAGAATCCGGCCACGAGAGCGTTGCGGCAAGGAATAGTGGTCGGGCTTGCGAACCACACAATACTGATCAAAAAAGACGGCGCCGAATGTCCGATTGACGATAGTGCAGCGCCGATTCGTAACGAAGAAGGACACGTTTCGGGATGCGTGCTGATCTTTCGTGACGTAACCGCGCATCGTTTGGCTGAGCGCGACAAAGCGAACCAGCTTCATACCGCGCGCCTGCTTGCAGCGATCGTCGAATCGTCAAACGATGCGATCGTCGGCAAGTCATTGGACGGTATCATCCAAAGCTGGAACGCTGCCGCAGAACAGCTTTTCGGTTTCACCACTGAACAGGCTGTGGGCCAACACATCTCAATCGTGATCCCGCCCGAGCGTTTGGCCGAAGAGGATGAAATCATAGCCAGTTTGCGAGCGGGAAAACGAATTGAGCACTACGAAACCGAGCGCGTGCGCAGCGACGGTCAGCGTATCATCGTTTCGCTCACCATCTCGCCGATCAAGGATGCGTCAGGAAACGTCGTCGGCGCGTCGAAGATTGCGCGCGATGTTACCGCTCAGAAGCGCGTCGAAGCTGACCGGCAGATGTTTGTCACGCTCGTCGAAAACAGCACTGACTTCATCGGCATCTGCGATCTCAACGGTGTTCCCTTCTTCATCAATCGTGCCGGGCTCGAGATGGTGGGTTTGCAAAGTATCGACGAAGCTAAACGCATTCAGATTCAGGATTTCTTCTTCGCTGAAGATCAACCGAAGATAATAAACGAGTTCTTCCCGGAGGTTTTGGAAAAGGGTAACGGCGAGATCGAGATTCGCTTTCGTCATTTCAAAACCGGCGAGGGTCGTTGGATGTCGTACAAGGTATTGACACTAACTGACGCCGCAAACAAACCCGTTGCTTTTGCGACTGTTAGCCAGGACGTCACCGAACGAAAGCGACTGGAAGACAACTTGCGAAGGCTGGCAGTCGATCTTTCCAACGCAGACCGTCGTAAGAACGAGTTTCTGGCGACGCTTGCGCACGAGCTCAGGAATCCACTCGCGCCTATGAGTAACATGCTCGAAGTGGTGAAGCGTGCCGATGGTAACAATGAAGTTCTCAAACGCGCGCATGAAACGCTCGAGCGGCAGCTAGCGCAGATGGTGCGACTGGTGGACGATCTGCTTGACTTGAATCGTATCACTCACGATCGTCTCGAGCTGCGCCGCAGTGAAGTTGAGTTATCGTCAGTGATCCAACAGGCAGTGGAAGTGGCGCGCCCGCTGGTTGACTCGGCCGGACATCATTTGATTATCGACTTGCCGGATAAGCCGGTTTACCTCTACGCGGACCAGGCGCGGCTGGCGCAGTTGTTTGGCAACTTGCTCAACAATAGTTGCAAGTACACGCGACCGGAAGGGACGGTGTCGCTGATTGTCAGGCAGGATGGCGACGAGGTCGTGGTGACGGTGAAAGACAACGGCGCTGGAATTCCGCCGGACAAGTTAGACAGTATTTTTGATATGTTCATGCAGGTCGATAGCACGTCGGATCGATCGCAGGGCGGGCTTGGCATCGGGCTGACGCTGGTAAAACGTTTGACTGAGATGCATGGTGGATCGATCGAAGCGCACAGTGCGGGTGAGGGACAAGGCAGTGAGTTTATCGTGCGTCTGCCAGTTCTGAATCGACCGGCAGTTGCACCTTCTTCCGGGCCGGTCGAGTCAGAGTCGCAACTGCAGCGTCGTGTTTTGATTGTTGACGATAATCGCGACTCGGCTGATTCCCTTGCGATGTTAATGGAGATCACGGGCAACAAGGCTTACATGGCCCATGATGGCGTCGAGGCGCTTGCAGCGATTGAACAGCACCGGCCGGAAGTGGTGTTGCTGGATATTGGTTTGCCCGGGCTGGACGGTCACGAAGTGTGCCGGCGCGTGCGCGAACAACCGTGGGGCAAAAACATCGTGTTTATTGCGTTGACGGGCTGGGGCCAGGAGGATGATCGTCGCCGGTCAGACGAAGCGGGGTTCAACGGGCATCTCGTGAAGCCGGTGGATTACGATAAGCTGCTGGAGTTGTTGGCGTCGCTGACGAACGTCGGTGAGAAGTTGCATCAATAGTGAAGGAGAAAAGTTCCCCCAATGTCATCGAATGAAGTTGACGATTATTACGAGCTGCTTCAGGTGAGTGATGCGGCTGAACCGGAAACCCTCAATCGCGTCTACCGCATGCTCGCGCAGCGTTATCACCCGGACAATCGCGAGTCGGGAAATGAAGCGCGCTTCCGCGCGATCACCGAAGCCTACCAGACGCTTTCCAATCCGGAGAAGCGCGCGCAATACGACGCCACCAACCAGAAGCGCAAGAAGGACCGTTGGCGTTTAGTATCGGCCGGCGCCCAAACCGAGAACGACTTCGAGATGGAACAGGTCGTCCGTCTCACCGTCCTGGAAGCCCTGTACACCAAGCGCCGCGTCGACCCTCAAAACCCCGGCATCTACCTCGTCGAGTTGGAGCGCATGATCGGCCGCCCCCGCGAGCACCTTGAATTCACCATCTGGTTTCTCAATCAGAAAAAACTCATCAGCACAGATGATGCACGGATGTATTTAACGGCGGATGGGGCGGAGTATCTGGAGGACAGTTACAAGAACAACATCCAGCGCAAGCGGCTCCAGTCCGGGAAGGAGTAATAATCAGCCCCGACGAGGCACATAAATCACAAATTCCGCAATCCGTCTCCAGACACGCCCTCAACAAAACGTGTTAAGATCCTGTCCATGAACAAGTCTTCGGCCCTGGCAGACTGGACTCCCGAACAGATCGCGCTTGGCAAAAGGTGGGTGGAGACGTGGAGACTCACCGGGGAGGATCTGGAGCGTATCAGGCGTAAGGAGATTAGAGAGCTCGATACTTATCAAACCATCTCTCTGCTTTGCGGGTCCGCGGATTATACCCAACCTCCGTACGCGCCAAAGCCATGGTCGGGCCTCGTCGAACAACAACGATTATTCAAAAAGGCAGCGGGACGTGAATGAAGTCATTCAAGCGGCTGCTGAGTTGCAAGCGATCTGCCAGTCGCAGGATTGGCAGTTTTGTTTTATAGGCGGCCTCGCACTTAAGCGTTGGAGGAACCGCGTGAAACGGTTGATGCCCACGCCCGAGATTCTCGACCAACTTGACGCTCGTCGAATTGAATTCGAGCGTTAAGAACTCGTCAAACAAATGTTGAAAACGAGCTTGAAGCCATCACTGGATTCTACCTTACCGGAGATTCGCGATGCTTCGGTATGGTATGGACCTGAGCTTGCGCGGCAGACTGAGTGGATAGTGCGTCTGTCGGAAACCGATATTGCGGAAGTTCAGACGGCGGTTCACAGTTTAGAGCAATCCTCCGTTGACCTCGCCGCAATCAGTGACAAGGATGTTCAGCTTCCCACGCTCTGGCCGAGGTTGGAGGGGATGAGTGATGAGGTGATGAATGGAAGGGGGTTTGTTCTAATCAAAGGGTTGCCGGTGGGGAGGTGGACCAAGCGAGAGGCGGCGGTTGCGTTTCTGATCATCGGGGTGCAGCTAGGAAACTTGCGGATGCAGAATGCCGAGGGGCATTTGCTGGGGCATGTGAGGGATCTCGGAAGGTCGAGCGATGATCCGAATACAAGGATTTATCAGACGCGCGAACGCCAAACACACCATACTGATTCGTGTGATGTTGTTGGTTTAATGTGTTTGCAGCAGGCGAAGTCGGGTGGGTTGTCGAGCCTCGTGTCGTCGACGACGATCTTCAATGAGATGCGACGACGCAGGCCGGATCTGCTGAGCGTCTTGCTAGAACCAATCGAGACCGATCGACGTGGTGAGGTTCCAGAAGGCAGCAAGCCCTATTTCAATATTCCAGTCTTTAATTATCACGACGGATTAGTATCTGCGATCTACCAGCGACAGTACATCGAGTCGGCGCGGCGCTTCCCGGGTGTCGCGCCACTCACCGCACTTCAGATCGAGGCACTCGATCTTCTCGATGAACTGGCAAACGATCCCAAGCTCAACTTGATGATGGAGCTCGAACCCGGCGACATCCAGCTCGTGCACAACCACACGATTTTTCACGATCGCACTGCGTTCGAAGATTATCCGGAGCCTGAGCGCAAGCGGCACCTGTTGCGTCTGTGGCTGGCACCGCCCGGCGCGCGTCACCTTCCCGAAGTCTACGCCGAGCGATTCGGTTCAACGACACCGGGCGATCGCGGTGGCGTTGTGGTGGCAGGCGCAAAACCAACGATCCCGTTCGACTAAAAGCGCGAATGAGTCTTTCAACGATCACACAGAGCGGACCGGAGATCTCGGATGCAATCGTGTCGTTTGATCCCGTCACGCTACAGCGCAAGCCGGTCAAAAAAGCAGACGTCCTGGTCCAGTTCAGAGAACTCGGCAATCACGAAGCCGTCAGAATTGTCGAGGAGATCCCGGAACACGAAGGCGTGCTCGACCCCACAGCGGTTGACAAGATCCTGATCACTTCTCATTGCGAAATGCAGCGCATGTCTGAGGAGTTTCAACACGGCAAGCGCGTCGCTGAATTACTGAGACCAATCCTGAATGCGTTACGTGACGGCGGTGTGCGAAATCCGATTCGCATCGTCGACATTGGCTGCGGCACCGGTTTCGTTATTCGTTGGCTAGCCGCAAGCGGATCGCTTGGCGAC
>DASTTS010000194.1:0-6944 GCA_035760085.1 Pyrinomonadaceae bacterium
GAATTCGCTTTCAGCGTGTCGTAGTCGGTACGGAGCTGGTCGTACTGCTCGCGAGCCACAACGCCCTGCTCGACCAACGTTCGATAACGTTCAACTTGTGCGCGGCCCCAGTTCTCACGCGCAACCTCGCGCGCAAGGTTCGCTTCCGCTTGTTTCTTGGCAGCGGTGTCTTTGGCGAGATTGGCCTGGGCCTGTTTCAGGTTCGCGTCGAATGGTCGCGGATCGATTGTGAAAAGCAGTTCGCCCTTACGGACGTTCGCGCCGTCAGTGAAATGAATCTTTTCGATGCGACCAGAAACCTGCGGTTGAATCGCAACCGTTTCGCGCGCGACGATCTTGCCGAGCGCATCCATGTAGTTCGAAACATCCTGAGATACTGCCGTGCTGACGACCACCGGTGCCGGCGGGCGCTCGAAATTGGGCTGCGCCTGATTGGCGCAACCAGCGAGCGCAACGCAGATCGCCAGGACGATTCCCAGACGATAAGACAAGCTAGGGAGGGACTTCATCGATTTCTCGTTCCTTATGAATCTATCGGGGCACACCCATTTTGCCATTATCTGGTGAGAATACTAAACGGACCCGTTGTGGGTTGTGTTAAGGGCAGGTAAAAACTTGTTAAGAGATGTGAATTAGGCCGCGGATGAACGCGAATAAATCCGCGGATTCAACCCGTGTTCATCCGCGGAAAATCAAATCTTATCGAGCAGATTGATCAGGTGGGGTTTCTTCTCATCGACGATCACGACTTTTTTAGCGAATTTCGGGTTTTCAGCGAAAAAGGCGACGAGGCCTTGTTTCTTGGGTGACCAGGGTTTGCCCTTCTTTTTTTCTTCGGCCTTGCGCTCAACGTCGATCTCGTCGATCGGGTACGTCAAGTGGACCGTATACTTTTCATCACCGCGCTCGCCCCACAACATTTCCAACGTCTCGCGTGCGGGATTGCCGTGCTGACCGTTTCCCGAAAACACATAATGGTCAGCAGTAATGCGACGGAATGAAATCGGGTCATTGTTACGCTTACTTCCATGATGCGGGCATTTAAAAACGTCCACGTGAATCGTGCTCTTGCCGTCCTTCTTTAAAAAGCCCGCGAGCTCGAGTCCTTCAATGACTTTGTCGCCACGAGCATCGCCTGTGAGCAGGATTCGCTTCTTGCCAACTTCCGCTAAAACCACAAGACTCGAAAGATTCGGGACTGATGTGTCGGTGAACGCAGCCAGCGATGCCTCACTCTTCTTCCCCTGGTGCTTCTCAAGAAACTCGTCATGCGCTTTTTGTAAAGCGAGTATTTCATCATTCATTGGCCCAACAATCGTAAACTTCAGGCCCTTACCCATGTCGACCGGTTTACTTCCCTTCTTCGCGATCACAAGCTTGCCTTTGAACTGCGGATTTATCCGGAGCTTGAGCGCGCGTGAATCGTCGCGCAGTCGAAAGCCCTGACTGACACTCGCAAGCACTTTGGCTGCCTCGGGATCGAGACCCTCCACTTCTTCTGGTTCACCCGAAATCGAAGCAGTGCCGAACGCAGCCGTCACTGCGGCTCGCAGTTTATCTGGATTGTTGCCGATGATGTCGTCGAAGGTGTTGTGCCATAGACCGTTGATCTTTAGCGGCGGTGGTCCCTCAGTCTGAATCATCTCTTTCGTCAGTTCCAGCACGCCTTTGATGTGATCGTCGTCTATATGACTGACCATTAACAGATCAACTGGAAGCGTCGCATTAGCAGCGAGCCCGCGCGCCTTTCGAAGCTCAGCCAGTCGCGGCTTGAGATGTGGTCCATAAACGTCTGCTGGACCACCATCGATCAGCATCAACCCGGGCTCAGTTTTCGAGCCGTAATGAAGAAGCAGACAGTCGCCCTTGCGCGCACGTCGCACGTCGAGTGTGAAGATCATAACGTTTCTCCTTAAAGGAATAAGTTAGATACTTTGAAATGCTCTTAGCACGTCAAGCATGCCGTGCCCCTGAAAACTACGTTCCCGACCAAGATCGGTCGCACTTTCACAAAGAATTTGTTTGATCCGGCGTGGCTCACCAATCAGCTCATCGTAGCGCGCCATCAACATCGCCGCCGCACCGCTAACATGCGGCGCCGCCATGCTCGTACCATCAAGCTCGCCCCACTCACCATTCGGCAAACACGATTCAATGCGCTCACCCGGCGCTACTAAATCCGGCTTCAGACGACCATCACCGGTTGGACCACGACTCGAAAAGAAGCTAACACCGTAAGTATGAGGTTTGTAGCGGTGCGTTGCGCCGACTGTGATCACTCCGTCAGCGTTGCCCGGATCAGTAATACTAAAAGCAGTGTAACCTTCGTAAGAACCATCTTTGGTTTCAAAACTCTGATAACCGAGATTGCCCGCTGCGGCAACGACAACCACGCCGGTCTCAACCAGCCGCTCACATTCATTGCAAATCGGTGTGCGCCCGCAAGCGAAGTTTCGCACGTCGTGCGGGATTGAAAGGCTCAGGTTCGCGCCATGAATCGTGAGATACGTGTGACGGTCATTTAGATAACGGAGATACTGCAACGCCGCGATGATCGCAAACTCGGTGTCTTCCAGTGTTTTCGCCAGCACACGAAAGTCGTAAAAATTGATATCAGGACACATTCCGTCAGCAAAGCTCGTGTTGGCCTTTTTTCGGTTTGATTGCTTTCCGGAATTCGCGCCGATAATACCGGCGACGTGGGTGCCGTGCCCGCCTTTAGGATCGGTAGTCGGTTTGATTTCAATCAGCGGCTCGACGAGCTCCCAGAGAATCGGGCGGTCGCTCGCCGCATCTTTCGCCAGCGCCTGCAAGTTTTCAGTCGCTTTCTTCGCCGTGATGGAATTTTTAAGCGGCGCCTTCAGGAGATTCTTGAGCCGCTCCTTAAACTCGTCGGTCTTTGGATTGTCATTATCGAGACTAACAATCTCGCGAATGTTGCTGAAGTCGAAAGACTTCACAATTCGGCTTTTGCCGTCGTTATCGTTGAAAACGGGATGAGCGCCATGTAACCCGGAATCAAGCACGGCCCAATTGATCTTGCTACAGTTCACACTGAACAATGTGCGCGCCGCATCACCCTTGACGGCCGGAACTGATCGTTCTATTGCCGGCAAGGCTTTTCGATTTAGCGAGACCTGCCAGATCTGCGGCTTCACGTTCGTCGCGCGTTTCTGGGTCAGAATAGGATTGAACGCATCATGAAGGTGTTCCACCACAGGATCCGGCGTGTCTAACTGCAATAATGCCTCACCCGCGCCGAGTGATAAGTTTTTAGCCTTGTTTTCCGTCGCCGCCCACAGAATGATTCCAGCCAGACTTATATAACGGTCCAATGCTGTAAACGTGGCGAAGTCGTCTGCCGGCAGCGTGGTCGGATCTTCGTCGCCCTCCGCCCTGGCCCAATTCATGATGGCTTGTATTTTTTGTGTTAGATGGCCGCCTTTTACGTAAGCCTTAAGCTGCTTCTGGATCTTCGGATCGTTCCACCACTGCGTCATCGGCACGATCACCTGGAGTAACTCTTCGAAAAAGAGTTTCGCCGCTACCAGACCCTGAAGATACGCGATCTTCGATTCCTCGCCTTTCGTGCGTTTCATCTTCAACTTTCTGATGCGATCGGCGATGTGCTTGGCGACCGGACCGGCAGGAGCGGTCTTGTGCGGCGTGATGAGAAGATCGATTGCCGCTGCTGGTTTGACGGCGTAGGCAACCCAAACATCGCCGAGCACCGGCGAATCTTGTAACTGTCTGCGATCGTTGGTTGGCCCAAGCAACACTAACTCTACGAGGGCGCGGGAAGAAACAGGCATGAATGAACCTCTACGGAAAAATGTGAAGAAAAACGACGGCGCGCTAATTAAATGAGATCCGTGGTCATTAGGTCAATGTTTTACAGGATGACAGGATTTTTCAGAATTCACAGGATTTGTCCTGCACAGTCTGATAATCCTGAAATCCTGTCTAACTTTTCGCTCGCAGCGCGGCGACAAAAGAAGCACTGCGGCGCCGTGAGATCGGCACTCGCACACCACTCGCGAGCACTGCCACGGACGCACCGGCCCGCGTGCGCGACAACTCGCGCACACCATCAAGACGCACGAGTGCACGCCGGTGCGCACGAACGAAGCCATTCTTTTCCACACGCTTCTCGAGCAGTTGCAGCGACTCGCGCAGGAAATAACTCCGCGTGCCGACCCATAATTGTGAGTAGTTCCCTGCCGCTTCGATCCAATCGATCTCATTCAGGTGAAGCACGGCGGCGCCGCGTGAAGTCGTAACGACGATTGTCTCTTCACGTTTTGCTTTCGAACGCGACTGCAAACGCTGCACGAGACGCTTCATCGTCATCGCAAAGCGCGCTTCGCTCACGGGCTTGACCAGATAATCGAGTGCTTCAGTCTCGAAAGCCTTGATCGCAAACTGATCAAACGCTGTGAGAAAGACGACCGCGGGCATGTGCTCGACGGTTCGACGCTTGATCACTTCAAAGCCGTCGATGCCGGGCATCTGAATATCGAGAAAGATCACGTCCGGCGCTGCTGTATTCAAGGCGTCAAGCACTTCCGCGCCGTTACGACACTCGCCCGCAACAGCGAACTCGGGAAAGTTTCCCAGCAGTTGCCGCACGCCGCGGCGCGCCACCGGCTCGTCGTCAGCAATCAATGCTTTCCACTTAGCTTGTTTCACCGTTGGGCTCCGGACGCAACTCGCGATACGGGAGTTTGAGTGTCGCGATTGTACCGCCTTCCGGGCGTCGCGAGATCTCGAGCGACGCTCGTCCGCCGTAAAGCGCACGCAAACGCTCGCGCGTGTTGTCGATGCCGTGACCGGGCGGCACCGGCGCTGCCGGATCGATTCCAACACCGTCGTCGATCACGTTGATCTCCAACACGTCACCCGACCGAGTAGCAGTGACGAGCAGGAGACCTGCATCTGTATGTTTTGCGATGCCGTGGCGGATCGCGTTTTCAACCAGATGTTGCAACGAGAAACTCGGAACTGCCGCAGACATCAGCGACTCGGGAATTCTGAACTCGGGTCGCAAGCGATCCGAGAAGCGCGCTTGTTCGATAGCGACGTACTGCTGTACGAGATCGAGCTCTTCACCAAGTGTTACTTCATTCGCCTGATGGCGACTTAACGTGCGTCGCAGCAGCTCGCTGAGATTCTCGATGATGCTCACCGCGCCTTGTCGATCGTTGTCACGAACGAGCACGGTGATTGTGTTGAGTGTGTTGAAGAGAAAGTGTGGATTGAGTTGCGCCTGGAGAGTGGCGAAGCGCGCGCTCGAGAGTTGTTCCGAGAGTCGTGCGACTTGCACTTCACGTTCGCGTGCGTCGATGAAGTAACGCGTGGCGTGTTCGATGCCCACGACGCACAGATACACGGCGACACCAAAAGGCAAGGTCGTGAAGATCCAACCGAGCCATTCGACGCCGAATGCAAACCACGACTGAAAAATCTCCGGAGCAAAGATTATGACCAGGATCAGTCGTAACACCTGGCCGCAAGTGGCCCACGCCACGCAGAACAGTAGTGAAAAGAAGAAGTGCAGTATCGCGCGACGAACTAGATGCGGGCGCGTCAACGGCCACTTTTTCGAGATTACAAAGACGCCGGGTGTGAGAAATGCGTAGAGCAGCCAGTCGCCAAACTCAAACAAAAGCTCACGCAGCGTCGCTGGTTCCCAACGTTGCAGACGCGCCTGCGCGATGCGATTGATGACTGCAAAGACTGCCGGCACAATCCAGGCCGCCGATACAATCATCCAGGGACGCAAGCGTGGCAATCGCACCGTGCCACAGTATCGCTGGACCAGTGCGGGCCGCAATACCGTTCACGTCAGCACAGGCGCCGCTCGCGTATTTGTTGTTGATTTCGAGGGTAATCTTGTAAATCCTGCAAATCCTGTAATCCTGTCTAACCACTGTGAATTGATTGGAGGTCCCCAATGTCTTTAAAACGTCTCTTAACAATACTCTCAACCCTACTCCTCCTCATGTCTGTCACTAAAGCATCAACAGATGATCGTGCCGCTGACGCCGCCGCGATCCGCGCGCACATCGAAAGCATCTTTCAAGCCTTCATCGACGGCGACCAGGACAAGATCTTCGCGACACATTCAGAAGACTGGCGCGGTTTTCTCGAAGGCTCACGCACGCCGATCAAAGGCATCGACGATTACATGCGCGCTAACGGCATCGAGTGGCCCAGACCGGCAAACGCGCCGAAGTCGACTCCTTACTTCCCCGCAGGAACGACTTACAAAATGTTCGACTTCGATGTGCACTTTTATAGTCCCGAGCTCGCCGTAGCGAATTTCTTCGGTGAGTTTCAACGCAAAGACGGCAACACGACCATTACGCTGCGACGCTTCCGTATCATGGACATTTACGCCAAACGCAAGGGCAGTTGGATACAGGTCGCATCGCACACTGTCGTCGATCCGGAGTGGCGCGCTGAGCAGATGTCGCGACCCATGAATCTGACGCCGCAGATTCGCGAACGCATACTCGCCGCGCGTGAAGCAGTTTGGAAGGCGTGGTTCAGTAACGATCGCGCCGCGTTGGAGCGTTTGATTCCGGAGGAGACGATCGCGATCGATAATGGACAGGAAGGCTGGTCCGATCGTGCTGCGATCCTCGCCGGTGCAAAGAGGTTCGCCGATAGTGGTGGGAAACTTGTGAAACTGGAGTTTCCGAAGACTGAGATTCAGGTCTATGGAAACACTGTGATCATCTACACGACGTATCTTTACGAGACTGAGGTCAACGGGCAACGTTCAACGGCGAGTGGTCGCGCGACGGAGATGTTTGTGAGGCGCGGCGACGACCTGGTGAACGTCGGCTGGCACATGGACTCCGGGAAATAGCGCGTTACCTGGAAACAACTGTAGGGGTGGCCCTCCGTGGCCACCCCAGCGTGATTGGCGAGGCTGGGGT
>DASTTS010000195.1:0-4406 GCA_035760085.1 Pyrinomonadaceae bacterium
GCAAACGTCTTTTCGATTCTCGGCGTTGCGCCCGCGCTCGGACGGACTTTCCTGCCGAACGAAGATCAACCAGGTCAGGAGCATGTTGTGGTTTTGAGCGATGCGCTCTGGCAACGACGCTTCAATCGCGATCCTTCGATCATTAATCGCAATGTCACGCTGAATGGGGAATCGTTTACGGTCGTCGGCGTGATGCCGCGCGGCTTCTTCTTCCCGCTGCGCGAGACGGAATTGTGGGTGCCGTGGGCCATGGAGCCCGACGAAGCGAGTGGACGTGGCGACCACTACCTCGGGATGGTCGCACGTCTGAAAGGTGACGTCAGTATTGAACGTGCGAATGCCGATCTCGCAACGATCGGACAGCGCCTTTCGATCGAATATCCGCGCACAAATGAGGGACTGGGCTTCATCGCCCACTCGTTGCACCGCGACTATGTCGGCGATCTGCGTTTACCGATGCTGATTCTTTTTGGCGCGGTCGGGCTCGTGTTGCTGATTGCGTGTGCGAATGTAGCGAACCTGCTGCTCGCCCAGGCGACCACCCGACGCAGAGAGATCGCGATTCGGATCGCGCTCGGCGCGCGCCGTTGGACCATCGTGCGACAACTGCTGGTCGAGAGCTTTTTACTGGCGTGCGGTGGTGGACTGCTCGGTGTGTTTGGTGCGCTGTGGGGCGTGCAAGCACTCACGAAGCTGTTGCCGGAAAGTCTTTCGAAACTACAGGGCGTCACGATCGATACGCGAGTGTTGCTGTTTACGCTCGGCGTAAGTGGGCTGACTGCGATCGTCTTTGGCGGCTTGCCCGCGCTGCTCGCCTCGCGCACGACGCCGGGCGCGACTTTGAGTGATGTCGCGCGCGATGTGTCAGGCGGAACTTCCGGCCGTCATGTTCGACGCGTGCTCGTCGTTTCTGAAGTTGCACTTGCTGTTGTGCTACTCGTAAGCGCCGGGCTCTTGATTCGCAGCTTCCAGTTACTGCGACAAGTTCAACCGGGATTCAATCCGGAAAACGCGCTCACAATGCGAATGGTCCTGCCGTTTCCGAAGTATGCAAAGCAGGAAGCGCGGCGCGCTTTTTACGATGAGGTTTTGCGGCAGGTTAAAGAGGTGCCGGGCGTCGAAGCAGCGGGAATGATCACGTTCCTGCCGCTCTCGTTTAGCGGGATGAATTTCAGTTTCTCGGTCGAGGCGCGTCCGTCACCGAGCGACATGAACCTGCCGTTCGCGCTGTTTCGCGTTGTCAGTCCCGATTACTTCCGCGCGATGGGTATTCCGCTTGAGCGTGGGCGCTATTTTGAAGCCCATGACTCGCCTGACTCAACACCCGTCGTCGTGATCAATCGCCGTATGGCGGAACAATACTGGCCCGGTGAGGAAGCGATCGGAAAACGAGTCAAGGTTGGACCAGCCGATTCGCCAAATTCGTGGCTCACAGTTGTCGGAGTTGTCGGCGACGTGCGGCAAACGGGATTGTACGAGCAGAAGCTGGAGTTTTATGTGCCGTACATGCAGGAGCGCCGCTCGTTCATGGCGCCGCGTGATCTCGTTGTGCGCACAAAAGTCGATCCGGCGGTGATCGCGGCCGCGGTGCGCAAAGCGGTGTGGGCGGTGGATAAGGACCAGCCGGTGTCAAACGTGCGCACGATGGACCAGGTATTCGCAGCGGCAATTTCGCAGGAGCGTTTTCAGGCGCTGATGCTCGGTTTATTTGCGGCGCTCGCGCTCGTGCTTGCGTGTGTCGGGCTTTACGGTGTGATTGCTTACTCAGTCGTGCAACGCACGCACGAGATCGGCGTGCGCATGGCACTCGGCGCACAGCCCGTTGACGTACTGAGGCTCGTCATTCGACAGGGAATGTTGCTGACGCTTGCGGGGCTGGTGGTTGGCATTGTTGCAGGAACGTTTGTGACGCGCGTTTTGACTGACATGTTGTTTGGCGTGACGCCGCGAGATCCGTTGACGTTTGTGGGCGTGCCGGTGTTGCTGCTCGTTGTTGCTTTTCTTGCGTGCTACATCCCGGCGCGACGCGCGACGCGGATCGATCCGCTGATCGCATTGCGCTATGAATAAGTCCTAAAGGACATATACGACCTATGAGCACCATAATTCAAGACCTCCGATATGGACTGCGGATCTTGTTGAAGCAACCCGGCTTCACGCTCGTTGCTGTCATCACGCTCGCGCTTGGCATCGGTGCAAACACCGCGATCTTCAGCCTCGTCAACAGCATTCTGCTGCGGCCGCTGCCGTTTCGCGATCCCGATCGTCTTGTGCGCATGCTTCAAGCGAGCCCGAAGCTCGGTCTCTCATCGTGGGGTGTTTCGCAGGCTGACTTTGCCGCTTACCGCGAACAGAACCGCACGTTCGAGTCGATTGCGATTTACAACACCAGTGCCACGAACCTCACCGGTACGGGCGAGCCGGAACGATTGCCGATCGCGAACGTCACTGCTGATTTCTTCAAAGTCTTCGGTGTCAGCCCGCAACTTGGTCGCACGTTTGTCGAAGGCGAAGATGCGCAGGGAAAGAACCAGGTCTGCGTGATCAGTCACGCGTTCTGGCAGAGGCGTTTCGGCGGTGATCCAAACGTTGTCGGCAAAACTCTCAGTCTGAACAACACGCCGACACAGATCGTCGGCGTCATGCCCGCTGAGTTTAAGTTTCCGCGTTACGAGATCGATTTGTGGACGCCGCTCGCACACGATCCCAAGCGAACTAACCCTTACTTCTTTGCCGTCGTCGGACGTCTGAAACCGGGCGTGCAGGTGGCCCAGGCGCAGGCTGACACGACTGACGTGATCCGCAACTTTGGTCGCCAACATCCGAACCTCAGCGAGGCAGTCGGGCTAAGCGAAGGTAATGGACCACGAACGCTCGTCACGCCCGTGCGGGAAGCGATGCTCGGCAGAACTGAAAAGCCGCTGCTCGTGTTGCTCGCCGCTGTTGCTCTCGTGCTGTTGATTGCATGTGCGAACGTCGCGAATCTGCTTTTGGCACGTGCTACTTCGCGTACTAGAGAAATTGCGGTTCGGGTTTCGTTAGGCGCATCACCGGCGCGCGTGGCGCGACAACTCCTGACTGAAAGCGTGCTGCTGTCATTTATCGGTGCGGTAGTCGGTGTGGGTCTGGCTGCTGTTGGCATTCGCATGCTAGACAAGCTGCCCATCAGCGGCATCGTGCGCATGGAAGAAGTGCGTTTAAGCGGCACCGTGCTCGCGTTCACGGCGGGCTTGACTGTGCTCACGGGATTGTTGTTCGGCTTTATGCCTGCTCTGCGCGCGTATGCGATGGGGATCGCGAGCGGCATTCGTGAAGGCGCGCGTGGCACGGTTTCGAATCGTCGCCTCAACAGCGCGCTCGTCGCCGTGCAGTTTGCCCTCTCGCTCGTGCTGCTCATCGGCGCGGGTTTGTTGCTGAAGAGTTTTCAGCGACTCGGTGCGGTCGATCTCGGCTTCAATCCCGAGAATACGTTGACGATGGTCGCGACTCTGCCGCAGTCGAAGTACGACAACCAGGAAAAAGCATTGCAGTTTTACGCCGATGCGATGGAGCGACTGCGCAACTCGCCCGGCATCAAGGCAGTTGGTCTGACTGACAATCTGCCGTTCGGCGACGGCGGCAACGTTGACGGCATCATCGTGGAGGGACAGGAGCCGCCAGAGGGTGGAAACGTTTCGCAAGTTGAACAAGCCGAAATTCAAGCCGTCTCGCCGGGAACGTTCACGGCGCTCGGAATGTCGCTCTTGCAGGGACGCGATTTCCAATCAACCGATCACAGCAAATCACCACTCGTCGCGATTGTTGATGAGCCGCTCGCACGTCGTTACTGGCCCGGGGGTGACGCGCTCGGCAGGCGCATTCAGATCACCGGCGTCCGTCAGTGGCTGACGATCGTCGGCATAGTCAGCGGCGTGAAGCACATTAGCCTGATGGAAGAGAAGCGCCCGCATATCTACTTCGCGATGGCGCAGTATCCGTCGCCTCGCGCGTCGTTCGTCGTGCGTACTGATGGACCACCGCTGGGTGCAGTTACGACGTTCAGATCGGCGATCAGGGAAGTCGATCCTGATATGCCGTTGTATCTCGTACGTCCGATGACCGAGATCATTGGACAAACATTAAGTACACAACGCCTGACCAACTTCCTGCTGACTGCATTCGCGATCATCGCTTTGACGCTTGCGGCAGTCGGCATCTACAGCACGATGTCGGTTTACGTCGGCAGTCGCACGAAGGAGTTTGGGATCAGGCTCGCGCTGGGCGCGCAACCCGGCGCGCTCAGACGTGCAGTCATGCGCCAGGGGCTTTGGCTCACAGGTGCGGGCGTCGTGATCGGAGTCGCAGGTGCGTTAGCGTTGACGCGGACGATCAAGAGCCTGCTGTTTGAAGTGAGTGCGACGGATCCG
>DASTTS010000196.1:0-9538 GCA_035760085.1 Pyrinomonadaceae bacterium
TAAAAATGTGGCTTAATGTTGAGTAAATCTTTAGACAGGATTTACAAGATGTTTCAGGATTACCATGTAAATCCTGTCTAAATCATGTAAATCCTGTCTAAGACTTCCTTCCCACAACAGCCATCAACCGGCCCACTTTCCCGTGAACGCTCTTCTCTTTCCGGTACGAGAAAAACAGATCCGTCCGGCACATCGTACAAATCGGCGCCGTATGAATTCTCTCCGGCTGAACTCCAGTCGAAACTAACTGCTCGCGATTTGCCTTCAACAGGTCAACCAACGCGTGGCCCGCTCGCGTCGGCGTGAATAGCTTTTCGCCATCGATAAACTTACTCGAGAAAGCTTCGATCACCTCACTACCAACTTCATAACAACACGGTCCAGCCGACGCACCAATCGCTACACGTAAGTCTTCAGATCTCGCGTCGTACTCCTTCGCCAAACGCTCCACGCTTGCGATCACCGCAGTCGCCAACGTCCCGCGCCAACCCGCATGGACCGCCGCAAACGCGCCCGTAACCGGATCGCCAATCAATATCGGAACGCAATCAGCAGTCTTAACTCCGGCGAGCACTCCCTTCGCGTCGCTGACGATCACATCGCAGTACACAGTCTCGCCCCGCTGGTTCTCCGCGGGCTTCGCCTCCTCCGCCGTATGGACCACACGTACGTCGGCGCCATGAACCTGCCAGCAACCCGCCAGCATCCACTCGCCCGGAAAAAGCTTGAGAAAGCGACGCCGATTCTCCAGAATGTTCTCCGCAGCGTCTTCGTTGAAGCCGGCGAGGTTGAGTACATTCGCAGGCATGTCACTGACGCCGCCGAGACGTGTTGAGAAGCCGTTTACAAAACCATCATGTTCGAGTGGCGCACAGACGAGGGCACGCACGCCGTCAGTTTCGCGCCAGTAAAACCCGGCTGCGGTTAGTTGGTCGTCGCTTGTGATTATTTCCATCGGTATAGACATTATCGAAGTCGCGCGAATTCGCGAAGTGCTCCTGCGGACGCCGCGGTTCGCTGAGCGTGTTTACACGACTGCCGAGCGCGCGTACTGCGACTCGCGCGGCGTCGTGGCCGCACAGCATTATGCCGCGCGTTTTGCGGCAAAAGAAGCGGCATTGAAAGCATTGCAAACCGGCTGGCGCGGCGGGATTAGTTGGCAGGATATAGAAGTGGCAGCGCGTGAGAGTGGTGCGCCGTATTTGATTTTTACCGGTGAGGTGCTGGCGGTGTTTGAAAAGTTCGGAGCAACCGCGACTCACTTAACGATCTCACACACGAGCGAGCACGCGATCGCACAGGTAATTCTCGAACGAATAATCCTGTAAATCATGTAAATCTTGTCTCCTGTCAACGTATGTCGTTGACAAGCGATCGCCTACCATTTGCATCAATCTGAACGCTCGTTCCGACTTTGAATGACTTCTCAATGTGTCGCTCTTTGGCTACGAATTCCGTAACCACCGTCTCACTCTCCTCCGCAAAGGGACTGCCTTGCTGCACCGGCAAACTTCCATGTAAATAGCATTCCATACTCGGCGCCATCTTCTCAGTCACCGCAATTAACTCGCGCACGGGACACGTCACAGTCGAACGCAATCCCGTCGCAGCATCAATCTCCACAAACTTAATCCCTTCCGGACACTCGAAATTCTCACCACCAAGATCCGGCCGCAGCGCGACCGCATCATTCATAAAATCAACCCACGCCGGCAACGCCGCCTCAGCGCCCGTCAACCCGAGCTGCTTGTTGTCGTCAAAACCGATCCACACAACGCACACGAGATTCGGTGAATAACCAATAAACCAACCATCACGCGACGTTCCAGTCTTCCCGGCGATCGCCGTACTCCTAACTGCCCCACGAGCTTTATGTGCAGTGCCACGCTCGACTACGCCTTGAAGCATGTTTGTGATCATGTACGCGGTTGCCGGACTGACAACCTGGTCCACCGTCACCGGAGCTGCGTGCGTCGCAGGCGGCTCGCCCACACTCGTGATCGCTTTCGCTTCAACACGCCTGCCCTCATTCACAAACGCCGCATACGCCGACGCCAACTGAAGCGGCGTCACTTCCTCCGTACCTAACGCGAGTGCGGGATACCGCTCAGGCTTCGGCAAACCAAACCGCACCGCCAGATTCGCGATCCGCGCGAGCCCCGTCTGCAAGGCGACATCCACCGTCACCACATTCAACGATCGCACCAGCCCCGTGCGCATCGTGACTTCGCGCATCGAATAACCGCCACCGTAGTTTGCCGGTCGATAAATGCGATCGCGGTCGTAAACGAACTCTCGCGGCGCATCCATAAACATCCGCACCGGCGAGAATCCATCTTCAACCGCCGCCGCATACACAAACGGCTTGAACGTCGATCCGGGTTGTCGCAGCGCATCAGTAGCGCGATTCAATTGCGACTCCGCGTAGTTGCGCCCGCCAACCATCGCGAGCACGTTGCCCGTATGCGGATCGAGTGCGACGAGCGCGGCCTGCGGTTTCAATCCGCGATTCGCGTAAACAACATCGAGACGGTCCAACTGCCGCTTCAACGCTCGTTCCGCCGCTTCCTGCAACTCGAGATCGATCGTCGTGTAAATTCGCTGGTGATCTGCTGACGTTTCAAACTGCGACCCGGCAAGTCGATTTACGTAATCGACAAAATACGGTGCGAGCGAGTTGTCGAACTCCGGAGCAGGCGCAACCGTCACTGCTTCAGCACTCGCGGTCGTATTTTGTTCCGCCGTAATCCAACCGTTTTCACGCATCCCCGCCAACACGACGTTTCTGCGTGAGCGCGCCGCGTCCGGATGTCGCACGGGCGAGTAACGCGCGGGACTCTGAATCATCCCGGCAAGCGTCGCTGCTTCCGCAAGCGTCAGTTCGCGCAGCTCTTTTCCATAAAAGACTTTCGCGGCTTCCTTGACACCACGCACGGAAACCGCACCGCGTTGGCCGAGATAGATTTCGTTACAGTACAGCGCAAAAATGTCGTTCTTCGAGAGGCGACGTTCAAGCGCGAACGACAACATCGCTTCCGCGTACTTCCGCTGTACAGTCTTTTCCGGTGTGAGATAAGTGTTCTTCACAAGCTGCTGCGTAATCGTCGAGCCGCCCTGCGCCAACTGCTCATCGGCCACATTTCTCCACACAGCGCGCGCCAAACCATTTACGTCAACCCCTGAATGCTCGAAGAAACGACGGTCTTCGATCGCGAGTACCGCATGGACCAGCACCTCGGGAATCTCGCCATAACTCAATACTTCGCGCTTTCCGGCTTTTGAAGACAGATCGGTAGACAAAATCTCCGGCTCGAGTGTGAACGAATCGAGCAAAATGCCGTCGCCGCGAATCTCTTCGATTTGCTCACCAGTAAAAGCAACCCGCACGACCTGTTTCGATCGTGCCGGCCGGATCTCAACCGCTGAATCCGAAACACTAAAACTTCCACTCCAAACGTCGCTCGCATTTGCTTCGAGATAACCGGCACGACGCAACACCGCAACCAGCTTTTCGCGAGACAACTTCTGTCCGGCCTGGAGCACACGCGGAGCAGCGTAGAGTCCCGGGCGGCTAGTCAGGTAACCACTGCTCAGTCGTGCATCGATGATTTGTGAGTAGTAACGGTAAGAGCGCGCCAGCGCGTCAGCCGCAATGGCGCACACGATCAGCAACAAAACGAGGCCGAATCGAACGAAACGACGCTTGAGACGGACCTGTCGCGGATCGGGCAGAGATTTAGCCTCGATAACCATCCTTCAGTGCTTCCGATATCCTGTGATTTGAAGAAATGTTTAATAGGTGAGGAAATTTAGACAGGATTTACAAGATTTTTCAGGATTCACATGGAAATCATGGAGAATCTTGTAAATCTTGTCTAAAAGCTTAGACCAGCATCTGCGCGCGCTCGGTCTCTTTATCGCTGACCGAATCAAGCAGCTCGCGAACCTTCGGAATACTCTCAATCCCAGCCTTGTAACCCGCTTCCATCAACTCGTCCACGCGCCGCATCTCGTCCCAGCGGATGTGCCCAACCTTCGGGCTGATCACGATATCCGACATCTCGAGCTGATAACTCGACGCAGTCTTTTGAACGACCATCATCGACTGCAACAACACGCCGATCACCGAGCTTGACGACGTAATAAACGTCGCACCTTCAGTATTCACATCGACTGCGATCACGATATCAGCGCCGAGTTGACGCGTCACAGACGACGGAATCACCGCCACCAAACCACCATCGACGAGCTGCCGGCCTTCCTGATCGACGACCGGCACGTACCATCCGGGAATCGTGCAGCTCGCGCGAATCGCAAACGGCACGTCACCCTCATCCTTCATCACGACCGCCTGGCCGGTCTTCAAATCCGTCGCAATTGCCGCAAAAGGTATCGCCAGGTCCTCAAACTTCGTGACCGGCAAACGCGTTCGCAGATACTGCTCGAGACGTTCATTACTTTGCACGCCCAGTCGCGACACCGTCATGCGACCGATATCACGCCAGCGCATCGTGCGCCCAAACTCGGCGATCTCATCGATCGGCATCCCCGCAGCGAACGCTCCGGCCACAATCGATCCCGCCGACGTTCCCGCAATACAATCAATCCGAATGTCGTTCTCCAGCAGCGCTCGCAACACGCCGACATGGGCCATGCCTCGCGCGGCGCCACCGGATAATGCCAAACCAACCTTCGGGGGTAACATCTTGCTAATCTTGTAAATCCTGAAATCCTGTCTAACGGCTTTAGATCGGATTCAACATCACGATCTCCGCACGCTCTCGCGCATTATCGAGAAACGTATACGTGTCAGACTCAATCTTTGCTTCCATCAACGTCTTTTCGATCTCTCCGCGCACCTGCTCCAGCGGCGGCACGATGCGCCCCGGAAAACGAGCCTGCAAGCGCGGTGTATAGACATCTCGATAGTAATCAGCAATCTCCTTCTGACTTATTACTACGAAATTTCTAAACCTGAAATCCAAGTATTTTTCCATTTTCAGACGCTGCTCGACGATCTCGTCCAGTTTCTCACTGGTCAATCCCACGCGCTGGAGACGTTGTTGAAACTCCGGGAAGGAGGCGAAGTTGCGGGACAACTCGGTAACCGCGTCGCTTACTTCTTTCGGCGTCGGAACTATGGTTGGAATCTTTTCAGCCTCCTGAAGAATCAGGCGCTGGTCGATCAGCAGTCGCAGCGCACGATTGAGATCTTCGGAGCCGGGGTTGTCGAGCACCGTACTCGGCTGTAGCGCTAACTGCCAGAGCAGATCGGAATACGTGATCAGATCAGTGCGAACGCCCGCGTTCACGGTGGCGACCATCTTGTCGACCACCTGCTGCGCAGAGCAAACAGACGCAAAGAGGCAAATGAGCCCTCCAAGCAATGCAGTGAAAATCGTTTTTGAAATCCGCTTCATCCGTGTTACCTAGAACGTCTGCGTAATTCGGAAATGCAGGTTGCCGCGATGCAGTCGAAAGATCGCGGGCGTGCCGTCAAAAAGAGTTGCTGGACCACGCTGCGGAATCAAAAACTCCGGCGGGTTCAACAGAAATCCATAATCCACCGCGAGCGCTCCACCGAACGGCGTTTGCCACCGGAAGCCTAATCCGACAGTGTTGGTCCAGTGCGCCCGCAAATTCGCTTTGTTGATGGCTGCCAGGATGTCGCCGGGCGGAACTGGCGTGGTGTCTTCCTTTCCAAACAAATCACCGATCCGTCGAAACACGTTGCCGCCGTCGTAAAAAGGCACCACCTGCACAGAGCGCGTCAGCGGCACTCGCGCTTCAAGATTTAAGACCGCCAGGGCATTCCCACCCACCGGAACCGTGAACGGATTCAAAAACACGATGTTCTTATCCTGATCTCGAAACTCACCTTCCGGAATAACCACCTGCCGTGGACCAGCCTCTTCGAAATTGAAACCGCGCAGCGTCGTCGAGCCGCCCGAGAAAAATCGCTCGCTGATCGGCAACGTCAAATCGATCTCATCGATGGTACCGTTCTCATCGCGGTCTCGCGGGTTGAATATGTTTGCGAGACCCAGCGTCATGTTCCCGGCCAGCACCGTGTTGCGCAGCCAACCGACTTTGTAGTAATGCCGGTAGGTCGTCTGAAAACGATTGAACGAGATGTTTCCACCAAGCTGACGCAACGCCACCGCATAATCGGCACTGAGAAAACTACCGCGCGTCGCGTCGACCTGGTTGTAGCGGCAGACTTCACCCGGCGTACCCGGCACTTCATCGTCGTCATCTATACTTCGCGCCAGCAATCCACGCTCGCAGCGTTCGCGCGTGTCTCTAACAAACGAAGCACCAAAACGCGACAAACGCACCTTGTCGTCAGGCTCGAGAATCGGCCGCACGACCAGACTCTCGAGATTGAAGAGACGCACGTCTTCATAGCTGTAACGAGCGAAGATGATCGTGCGTGTTCTCCGGTCAAGCACACGCTGCGTCTCGAGAGTCGCAGTGAAACGATTGATTGTCGGCTCGTTTACCTCGTTACCGAAAATGTCGATCGGATTTCCGTCTTCATCGAGCCGCTGCACGATGCCCATCGTTCCGCGATCGATCGCCGAACGGAAAAAACGCGTGATCGTCGAATCGCGTTGATATTGAAGCGACGCTGCAAGTGGGGCGAAGTCATACTGGTTGTAACGCGCGAAACGCGGATCCAGATATTCAAGCCGCACGAGCTGCTGGCGACGGCTCGCACGCAATCGCATCGCTCCCTGACGCAGGCGATTCATCAGGTTGACATTGCTGATTTCAAACAGTCCCAGCGCACCGGCATCAGTCGAATAACCGCCGCCGTAATCCATCACGTTCGGTTGTTTCTCTTCGACGTCGATGATCACGTCGCGCTGCCGGTAACCGGTCGTAGTCTCACCCGCGGGTTCAGTCCTGATGATGACCTGTCGATAAGCGTCAGTGAGATAGAGCTCACGTTCTGCTTCGGAAACGCGATCGGCCCGCAGCACGTCGCCTTCAGTAAGCGGAATCGCGCGGCGGACCGCCGCCCGTTTCGTGCGACGCGTAGCCTGGCTACCAGTCACGCCATTGACGAGGATCTGATTGATGAACACCTTTTCGCCTTCATCGGCGATCGTGTAGACCAGTCGCACTTGCTCTTCGTTATTCTTTTGCGGTAGCTCAACGATCGAGAAGTCGACACGTGCATTCCAATAACCAGTGCGTGAATAAAGCGTCGCAACACGATCGGCGTCGGTGCGCGCCAGTGAGCGTGAGTAAGGCGCACCGATAACGGTCCGCAGCGTCCGCCGAATTCGTTCGTCCGTGTAGATCTTGTTTCCTTTTACTTCGACGCCCGCGATGCGCGTCAACGGGCCTTCGGTCACCTGGAACGTGATGATGAGGTTGTCGCCGTTAATCGAAACGCCCTGTAAGACCTGCGCGCTCGCCTTGCGATAGCCAAGGTCGCGCATGTAAGCCTCGATTGTGCGGCGATCCTGTTCGAGCAACGTGAGACTGGTGTAACCACGACCGTAACCAAGAAACGGAATCAAACCGATCGCGTTTGCCTTTTGAGTCTTCAAATCGCCGGCGACGTCGTCGTAAGTCAGCCTGTTTGTTCCGGCGATGCGGATATCAGTGAGCTCAAAGCGCCGGCCGCGGTCCACGTTGTATTCGATCGTGACGTTGTGACCAGTTAACGTAGTTGGGTTGAGATTCTGGCAAGTTTCATCAGTGCCGTTCGGCCCGAGATCTGCTGGTGGATTACTGACCGTGCAAACCTCGGTTACGTCAGCGAAGAAATATCCGTCTTCCTGTAACTTGTTCCGAACGCGACGCGCGCCTTCGACTATCGCCGAGAAGTCGACATTTCCCTCGCGCTTCACCGGCAGCAGCTCGCGCTGCGACTTCTCGCTCATCTCGTAGTTTTTAACCGTGACCGTGACTTTCGGACCAACCGCGCCCTTCAGCAGGATGCGCACAGTATTCTTTTCCGCATCACGCTCGACACGTGGATCGTCAAGCACCGGCGATAGGAAGCCGAGGTTGATCAGCGCATCACGCACCCGCTTTAGGTCTTCACCCAAAGCGTCGCGAGTGAAAGGCACACCGGGTTGAAGCGTTAATGAATTGCGAACCGTCGTCGCATTGAAACCGGCGACCTGAATGTCAAAGTTCTCGACTTTTGCCTGATCGCCAGGTGTGACTTTGTAAGTTACCGTGGCGCGCAGACCGCGTGGACCGAGTTGCTCGACAGGCTCGACAGTGGCGTTAAAGTAACCACGATCGCGCAGGTACGTTTGGATCTCGTCGGCGTTACGCAGGATGAGTTGTTTGGTGAGACGGTTTCCTGATTGTGCAAAGCTGATCCGCCCGCGCAGCTCGTCGGTCGAGATTGGCGAACCGGTAACCGGTCCTAAATCGATGCGCACGTCACCGACTTGAACCTGTCTTTGCACGATGAAACGCAGCCTGACTGGTCCAGTGCGAGTCGCGCCTTCCTCGATCACTTCCACGCGCGCATTCGCGACGCGACCCGAGTCAAACAGCGCTTGCAGCGAGTCGCGCACGCGAACTGCGGAATAAGCTGTGTTCGGTGCGACTTTCAGGAGCGCGAGGAAATCTGCCTGAGCAGCGGGAGTGCCCGTACTGCCTTCGAAGACGAGCTCAACGGCCGTGATCTGCCGGCCTTCGTAGTCTTCGATACGCGCGTCTGTGACGGTACCGCGTGCCACCGTTGCGAGAGATAAACCGAGCATGACCACAAGCAACAGTTTGTGCGTTTTGTGCTCTTTTGCGGTCAATCCTTAACTTACCCCTTGCTCAGAATCTCTTCCGAAAGCGGATTTCAAAGTTGAAGTTGTTAGTGCGCGCGCTCAGCCTACGCGTGGACGCCTGCTCGTACTGCGCCACAAACGAAAGTCGATCGGAAACGCGATACTCGAGCGCGAGAATCTGATTCGGATCGGAAGTAACGTTGGTCGAATAGGTGACCGTCACTTCCTTGCTGATTCGTCTGCCGAGCGTTAGACGTGCCGCAGGCGTCGAGCCCGTCGTGCCTCCGATCACCGGGTTGATCTCAAAACGTGTTAGACCAAACAATTTGCTCGTCGCTCGTTGCGCAGGCGCATTGATGAGCGCGTCAGTTAATAAACTCGTCGCCGCGCCCACTTCCGACTGCGCCAGGATCGATGAGCTCGTGTCGCCCGAAGAAAGTTGTCCGGTCGTGATCAGCGAAACAACGTCTGCCTGCGGCAAAGCAGGCTCGGAACGGACTGACGCCTGCGGCTGCGAAAGCGGACCGGTCAGGCCGACGATCACGCGATAACCTCTGATTTGCGATTCGCCCTGAATGTTGAGCACCGGATCGGCGTTGCGACTTGGCGGCAGATCGACGAGCGCTCGCGTGATGTCGTACCGATCGTTGCGGAAGTTGAGCGTGCCGCTGGTCGCTGTGATTCGTCCGGAGATTGTCGGATCGTTGACTGGTCCATCCAACTGAAGCGAAACAGAGCCAACAAGATCGGCGAGATTGTTTCGCACGACGAGGGCGTTTCTC
>DASTTS010000197.1:0-5775 GCA_035760085.1 Pyrinomonadaceae bacterium
GCCTTGATGCCTCCCGTGATCGCGGCAGGACTCAACGCAATCACTTCCGTCACGCGCAAACGCCCGCTCGCTTCATACTCACCGCGATCGAAACGCAGCCCGATGCGACCAGTTGAAGGCTGAACTGTCCCCGCCGGCGGATTCGCGCCAAGATGCGATGCATTCAGCTCACCAACCATCAACTGCATCAAACGGCGCATCTCGTCGGGCGTGCGCGAGCCCTCGATGAGCGGCTCGTATTCAGCGCGAATCGCTTCCCAGTTCGCGCCGTGATATGCAGGGTCGTAGAAGAAGTCGCGCAGGTAGGACCAGCCCTGTCGAAACACTTCCATTTTCTCGCGCGAGAAGTCGACCTCCATCTCCGCCGTAACGGAAAGCGATCGACTTCGACCCTCGAGATTCACGACACCGATGCGACCATTCTCGGTAAAGAAGATCTCTTTGTTGTCAGGCGAGAACTGCGCCCAGTTTTTGAAACCTGAAGTGGACGTCAACTGCTTCGCTACCGCGGGCTCGCGCGACAACTCGTCGAGCGAGTAAACGTAAATGTTTGCCTGGTTGGCAGAATTTGCTACGAGCGCCACCCATTTTCCATCCGGGCTGATCGATTGATAAGTGACGTCAAGACCGACAGGCACAAAACTCAAACGCCGGCGAATGTCGTCGAAGACAACCTGAACGGGCTTCGAACCCGAACGTTTCTCTTCAGCGGGCGATGCGGAAGGCGATGTGGAAGGCAAGGGCACGGGAGTCTCCGCCGGACGCGGCTCGGGTCGATTAACAGGAGCGACGTTTCGCGGCGGTTCTTCACGAAACAGATCGCGAAACTGATCTTCGCGAAAACGCGGCGTGCGCGGAATTAGATCGATCCGGGCGAGTTGCGTACTCTCCGTCCGCTGGCCTGAATCGAAGAGGATGTAAGCGCCGTCGGGACTCCACGAAACCGTGTTGTTGAAAACGTTGGCGAGATAGCTCGCCGATCCACTCGCGCTGCCATCAACGGAGACAACGTTAACGTTCTTGAACTGGTTTTCAGCAATCGGAATGTATGCGATCCACTTTCCATCAGGCGACCAGACAAACGGTCGATCCGAACCCAACGGCGGACGCTCGAAAATCGCAGTCTTCAAGACGCGATCAGTTTTCGCGGCTACGTCCATCACACGCAACTCTTTAGCGCCTCTGATGAACGCGAGCGATTTGCCGTCAGGCGAAAAGCGCGGCGTGGAATCGTCTGCTGCATCGCGAGTGAGTTGCGACTCGGAGTTGTTGCTGAAGTCGTAGAGAAACAGGTGCGGCACGCCATCACGATCCGACACGTACACGAGGC
The DNA here is from genome assembly GCA_035760085.1 of Pyrinomonadaceae bacterium. Lineage (GTDB taxonomy): Bacteria > Acidobacteriota > Blastocatellia > Pyrinomonadales > Pyrinomonadaceae > PSRF01. Next base: position 1,331 of record DASTTS010000197.1, read on the forward strand.
GACGACTGTCAGGCGCCCACGCGATTTGATACTCCTCCGCCGTACTGTTCGAAACACGCGCTGCATCGCCGCCGTCGCTCGCCGAAGCAGCGAAGACTTCACCGCGAACTACGAACGCCACCTTCTTGCCGTCGGGTGACAACTGCAACTCGCTAATCTGATCGTTGAGTCGTTGACGTTCGACGGCTGGTCCGGAGGAGGCGCCGCGACGCGTGATCGACACTTCACTGGTCTTGCCATTCGCAGTGTCGAGTTTCCAGATCGCGAAGTTGTGTTCAAACACGACTTCACGACCATCGTAAGAGATGTTGGGCCACAACACGCGCCCGTCAGTAAAGTTTGAAACACGACGCGCTTCGGAGCGACCTGGCGTCGCGGTCCAAATATTCTGCGCGCCGTTCTTGTTGCCCGCATCGGCACGATCTGAAACGTAGAACAACGTGCGACCATCAGCGCTCCACATGGGCCACAGCTCTTTCGCGCCGCCGGCCGCAGTCACGCGCTCGTAAGTTCCCGCGCCGCCTTCAAACGATCGCAACAACCAGATTTCCGATTCGTCGATGTGACTGCGTCCCTTGCGCCACCACTGGCCCGACGCGATGCCGCGCGCGGAAAAGGCGAGCGTCTTTCCATCAGGCGACGGCGCACAGAAAAATTCGTTTGTGTAACGATCGGCACTGACGGGCATCGGCGTGCCGCCGTTCGCACTGACGCGATACAGATCGTTCAGACCACCAATGTCATAACTTGTCGACGAGAAGTAGATCCAACGACCGTCACGCGACCAGCCGTCGAGTTGTTCGAAACCGTCGTCGAAGGTGAGACGTTTCAGATCGCCGGTCGTAAGTGTGAGGAGATAGATGTCGCCATTGCCGGTGCGCGATGAGATGAAAGCGAGCTGCCTGCCGTCAGGCGAATAGATTGGACGTGCTTCGGTCGCCGCATGTGAGACGAGCAACGACGCGACGCCGCCAGTCGCCGTGACGGTCCAAATATCGCCACCCGAAACAAACGCGATCTCTTTGCGATCAGGCGAGAGCGACGGCTCGGTAAAGTACGCGCGTGGCTCGGCAAAAACGACGTTCACGCTGCCTGCCATCAAAACGATTACAAACAACAACTTCAACATGTCGGGCCCCTCCGAAACAAAATCCGTTCTTAATCCGCGTTAATCCGTGATCCCAAAGGCACGAACGGGAAACGTTCCAAACTGTCGTACCTTTACCGGCACAGCAAAGAACTTGAAACCGCGATCGGGCAGCTCTCCGAGTCCGCAGAGATGCTCGACGACGGGAATGTCGTGGCCCAGCAGAACCGAGTGTGCCGGACGATTCCCATCGCGCGTCGCGTCAATGTTGAATGAATCGATGCCGACGAGGACGGCCGCATTTTTCGCGAGATACGTCGCCGCGGCTTCGTTGAGAAACGGATGATTGCCGTTTGAGTATTCGTCGGTGCGCCAGTGTTTGTCCCAGCCGGTGTGGACCAACACTGCTTTGTCTTTCACATCAACGCCGCTGAAAGCCTCTTCGCTGATCTCAGTTTGGTCCATGCAACGCACGACGATCGCGTCGAGATTCGCGATCGAATTCAGATCGAGCGCGGCAAGATCCTTCCCGCGCGCATAGCGGTGGAACGGGCTGTCGAGGTACGTGCCCGTGTTGGCCACCATCTCGATTTTGCCGATGTGAAACTCTGTCCCCGGCGCGTAGCGCGTCTTTGACTCCTCGCGACTCAGGTGATCACTGATCACGGGCGCGGGCAGTCCTTTGTACGTGATCATTCCGTGCTCAACCGTATGAGACACGTCAATCAGTTTCGACATAACTAACTCCGTTTCTGTACGAGCACCCGAAAACTGGACGCCATGCCGCCGGGCAGGATCATCTCTCGCGTACCTGTTGTTAACGAGATTTTCTCCGACTCCGATTCAGCGTGGTCGAGCCGGTATTGCAACTGATCGAGCAACCCGGCATTTAAGAGAAATTTGTCCTGCGAACTGAACTCGATCACTTGCCATCCAAGCTTCTCACCAACCGTCTTGACTTGAGTCCAGTTGACGCTCGACGTCAGATCATACTCGCCTGGCGTAGCCACTAGATCGTCGACAAACCCGTGCTGTGAAAAACCGCGCAGGGTTCCCTCCGGGCGCAGCGTCGCATCGTAAAGCTCAGCCGCTTCAGCGCCGTAATCGACAGTTATTAAATATCCCTGTTCGACTCTGGCAGAGACCTCACGCAGCCAATCATCGATCGCAAGATTGATCTCGATGATCTGTCCGGGCACCAACTCGATCGAATACGTGCTGATAAACTCAGCCAACCGCGGCGTCGATAGTGGCCCAGTGGACGACGCAAAAGCTCCAGATGCATCGACGGTGACGTAAAGCTCCGACAGTCCCTCATCACTTCTAATCACGCGATGAACGGGAAACGCATCAAGCAGCTCGTTCGAAAAATAAATCCCTGACTTAACTGAAACACAATCCCAATCGGAACAAAACTGCACACGTTCGCCAAACTCGCTGAGCCGTTCCTGCGCACGCCGTCGCGCATCGTCGCTGATCTCAAACACAACGTATCGCGTCTCAGCAAACCTCGACGGAAACTGCTCTCTCAACGTACGCAAAACACCGTACGCAAAGCTCCCGTCACCCGCACCACACTCGACGATCGTCAGTTCTTCTTGAACGAGCTTAACGAAGTAACACGCGAAGGTCGCTGCAAATAACTCGCTGCGCTCCGGACTGGTACGATAGTCGCCTTCCCTGCCCCAGCGTTTGCGACTGGTCTGTTGATAGTAGCCGCCGCGCGGATCGTACAGCGCCGCCTTCATCCAATCGTGAAAAGTGATACTCCCTTCACGTCGAATTAATTCCCTTAAGTGTTCGGCTAACGAAACCGGCAAGCAGAGATTTCCTGCGGCTCTAACGCTCGGTACGATCTTCCTTTTCGAGCAAGCGGGTCGTGTTTTCAGTCACACTCGGCGGATTTACCAACTCCGCCGTATTGGGACGCGTCCGCCAACTGGGCTGCGGGCGTGCCGGTGGCGGTGGTAACGCAGGACTTGGCGCGTGTGGAGCAAACTGTTGCGGCATGTGCATCGGCGCTGGTCCATACATGCGGACAGGCTTCGGCGCGCCTTCTTCAAACACCGCCGCGAACAACATTCGCAGCGGGCCGCCCATGAAACAAATGACGGCAGAGAGCGCTGCCAGGATCTCGAGAAAAGTCGAATTGCTGTAATTCGCAAAGATCGCCAGAATCGGAACAATTACGGCGCCCGAAAGTAGTAACAGTCCACCCTGTTTCACGCCCTTGCGACGCGGTGAAATCGGGACCGGCTCGTCGGGCGTTCGATAAACGGGCAGGTTTCCGCCATTGCTTAACAACTGCATGACGCCATCGAGGGGAAAACCGCAACGAGAGCAGAAGCGAACGACTCCGGCAACTTGTTGCTGGCCGCATTGCGGACAAAACATGGGGACTGTTCCTCGCCAGACGGGCTGTTACGTCGGACTAGATAATAACAGGATTAATAGAAATTTCACGATGCATCATGTAAATCCTGTGCCATCCTGCAATCCTGTCTAACCATTCTTCTGCCCCCCCGCTCTCCCCCGCAATTCACTCGCTCTGACAAGCGTTTCGAGCAGCAAACTGATGAGCACCTGCGACTCTCCTGAAGGCACCGCGATGTATTTGGTAAGCGCAGCATCATCAATCGAGCCGAACGCACGCTCGCGCGCAAGATCCACCTCCGACAAATACTCGATTATCCGATCAGGGTTGGAAAGAGTTTCAGGAAGCGTCCACTCGAAAGGATCGTCCCAGAGATTAGCAGTGAGTCCGCCGCACATCTGCTCGATTGCAGCGGCGCTGCGAACCAGATTTTCCGGGGGGACCGATCCGGCGAGATCCTTCAGACTGACAATCAAAGCGGCAAACGCCTCATCAATATGCTGAACGATCTCGCGGTCAGTGTCTTTAGCCACAGATTATCGTGTACGGCGGTCAGTTTCTTCCAAGACAGTCCCAAAACTGCGGCCGGCAAAATTGAACCCGTTATGCACATACCCTTTCGCACCGACGCGGGAGCCACGTGACGGCACACCGAGTCTTGTCGCTACCCAGATTCGTCCGGTGCCATCGTCAATCTCGTAAGCACCAACGCCAAGCGCACCGTAACTGTCAGTCACGCGACCCGCGATTCCGACTTCCTTGCCGCGATAACGATCCGGATTCGAGTTGATTTTCGAGATGTTGGTCTGGCTGGGACAGGCAGTGAACAGCAGCGTCGCACCGATTAGAACGAAGAAAACGGCAGCCTTTTTCAAGAAGATCATGGCTTCTCCTTTAATGTTTAGTCTCATCTCGGGAGAGGCAATGATGATGCCACAAAGAGGCACAAAAAGCACAAAGGAAAATCCCTTCTGCCTTTGTGCT
>DASTTS010000198.1:0-12258 GCA_035760085.1 Pyrinomonadaceae bacterium
ACACGCGGTCTGGATGCTTTACGGTTTCGCCGCACTATCAGGCGTCCTTGCGATACTCGTGCAACGCGCGCGGCTGGACGTGAGTCTCGCCGCAATCGCGGGTTTCACGATCGTGCTGACGCTCGTCGGTGTGTATCTCGCAGGTGTGAAGGTTTACGACGAGAACGAAGCTGATCTCGCGTTCAAAGAGAAACAGCTCTATGCGTTTCTCATCGATCTTTCTTACAAACGCCGCATCTTCGAAGTGTTGCTCGACGTGGTGCTGATCATTCTTTCGTACTGGGCGTCGTACGCGATGAACTTTCCGGCGAACAGTCCGGCGTGGCAACTGTTTATTCGCACATTGCCGGTGCTCGTGTTCATGAAGATGTCAGTGTTTCTCGTGATGGGGGTCTATCGCGGTCTCTGGCGTTACACGAGCATGAGCGATCTGATCGTGTTTGGCAAAGCAGTGATACTGAGCTCGGTCGCGAGTTTGATACTGATCCTGTTTGCGTTTCGTTTTGAGGGTTACTCGCGCAAGGTGTTCGCGATCGACGCCGTGTTGATGTTCCTGTTGCTGGCCGGTAGTCGCCTTGCGTTCCGCTTGTTCAGGCAGATGTTACCGGCAGTCAGTAAACATCATGGAAGGCGCGTGTTGATATACGGCGCGGGCGATGCAGGCGAGCTTTTGTTGCGAGAGTTACGAAACAATCGTGAGCTACAGTTGGCGCCGATCGGGTTTTTAGACGACGATCCGGCGAAGAGCGGAAAGGTGATTCACGGGCTGCGCGTGTTTGGCGGCAATGGCGATCTGGGCAGTGTTTGTACGCAGCATGAGGTCGATGAGATCGTGATTTCGAGCTTGAAGATGACTGAGGAGCGCGTTCAGGAAGTGCTGCGCACGTGCGCTGAAAGACAGATCAAAGTGAAACGGATGCGCATCACGATAGAGGCAGTTGAGGAACAGGATTTACAAGATTTTTCAAGATGAACATGTGAATCCTGTGGAATCTTGTAAATCCTGTCTAACGACTTAGTTATGCCACAAGAAGTTGCTCATATCAGTGTTCGTAAAATCCCGGTCAGGATCATTTTGATCCTGCTGTTGCTGGCGGCAGGCACGTGGTCTTACTACGTTGTCCGCTGGTATCTCGGTAACACGCTGGCCGAGTATTTCGATCCAAGCGCAGGCACTCTCGACGCCGCTCACATGGCTGCGCGAATGGCGCCCGACGATCCGCTCACGCACTGGCGCATCGGACAAGTTTCACAAAAAACACTTCCGCTCGATCAACAAGTCGCGGCGATCGCCGAATACGAGAAAGCTGTCAGCCTGTCGCCCAACGACTATCGTTTCTGGATGACTCTGGGAACGGCGCAGGAACAGGCCGGCAATCCCGCGCAGGCGGAGCTCGCGCTCAAACGCGCTGTCGCACTCGCGCCGGCTTACGCTTATCCGCGCTGGTACCTCGGCAACTTGTATCTCAGAAACGGCCGTTACGATGAAGCGTTTGCGGAATTGCGTCTCGCGAGTCAGGCTGATATCGACCTCCTGCCACAACTGTTCAATCTCGTGTGGGAGATCTACAACAACGATCCCGAAGCACTTAAAACTGCCGTCGGGGAAAGCTCACCGGCGCGCGCGAATTTTGGGCTTTACCTCGTCGAACGAAAACGTATCGACGAGGGTCTGCGTCTCTGGAACGACTTGGGCAGTGAAGAGCGACGAGCCAACAAAGACGCCGGCGAAAAGATAATCCGCAATTTGATTGCGAACTTGCGATATCACGATGCGCTCCAGGTGTGGAACGACATAAATAGCGAGAAGTTTCGCATGCAGGTTGATCAGGTTTTCGACGGCAGTTTCGAAGAGCCGGTTGCGTATGCTCCCGACTCAATCTTTGGCTGGTACGTTAAAGGCGCGCCGCAAATGCATATCGGCATCGATCCGAATAAGAGTCATAAGGGCGAACGCAGCCTGCGGCTGGTGTTTCAGGTACGCACGAATATTCAGGATCTGAATGCTTCGCAACTCGTCGCGGTGACGCCGAACAAGGAATACGAGTTTGAGTGTTACGTAGCGACCGACAAACTCGAAACCGGCGCCGCGCCGCAGATTCAGATAGTTGACGCAAACACAGGCGAGGCTCTTGGTACCTCGGCGATGCCGGCGACCGGCACGAACGATTGGCAGCCGATCGGTTTTAACTTCAAGACGAGCGACAAGACTCAAGCGGTAATGCTGAAGATCGTGCGCTACTCGTGCTCGAACGAAGAGACTCCGATCTGTCCGATTTTTGGTTCAGTTTGGTATGACGACTTCACTTTCAAACGAAGAAACTAGCGTCGTCCTCGCGGAAACTCCGGCGCCGCCAGCGCCGCGGACTTCCTCGGAACGCAGCTTCTATCGCATCCGGCACACGGTCGCGAGCCGCTTTGCGTTTCTCGTGATCTGCGTGGCGATTGTGCTCTCCGCACTCGCCTACGGAACAGTTCATTACTGGGCCCTCGGACTTTTCAATCTCGGCGGTTTGACGCTGCTGCTTTTGTGGGTGATCGACAGTTGGAACCTCGGCACGCTGCGTGTCAGCCGTAACCTGCTGCAACTGCCGTTGCTCGGCGCGGTTGTACTCGGTCTGGTGCAACTGCTGCCGCTGCGTGAGATCAGCTCCGGCGGCGCCACTGGGATCGAGTTAGTCAAAACTTTGTCGCTCGATCCGAATTCAACCAGGCTGGTGGTGGTCCAACTCTCCTCGCTGTTGATTTACTTCGCGGCGACGCTCGTGTTTGTCGACACGCCGCATCGTTTGCAGTTGCTCGTGCGGACGATCACTGTGTTCGGTTTTCTGTTGGCGATCCTGGGATTGACGCAATCGTTCACGAGCCCGACAAAGGTTTACTGGTTTCGCGAGCTGAACCAGAGCACGGCGTTTGGTCCGTTCATCAATCGACACCATTTTGCAGGTTACATGGAGCTAACGATTGCGTTGCCGCTGGGGTTGTTGTTTGCGGGCGCGGTCGATAAAGAGAAGCGAATTATCTACTTGTTTGTCGCGGGCTTGATGGGTGTGGCGCTCGTGATGACGGCGTCGCGCGGCGGCATTATCAGTCTGGTGGCCGAGATCTTCTTTCTGATGATCGTGACGGCGATCTGGCGCAAGCCGAGCGAGCGACGGCGCCGGCAGAAGCATCGTTTGAAATTCGTGTTGAGCCGGCTTGGGATGACCGGCGCGTTGCTGGTCGCACTGTTTCTCGGCGTGGTGCTGCTCGGTGGTGAGTTTTCGATCAACCGCTTTATCGACAGTGTGAACACGGACGATCCGACGACGGGCCGCGCGCATTTTTGGTCGGTGACGCTGGATATCATCAAGGCGCATCCGTACCTCGGCACGGGCCTTGGTGCGTTTGGTGTGATCTACACGAAGTACGATACGCGCAACGGTTTGTACCGGCTCGAGCAGGCGCATAACGATTACCTGCAAGTGCTTTCAGATGCGGGCATCATCGGTGCCGTGCTTGCGTTTAGTTTCGTGGCGATGCTGTTTTGGAAAGCGATTTCGCGGGCGCACTCGCGTGATGATTTCCGGCGCGGCGTGGCGCTGGCGGCGCTGAGTGGATGTTTCGCGGTGCTGGTGCACAGCTTTTTCGATTTCACGCTGCACACGACGTCGAATGCGTTGCTGTTTCTCGTGCTGGCCGCGATCGCCACCATGAACGGGCGTGTTGAAGACGCACCCCCGCCGCGTCGCAAACGGCGCAAGAGCAGCGAGGCCGGCAGTTCGGAATAAGTTTTCCTCACGCAGCGGCGCAACGGCGCAACGGAGTTCTTGGTCTTTCGTTGCGCCGCTGCGCCGCTGCGTGAGAAAGTTTCCCTAAAAGGAGAATCGCGCTTGTCTTCCGTTCCGGGTTTAATCCTCGAAGCCGTCTTGCGTCACAACAAACAAGACGCACTCAACCATCGTTCTGAAGGCAAGTGGCACAACATCACGGCAGCAACATTCGTCGATCGCGTCAAGAACGTGGCCCTCGGTCTCTCAAGCCTGGGCGTACGGCCAGGCGATCGCATTGCGCTGCTCTCTGAGAACCGTCCTGAGTGGTCCATCGCGGATCTCGCGATTCTCAGTCTCGGCGCCATCAACGTTCCGATCTACACGACCCAGGCCCTCGAGCAGATCGATTACATCCTTTCCGACTCGGGCGCGCGCGCCATCTTCATTTCCACTCACCGGCTCTACAAACACGCACTGCCAGTGCTCTCAAAACGAGCGCTCGAGCACGTGATCTTCTTCGAGCCCGATGTCGCGGAAGGCATCGCGCTTGACCAGTTAGAACAAAACGGGCGCGCCCTCGCTGAGCAACGGCCCGGCGCCTTCGAAGCCTACCTGCAAGCCGTCAGATCGGAAGACCTCGCGACGATCATTTACACGTCAGGCACCACCGGCGAGCCGAAAGGCGTGATGCTCACGCACAACAATTTCACGTCGAACGTGATTTCGATCTCGAAGGGTTTGCCGATCACCGCGACTGACGTGGCGCTGTCAGTGTTGCCGCTATCGCACATCTTCGAGCGAGATGGTTTTTACGTTTTCTGTTATTGCGGCGTGTCGGTTTACTACGCAGCGTCGTTCGATCAGGTCGGTGAAAATTTGCGCGAGGTGGCGCCGACGGTGATGACGGCGGTGCCGCGCCTGTTTGAGAAGGTCTATCACCGCATCATTAAGAAAGGCATGTCTGCAAAGGGCTACAGGAAGTCGATCTTCATGAGCTCGCTCGCGGTGGGCCAGAAATACGGTGAACTGAAGGACAAGCGGAAGCTCGTGTTTCCACGTCTTGCAATCAAACAGAAGCTCGCGGACAAGCTCGTGTTTTCCAAGTGGCGTGAAGGTGTCGGCGGGCGTTTGCGTTACTTCGTATCCGGCGGAGCGCCGCTTTCGCCCGCGCTCTCCTACTCATATCTCGCGGCGGGCATTCCGATCCTGCAAGGCTATGGCGCAACGGAGACGTGCATCGTGTCGGCCAACCGGCCGGGCAACAATCACGTGGGCTCGGTGGGAATTCCGTTCGATGGGATCGAGATCAAGATCGCTGAAGACGGCGAGATCCTCGTGCGCGGTCCAAACGTGATGCGTGGTTACTACGGCCAGCCGGAAGCGACAGCCGCGGTGCTCAAAGACGGTTGGTTCTACACCGGCGACGTCGGACACATCGAGAAAAACGGACATCTCTACATCACCGACCGGAAAAAAGATCTGTTCAAGCTCTCGAACGGGAAATACGTCGCGCCCCAGTTGATTGAGAGTCTGTTGAAGGAAAGCGAGTTTGTCAGCCAGGTCGTGGTGGTCGGGGCTGGTCGAAAGCAGCCTGTGGCATTGATTGTCCCCGATTGGGAAAACCTGAGAGAAGCACTTACTGACGCAGGCGAGACGGCCCCGAAGGATCACGCCGAACTGAGCAAGCTTCCGGCAGCCGTAAAGATCGTCCAGCAGGACATCTCGAAGCTCACTTCATCCCTCGTCGACTACGAACGCATCCGCAAAGTCGCGCTATTACCGAACGAATTCAGCATAGACGGCGGCGAACTCACTCCAACGCTGAAAGTGAAACGCAAAGTCATCGACGACCGCTACGGGGACTTAATCGAGGCGCTTTATTCCTAAATCCGCGCTATCCGCGGTTAAGGATCGACTCCGCCAGGATACGCAGGTTCATCGGGATTTCCGGCACTGGATATCTAATGATGTTCGGCTGATGATGCGCCAGCAGTCTCAACTCCGCACCGCAAAAATCGCAAGTCCGCAGATGCTCAACCACCGATGCTGCGATCTCCGCCGGTAGGTTCCGGCAGCGAAACGAAACGAGTGTCGCCGAGGCAGGACACGCGCTCGTCTTGCGGAAGGGAAGTGTGGCTTTTGAGGTTTTCATTCGACCATCCCTGAGATTCAACCCTACAAAAGACTCAATTCCCACCTCTTTCCAGAGCTTTTATTGGTAATTTCGAAGTTTTTAACAAATGTAAAAACATGTTGCTCGTTCTTTAAAATGCTGTTACCATGCCTTCGTCAGTCAGCAGCCAGGGCGCGAACTGACGCACTTCCAGGAGCACCAACCGCAATCCAGCGGTAAAAAATCGGGATAAAACGAGAACTATCAAACAGCTTGCTGTCGGCTGGCACCTGTACTTTCTATGCCGAAATAACGGACGCACCTAACCCATCCGAAGCTCACACCCCCCACCTGGAACCCGGAACACGAACTCCCAGACGAGTAGGGCAAACGACAACCTGTGAAATCCTTAAGCGAAGATCCTGAAAAGACAGCGGGCCTCGGGTCGGGTGATAGCCGCCCGCTGCCGAGAGACCGCCGCCACGAACGGGGAAAGAATGCGAAATGGGTCGAGAGCCTGCGGTCTTCTGACGTCAATCGTCTCTGGACCGAGCTGCATCGCATCGTCTCGCATCATCCGCTGGTACGCGCGTCGCGCAGCGCCGGCCTGCTTGTTGAAGAAGGCGCAGGCGCGGCCTATACCGATCTAACTCAGGAGCTCTTCGTCCAATTGCTCAGCAAGAACCGTTTCGAGCACTACCTCGAAACGGAAATGACTGACTACGAGATCGAATGCGAGATCAGCCAGATCGAGCTGACGAACTTATTGACCGCCGAGTTGCGCAAGCGACATCCTGAAAGTTATCGCATGGCGCGTCGCATCTCCACGTTGATCCAGTCAAGCCCAAACTTCCGTCGCTTCGATTCGAGTGGCATGGACGACGAGCCACATCGACGACTTGCAGATCGTGTTTATGGTTTGAGTGAGTGGAAAGATAACAAGCCACGCCGCGGCTCACATGAAGTCGAGCAGCGCGTGCAGATCATTGCAGTGCGACAGCGCGACACACGCATGGTTGGTTGCACTGGTGATTCGCAAATCGTGATCAGCAATGTGGATCTTGAAGATTTGATCGTGTCAGTACTCGATGCAGTTGATTCGCCGGTTGATGTTCGCACGCTGCGCAGTTTGGTGATGTCGCGACTGCCGGTGATGGACATTTATCTGGTTCCACTCGACGGCGACGACAGTGACAACGAGAACGGCAACAGCTACGAGCCTGTCGACAAGCGTGAGAATCCGGAAGAAGGATTGCTGCGACGCGAGTCGGAGCGCGAAGCTGCGAATTTCGTCGAGCAGTTCATGGCGAGCCTGAACGAAGCAGTGCGTGGGAAAGTGAAACAGTACAACCGGATTATCGGTGTGCTGTGGTATTGCTATTTGAGTCCCGACCACGCGACGCAGTTGGAAGTCGCGGCCGTGTTGGGTGTTTCTGATTCACTCGTTTCGGATTACCGCCGGCGCATCGAGCAGGAGCTGCGCGCGCTTTCGTTTACGGAGGTTGAGGAAGCGAAGCAGTTTGAGCTGGCGCTGCGGAAGCACGTGAAAGCGATGATGTTTGATCTGGAGGAGAAGGTGGTAAGCGTCTAGCGTCGAATTCGGACGTTAGTTTCATTGAGTAGCTGCCGCGCGTGAGCGCCGCAGCTTTTTTATTCTCTGCGCCCTCTGCGCCCTCTGCGGTTTAATTGTTTTGCAGATAAGTTCACCGCAGAGGCGCAGAGGACGCAGAGATGGCGCAGAGAATCACACAATCAGCAGTTTTGTGCTATCTTGAGCGCCGTACCCGCCCCCGGCCATCGACAAAATGCAGCTAAATAAGCGCAGACATACAGGTGTACTGGTTCGCGGATTATTCGAGTTACTCCTGGAACATCCGGACGGACTCCCCATCCATATCGCTGTGCAGTCGTGTCTTCCGAACGGGTCGAATGCAGATAGCAGGCGTTTGAGTGAACAGTTGCTGCGTGGGTGCGTCGCGCCGATGAAAGCCGGCTGGCTGGTGATGAACGGTAGTGGTTTTGTCGTCTCACCTGAAGGCAAACAGGCTTTTCAAACCTACAGCGATCCGGAGGACTTTCTGCTGCGTGCCGGACAAGCTTCAATACGCGGTTGGATGGCGGTCCACTTTCCCGAGCCTTACTTCTTCCTCGGCAAACTTCGCGATCAATTTGCATCGGAGTATCGCGTCGCGAAGCGTATCGGCATCAAGAACCTCCTGGACAAAGCGATCGGCACACCGGATTCGTGGCAGGCAGTTTTGCCGATCCAGACTGCGCGCCGGATCGACATTCCAAACCTCGAGCTCACGGATCTCGACGCGTTTCTCGACGAGTTAAAGAACAATGGCTTCAGTTTCGGCACAGGCGGTCATGCTGTTTATCTGCCGCCCGAGACGATCGAAAACACTGCCTTCCGCGAGCTCTCAAAGTACTATCCTAAAGATTCCGGACTGAAGATCGTCAGGCATCCGGGCGGACTGTCGGACAGCGTTTACGTCTACAACGGCCAGGGCGAAAGCAGGCTGCATCTGAAGTTGATCCACAACCTGCGTCACCTGACGCTCGTTGCGAACCTGCTTCACGTCAACGGCGTTGGCCCACGTCTGCATGATCTGGTCGAGTTGCAGTGTAACGGCAATCTGTGGACGGCATTTGTTGTCGAACACGTGGCGAATCGCGTGACCTCGAACGATGTTTGTGAAGAAGGCATCAAGACTATTCGCGGGCTGGAGCAGCGCAACCTTTTGAAGGTCATTCTTCCGGCCGGCTTCGATGATGCGGAGTTTCAATGCCCTGACTGTAGCGGCAATGCTTTCATGACTGATGATGGCCACTTTCGTTACATCGACTTTCAAAACTTCTCGCTCACGAGCTACGAGACGTTTTTGAAGTTAGTCGCGGTCGAGGCGGCTGAAGCGTCCCACTTCGGCGACAAGAGCCTCCTGCGCGGCGGGCGATATTTGTACCAGTCAGTTCCCGGGGTGAATCTTCCCGGCAAGCGCAATCCTGAAAAAAGATTTGAAACGTTGCTGGAGATGATGAAGACCGCGGGCGTCTCGGTTGAGAATCGTCTCGTGCTCGACATCGGCTGCAACATCGGCATGATGATGGCGCAGTACTTGAAACAGGGAGCGCTCTGGTGTCACGGCTGGGACCAGGAAGTGGTCGTGCCCCACACCGAGAAACTTCTCTACGCACTCGGCTGCACGCGGTTCTCGACCACGGGCGGAGTTATCACGCAGTCGATCGATCTCAAAAACAATCTTGCTTGTTTTCTGAAGCCCCATCTCAACGGTTGTGTCATCTCGTATCTCGCTATTCGCGGGCACATTAACTGGCTCGACGCTCTCCAGGAAATCCCGTGGGCATTTATGATTTATGAAGGACACGAGGGTGAGACTACTGACCAGTCGCTTCGCTACCTCGAAGAGTTGAAGAAAGTTGTTTCCTTCCGGATCGGAGCCCAGGGCGAGTATGAAGATGGCGACAGCGAGTCGCGCACAATAGCCATTCTGATCAAAGATTAGCTAAAGTTATCTCTGCGTTTCTCTGCGTATCTCGGCGGCCTCTGCGTTGAAATAGCGCTTTAACGCAGAACGCAAAGATACGCAGAGAAACGCAGAGAAGTCTTAGATGTCAAAAGACCTGCCAGGTAATCCGCGTCAGGAGTATTTCGATACTGAGCATCTGACCGCCGCGATTGGGAGCCGCACTGCGCGTGGCGGTGTGGTCACGATTGTCTCGCATGGTTTGAAGTTTGCCCTCAGCATTGTTGCCACTGCGATCCTCGCGCGTTTGCTCACGCCACACGATTACGGGTTGATCGGAATGGTGGCGGTGTTTACCGGTTTTGTGGCGATGTTCAAGGACCTGGGCCTGTCGCTCGCGACCGTGCAACGTGCGGAAATCAGCGACGAACAGATCAGCACGTTGTTCTGGGTCAACGTTACGATCAGTGCGGCGATCACGGCGTTGATGATCGTGCTGGCGCCGTTGATCGGGTGGTTTTACGGCGAGCCACGATTGACGCTGATCACGATGGTGACCGCGACCGGATTTCTGTTTGGTGGTCTCGCGGTGCAGCACGAAGCGCTGCTGAAACGGCAGATGCGTTTTTATGCGCTGAGTGTGATCGCGTTCACGTCGATGATGATGGGTTACATCGTCGGCATCATTCTGGCGTGGCGTGGTGCGAGTTACTGGTCGCTGGTTTTTAGTCAACTGGCGCTGCTCGCATCGAACACGCTCGCCGTGTGGTTTACGTGTCGCTGGCGTCCGGGCCGCCCACGGCGTAACAGCGGCGTCCGCTCGATGCTTTCGTTTGGCGGCAACATCACCGGATACGCGCTCATCAACTACGTCTCGAAAAACTGCGACAACCTCGTCGTTGGACGAGCGTTTGGACCACAGCTTCTCGGGCTTTACTCAAAAGCCGTACAGCTTCTCGGTTTGCCCACCGATCAGATCAACGAGCCGCTTTCGACTGTCTCGATTCCGGCGTTGAGTCGTTTGGCTGACTCGCCTGAGCGGTACCGCCAGGCGTACCTGCGGATCATGGAGAAGGTGATCCTAGTGACGATGCCGGCCGTGATGTTGATGCTCGCGACGGCTGATTGGCTGGTGTTGATTATTCTGGGTCCGCAGTGGGGCGAGTCGGCGAAGATATTTGTGTTTATGGGTATTGCGGGGCTGGTTCAACCCGTGGCAGCGACGGGCGGGTGGTTGCTTGTGAGTCAGGGGCGCGTGCGCGACATGTTACGCTGGTCGTTGATCAACGCGCCGATTTCGATCCTGTCGATTATCGCGGGTTTGCCGTGGGGCGTTGTTGGTGTCGCAGCGTCGTTTTCAATCGGGCGAATTCTCGTTGCGAATCCGTTGTTGTTCTGGTTTGTCGGGCGCACTGGTCCGGTGCGCATGAAGGACTTCTATCGATTGTTGGCGCCGTTTATTGGCGCGTCGATCTGTTCGTTGCTGGCGTGCCTGGCGTTCCGGCATTTTGTCGTGATTACAAATCCGGTCGTGGGTTTTCTGTTGTGTGGGATCGTTATGGCGGTGAGCATGCCGTTGTTTCTGGCGGTGATGCCTGCGGGCAGAAGGGCGCTGGTGGATATTAAGAATTCCGTTTTGCTGCTTTTGCCCCAAAAAACAAATGGAGACGGGATTACAGGATTTTCAAGACAAACAAGATGAGCACCGCGCTGAAAAAATTTGCGGGACAGTCGAAGACGCTGATCATCGCGCACCGGATCTTCGACAACTGGCGCCGGCGGCGGGCGTTCAAGTCGGGCAATACGGTGACGGCGTATGGCTCGACACACGAGTCCTGGAGTCTCGAGAAGAGTGTTGCGTACATCAACCGTGTCTACGACGAGTACCTGAGATTCGCGGGTTTAACTCCGGAAGCATTGCGCGGCATGCGCATTCTCGAAGTTGGACCAGGAGATAATTTCGGCGTCGCGCTCAAGTTCCTCGCGGCCGGTGCCGCGAAAGTTGTTTCGCTCGACAAGTTTTACTCGGAGCGAAACGTCGAACAGCAGACGCGCATTTATCAGGAACTAAGAAAACAACTCTCGGCTGATGAAGCGCGCGTCTTTGACGAATGCATCAAGCTCAACGGCGATATCGTCCTGAACGAAGAGCGTTTGCAATACATCTACGGCCACGGCGTCGAAGAAGCTGATCAGATCCTCGAGCCCGGCTCGTTTGACTTCATCGTCTCGCGCGCCGTGCTGCACAATGTTTACGACATCGAGCGCGGCTTTGCAGCGATGGACCGGCTGCTCGCGCCCGGTGGTTACATGTCGCACAAGATCGACCTGAGTGACGAGAATATGTTCAGCAGTCGCGGCATGCACCCGCTCACGTTCCTGACGATCCCCGAAAGCATTTACTATCTGATGGCCAGCGACTCGGGAAAGCCGAATCGAAAGCTGATCGGCGATTATCGCGCGCAGTTGGAAAAGCGTGGCTACGAGACAAAGATCCTGATCACGACCGTGCTGGGCGAGGGAGCGCTCGTCCCGCACAAGGAAAAGATTGAGCAAGCGGTGGACTACGGTAATAAAACTCTCTCCCTGATAAACGAGATTCGCCCCAAACTCGCCGCCCCGTTTCGCAACCGCCCGGACGCTGAACTGGCCGCCACCGGCATCTTTTTGATCGCAAGAAAGCCATAAAAAAGCACAACTCGACTGGAAAGTCGTGAGATTTCAAACTTATTCTCACGCAAAGGCGCAAAGGCGCAAAGGAAGACGCAAAGTAGTGTGGCTGTTGGAAATGAGGCTATTTTCGTTGTTTAATGGCTGAGATGAGGCTTTACGCTGAGATCATGTTCTGGGCTGCCGTCGTAGCTATCGCGTACACATACGCCGGCTACCCTTTGTTGCTGATGCT
>DASTTS010000199.1:0-5896 GCA_035760085.1 Pyrinomonadaceae bacterium
ACACCTATTCAGCAACGTTTCTTCGATCAGGATCTGGCCGATGCGCATCACTACAATCAGTCCATTCTCCTCGAAGTCGGTGAAAAGATTGATCCCGCGTTATTGAAGGAAGCGTTCAGTCATTTACTGGAACATCACGCGGCGTTGCGGTTGCGCTTCCGAAAAGACGAATCAGTTTGGACTCAGGAGATCGCACCTCAAAATGAATTCACACTCTCTGAAGTAGACCTGTCGAAACTTTCAGAAGCGGAATTGCGTCCAGCGATCGAAGCAACGCTCACCGCGCAGCAAGCCTCGCTGGATTTATTTACCGGACCAGTGATCAAGGCCATAGTCTTCCAATGCGCGGCGCACCAACCTGATCGTCTCTCAATCATCTGCCATCACCTCGTAATCGATGGTGTGTCGTGGCGCATCTTGTTGGAAGATTTGGAGACTGCTTACCGCCAACTGCGCCAACAAGAGACGGTGCAACTTCCCGGCACGACCACCTCGTTCAAGCGTTGGGCGCAATCCTTGTTTGATTACGCGCAATCTCCCGAGTTGCTCAACGAACAGGATTACTGGGTGACGCAGTCTTTGAATATCACGCCGTTTTTACCGCTCGATTTCGCTGCCGGCGACAACGTCGAGTCCTCGACAGAAACCGTAATGGTCTCACTTGAAGTGGAAGAGACTGACGCCATCCTGCATGAAGTTCAAAGTACTCTTCGCGCCCACATCAACGACATTCTGTTGACGTCATTAGCTCACGCCTTCTCGCAATGGACCGGCGAGCGCTCCTTGCTTGTGGATCTCGAAGGACACGGCAGGGAGCCATTAATTGCTAACCTGGATCTCTCGCGCACGATCGGCTGGTTTACAAATATCTTCCCGGTCGTGGTTGATCTCGGCGACGAACGAGAACCAGTCGCGGAGTTAAGATCAGTCAAAGAACAGTTGCGACGTATTCCCCGGAACGGCACCGGCTACGGCGCTCTGCGTTATCTCGCTCAGGAGAATACCGAGAAGCAACTGCTCGAGTTTATACAACCGCAAGTGCTTTTCAATTACTTCGGCCAGATCGATCTGGTGCTTTCGGAATCGTCACTATTTCGATCGGCCACCGAGTACCAGGGACCACAACGCAGCCCACGCGGCAAGCGCGCTTATCTTCTGGAGGTTGAGGCATCCGTCGTCGAAGGCCGGCTCCAGTCGAAGTGGATTTACAGCCGCGACGTACACAAGCGCGCAACGGTCGAATCTCTGGCAGAAAATTTCCTGGCAGCGCTCAGATCGCTCATTGCCAGTCTTCACACGCAGTCGTCAAGCAACTACACGCCTTCGGATTTTCCCAGAATGACGATCGATCAGGACGAGCTCGATGAGCTTCTGGCCCAGGTCAATCTATCGCTGGAAGACGCACAATGAAAAAACGAAATACTGTCGAGGATATTTATCCTCTCTCGTCCCTACAGCAGGGCTTGCTCTTTCATGCGTTGCTGGCACCCGAATCCAGCATCTATTTTCAGCAAGCGAGCTACTCTCTGCGACGCAGCCTCAATGTGCCCGTACTGAAGCGCGCCTGGGAGCGCGTGATGGAAAGACACACGGTTCTCAGGACCGCGTTTCTGACGGATCGCGACCGGCCGTTGCAGGTGGTGTTTCGAGACGTTGAGCTGCCGTTTGAGCAGCACGACTGGCGTCGCTTTTCTCCCGCTCAACAACAAGAGCGCTTGCAGGAGTTTCTGCGCGCCGATCGCAAACGCGGCTTCAAACTCGCTCGCGCGCCGTTGTTTCGTCTCACACTCATTCAACTCGCGACGAAAGAATACCAGCTCATCTGGAGTCATCATCACCTGTTGATGGATGGCTGGTCCATGCCGCTGATACTCAAGGAAGTCTTCGCGTTTTATGAGGCTTACTGCCGTGATCAGGAGTTGAATCTCAAGCCGCCTCGTCCCTTCGGCGACTACATCGCGTGGTTGCAAAAACAGAGTCTTTCTGCGGCGGAAACGTTCTGGCGCGGCCATCTCAAAGGTCTCACTGCACCGACGTTGCTCGAGATCGATCAAGCACGAGGACTGCTTCCGGGAGAAGAAGAAGACTACAACGAGGAGCGAATTTATTTATCGACTGAAACAACCACTTCGCTGGAAGCCTTCGCGCGGCAACACGGGTTGACACTAAACACGCTCGTCCAGGGTGCGTGGGCACTCCTGTGCAGCCGGTACAGTGGCGAAGAAGATGTGATCTTCGGAATCACAGTTTCGGGGCGGCCGATGGATTTGGCGGGTGCGGAGTCGATGATCGGGCTCTTTACCAACACGCTTCCACTGCGCGTTCATGTTCCTTCGCAGGCTCGCGTAATTCCGTGGCTCAAAGAACTGCAAACGCAGCAAGCGAAGGCTCGTCAGTATGAGTACAGTCCGCTGATCGACGTACACAAGTGGAGCGAGATACCTTCCGGAACGCCTCTATTTGAGAATCTGCTCGTCTTTCACAGTACGCCGTCTGTTGATATTGCTGGTTCACCTGCGAACGGGAATGGGGCAGCGGAGATTAAAGAAGACAACTACTTCGAGTTGACCAGTTATCCGCTCACTTTCTTTGCCGACATTGGACCAAACCTGTATTCAATTTTCCGCATCGTCTACGATCGTCGACGCTTCGAAGCAGCGGCCATCGCTCGCTTACTACAACATTTCCAAACTCTCCTCGAAGCGTTTAGTACAACTGCAAACGAATGTCTCGCCGAGCTGCCGCTGCTAACAACAAGCGAGCGTGAACAGTTAACCGAATTGAGTTGTGGTCCGATGTTGGAGCCGGCGGCTGTAACGCTGGGCCAGCTTTTCGATCAGCGTGCCCGCGATATGCGTGATGCGGTGGCGGTAGTGTACGAGCAGCAGTGTCTTACGTACGGTGAGCTCAATCGCCGGGCTGATCTACTGGCGACGTACTTGCAGGATGCCGGTATCGGAAATGATGAGATCGTGGCTGTGTGTATGTCGCGCAGCCTGGAATTGATGATAGCGCTTGTGGGAGTGCTGAAAGCCGGTGCTGCGTACCTGCCGCTGGATGCCAGTTATCCTCCGGATCGCTTGCGTTTCATGTTGGCGGATGCGAATGCGCGGATGCTGCTAACGCAAGACGAGCTGCGATCGCTGGTGGCGTTCTTTGATGGACCAGTGCTCTGCGATCTGCCGTCTACGGGCAGCAATCGTCAGGTTCAAAGACAAACGGCTGCCGAGAACCTCGCTTACGTGCTTTACACGTCAGGCTCGACCGGGCAGCCAAAGGGTGTGGCGCTCACGCATCGTAGTGCGGTGGCCTTTCTCACGTGGGCACACGAGGTCTTTCCGCCGGAGCTGTGTGAAGGATTGTTGGCGAGTACGTCGATCTGCTTCGATCTTTCGATCTTCGAGTTGTTGTTACCACTCTGTTTTGGTGGACGCGTGTTGTTAGTAGCAAATGCGCTGGCCCTCGTTGATGAGCAGATCGAGGAAGACGTCACGCTGATCAATACAGTGCCGTCGGCGATCAAAGAGGTAGCGAATAGCAGGGCAGTGCCGGCGACGGTGCGTGTCGTGAACCTGGCGGGAGAGCCGTTTACGGCAGAGCTTACGGCGCAACTCTACCAGGAAACCGGAATCGATTGCCTGTACAACTTGTATGGGCCAAGCGAAGCCACGACTTACTCAACCTACACTTTGATCGAGCGTGAAGACGATGACGATCCGACGATCGGGAAGCCGATCGCAGGCACCGACGTGTATGTGGTTGATGAAGCGCAGCGCGTGTTGCCGGTGGGAATCTATGGTGAATTGTGTATCGGTGGTGCCGGACTGGCGCGTGGTTATTTGAACCGGCCGGAGTTAACGGCAGAACGTTTCGTTCCGCATCCCTACAGCAGCACTGGTGGAGAAAGACTGTACCGCACGGGCGACGTTGTGCGTTGGAACGCGGATGGATTGTTGGAGTTTCGTGGCCGTGCCGATCATCAGGTGAAGGTGCGTGGCTATCGCATCGAGTTGGGTGAGATTGAGGCAGCGTTAAGAAGTTGCAGTGGTGTAGAGCAAGCGGTGGTATTGGCGCGCGACACTGATGGCGATAAGCAATTGGTGGGCTATGTAGTCAGTGAGCGTCCGGTGAACAGTGGTGAGCTGCGCACGCAGTTAAGTGAAAAGCTGCCGCAGTACATGGTGCCGGCGGTGATTGTTGAGTTAGCGGAGCTGCCGCTGACGGCAAATGGGAAGCTGGATCGCAAAGCGTTGCCGGAGCCGGAGTTGAGCGGACGCGAGCAGGAGTTTGTGGCACCACGCACACCGGTTGAAGAGTTGTTGGCGGGGATCTTTGCGGAAGTGCTGAAGCTGGAGCGCGTCGGACGCGATGAGAACTTCTTCGCGTTGGGTGGACACTCGCTATTGGCGACGCAGGTAGTGTCGCGCGTGCAGTTGGCATTCGCGATAGAGCTGCCGTTGCGGGCGTTGTTTGAAGCACCGACCGTGACCGCATTGGCTCATCGCGTCGATGTCGCGAGAGCTGCCAGGCGACAGTTGAGTGCTCCTCCGATAGAGCGAGTGGAGCGAAGCGGGAACTTGCCGTTGTCGTTTGCGCAGGCTCGCTTGTGGTTTATCGATCAGCTCGAGCCTGACAGTGCAGCTTACAACATGCTCTCAACCGTGCGGCTGCGCGGCGAGCTGAACGTAGCGGCGTTGCGGCGCAGCTTTACGGAAGTGGTGCGACGACATGAAGTGTTACGCACGCGGTTTGTTACGGAAGGTGGCGAGCCACAACAGATCGTTGGCGCGAGTTGGAACGTCGAGTTGCCGGTGCTGGATTTGCAGGAACTGCTTGAGGGAGAGCGTGAAACAGCCGCCAGGGAATGGGCAGTGCGACAAGCAGCGCAGCCGTTTGTGTTGAGTGAAGGACCACTCCTGCGTGTGGGACTGGCCCGTCTAAGCGAAGAAGAACACGTGCTGGCGCTGACGATGCACCACATCATCAGCGATGGCTGGTCAGTGGGCGTGCTGATCAGAGAAGTGAGCGCGCTGTACGAAGCTTACAGTCGTGGTGAAGAGTCGCCGCTTGCAGAGTTGGCGGTGCAGTACGGTGATTTTGCAGTTTGGCAGCGCGATTGGTTGCAGGGTGAAGTGTTGGACCAGCAGCTACGTTACTGGCGCGAGCAGCTAGCCGGGTTAGTAGCGCTGGAGTTACCAACGGATCGCGCGCGGCCCGCTGTGCCGAGTCATCGCGGTGCGGTGTTGCCGTTCAGTTTTGGTGTTGAGCTCACCAGTGAATTGAGAGGGTTGAGCCAGCGCTCGGGCGTGACGCCGTTCATGACACTGCTTGCCGCTTATCAACTGTTACTCAGCAAGTACAGCAACCAGTCAGACATCGCAGTCGGCACAGACGTCGCGAACCGGAATCGCGCTGAGACCGAAGGACTGATCGGATTCTTCATCAATCAACTAGTGCTGCGCAGTGAAGTCAAAGGCGAGCGCAGTTTCAGCGACTTGTTGAAGCAAGTGCGCGAGGTAACGCTGGGAGCGTACGAACATCAGGATTTGCCGTTCGAGCGGTTGGTGGAGTCGCTGATGCCGGAGCGAGATCTGGCGCGTGCGCCGCTGTTCCAGGTGAAGCTGGTGATGCAGAACACGTTACGCGCAGAAACCAGCGCTCAGAATTTAGGGATGGAGGATTTTGGCATCGGCAGCCAACCGGCTCGCCTGGATGTGACGCTGATAATCGAAGAGCAACGTGATCAGCTACGCGCAGACCTGGAGTATGCGACCGATTTGTTTGATCGCGCGACGATGGAACGGTTCATCAGTCATCTGCAAGCGGTGCTGGAGCAGGTGCTGATTGAGCCCGGACGGCGAGTGTCGCAAATAGAAGTGTTGACTGCGAGCGAGCG
>DASTTS010000200.1:0-11759 GCA_035760085.1 Pyrinomonadaceae bacterium
TTCTAATGCAAGCCGTATGCGCAGATTGTGACGTGGCTGTTACTAAACCGTTAATGTCTCGCAAGAAGATTTCTCACGCAGCGGCGCAACGGCGCAACGGCGTGGTTGAATCCTCGCTGCGCCGCTGCGCCGCTGCGGGAGAAACATCTTTACAGCTCACGTAGATCCCCAACCGGCACGCCCGCGTGCACGATCGCGGGCTCGTGCGGCTTCAATAATTCGTAGCCTTCCGAACGCGCCACATACGTTGCAGCCGTGATATCGCCCGTGACGTTCAACGTTGTACGACACATGTCGAGGATTCGATCTACGCCCAGAATGATCGCGATCAGCGCCGGATTTACGCCAATCGTCACCAGCACGCCGATGATAAAAGGAATCGAGCCCGATGGAATACCCGCCGTGCCGATGCCGCCGAGTATCGCGAGATAGACAACCATTAGCTGTTGGCCCAACGTCAGATCTACGTTCGCAAGCTGGGCCAGGAACAACACCGTCACGCCTTCGTACAGCGCAGTCCCGTTTTGATTCGCAGTCGCACCGACAGTCAACACGAAACTGTTGATCTCCTGAGGCACGCCGAGGTTCTGTTCTGAAACTCGCAACGCTGTCGGCAATGTCGCATTCGATGAAGACGTCGAAAATGCAGTCAACATCACCGTCTTTATACGACGGAAGAATTCGAGCGGCGAGATGCGCGAGAGGAAGTAAACAGACAACGAGTAAACGCCGAACATGTGTAGCGACAGACCAAGCAGCACTGTCACTACAAACCAGGCGAGCGCTTGCAGCAGGTCCAATCCAAAACGCGCCGTGTTGTTGAAGAGCAGGCACGCGACCGCGAACGGCGCAAACTTCATGATTATCTCGATGATCTTTGCCGTGATCTCGTAAACACCTTCGAGCACGCGCAACACCGGCGCGGTGACAGACACCGGAATCAGCGTGATCGCGATGCCGAGCATGAGCGCAAAGAACATGAGGTGCAGCATGTTCGAGTCTTCTTTGCCCGCGACTGCATAAAACGGATTCTTCGGAACGATCGTTTCCACGAAAGCCATCAGCGGCTTGGTCGACGTGCTGCTGGCCTGCTTCGCTGCTTCCACGGTCTTCGTCGCATCAGACGCATAACGTTGCTCCAATGCCAATTGCGTAGTGGGATCGATATGCCTGCCGGGCTTGATCGTGTTGGCGAGCGTGATTCCGAGCACCGCTGAGATTGCAGAAATCACGAGGCAATACCCAAACGACTTGAGACCAACGCGTCCGAGTTTGCGAACGTCGCCGATACCTGCGACTCCGACCACGAGTGAAGAAAACACGAGCGGGACGACAATCATCAGCAACAAACGCAGAAACAGTTGGCCCACAGGCTGTGTGAAGTTGTCGACGATCCGAACGACGGTTGGGTGATCGCCGCCCAATAATTTGTTGACCGAAATACCCGCTATCACACCGACCGCAAGTCCGATCAGGATCTTGGTGTGAAGCGGCATGCCCTTCGGCTTGTCCGGCGTCTCTTCGTCAAGATCGGTGCCTACTTCACGCTCGAACGCATCTCGCTCGATTCGGTCTTGGTTGTCTCTTTTTTCAGGCATGTGTTTGTGTGATTAACGACCCCAGCGCAACTTATCGCGCAGGACGTCGAAGTAGTTTCGATTGCTTGGCTGAATGAGATTGAACGTCGTGCGGCTCTTGCGAATGATGACGCGATCCCCGACCTTCAAAGGAAAACCAACCTGCCCATCGAGCGTCAATGATACGTCTTCATTGTCTGTCTTCAGTAACAACTCGATCTCGGCGTCGTCCGGCACGACGATCGGACGATTCGAAAGCGTAAAAGGACAGATCGGAGTTATTACTACTGCGTTCATCGAGGGAAAGATAACTGGTCCACCCGCGGACAAGTTGTAAGCAGTCGAGCCCGTCGGGGTTGAGACGATCAGTCCATCGGCGCGAAACGAGTTGACGAACTGGGTGTTGAGATAAGCCTCGATCTCGATGATGCGCGCGAGTGCTGACTTGTTGATAACGACGTCGTTCAGAACGCGGCTCGTCTTCGGTGGCTCGTCGTGACGGCGCAACTCGACTGCCAGCATGACGCGACGATCGAGGCGGTAATTTGCCGCAAGGATCGACTCGAGCGCGCTGTAAAGCTCTTCGATGCGAAACTCCGCGAGGTAGCCGAGTCCGCCGTAATTGACGCCCAGAACCGGGACTTCATGATCGCCGATCATGCGTGCCGTGGCGATCATCGTGCCGTCGCCGCCGAGGACCAGCATCAGATCAACGTCGCGCGCGAGGTCTTCGCTTTCGACCTGCGGGACCGGGCAGCCGGTCTCGTGCTCGATCCGCTCGCGTTCGACATCTGGTCCACCGACGAGCGTGATCCCGCGCTCCGCCAGCCACACGACCAGTTCGCAGATGGTCTTCAGGGCCTGTGGTTGATGCGGTTTAAGAACTATTCCTATCCGCTTGATTGACGACATGGTTTGGCGCTGGAAGCGTAAAACATACTCCCGCAAAGGCGCAAAGGCGCAAAGAAGATTTTCAGTATATCCTGGTCCTTTTCTTTGCGCCTTTTGCGCCTTTGCGGGAGCTCAAACACGATACATGGCTAAGTACTCCACATTCCCTTCAGCCCCTTGAATTGGCGATTCGATCACATGCATAACCTCGAGTCCCAGCGCACGCGCGGCCTCGTTAACTTCGTCAACAACGCGAACGCGCTTCGCGGCGTCACGCACGACTCCGCCGCCGCCAACTTCGCCTTTCCCAACCTCAAACTGCGGCTTGATCAGCGTCACGATTGTTCCGCCGTCAACAAGCAATGGCACGATCGCCGGCAACACCTTCGTAGCCGAAATGAACGACACATCCATCACCGCCAGCTCAAACCGGCTCGCGAAATCTTCCGGTTTTAAGTAGCGGGCATTAACACCCTCGCGAACCTCGACGCGCGGATCGTTTCGCAGTCGCCAGTCGATCTGATTGTGACCAACATCAACCGCAACAACTCGCTGCGCGCCATGTTGCAGCAGACAATCAGTAAAACCGCCAGTCGACGCACCGACATCGAGACAGACCAATCCCCTGACATCGATCTGAAACTCACGCAGCGCTGCTTCGAGTTTCAGCCCACCACGCCCGACGTAACGACTCGTAGGATCGTCGCCGCCCTTGATACGAATTGTTGAGTTTGGATCGAACTGCTGGGAAGGTTTTTCAACGCGCTGCTCGTCGACAAGCACGATGCCCGACATCACCATCGCCTGGGCCTTCGTGCGCGACTCCGCGAGCCCTTGCTCGACTAGCAGCTTATCTATCCGCTCACGCTTCACAGGATTCACAGAATACCATCTTGTAAATCCTGAAATCCTGTCTAAGCTCGTCTCGTCACAGCGCGCGGCGCCTCATTCAAACGCACCTCGGCCGCGCAATCATCACACAACCAAACAATAATCTGCGGGGCATCAGACCAGAAAAAAGCCGTCACCTTCCCCGCCATTCGCACCGCATCATCAACGCGCAGTCGTTGCAATGCTTGAAGGTAGAACACTCCATTATAAAAATCACCGTTAGCGCCTTCCTCACGGTGAATACACTCCCGCTCACGAAACATCTGCCTCTTCATTGATGTTCACCATACCGCGCTTGCGTCGCGCGCAAATCAGATCTGTATTAAGTGTCGGGATTATTAAATTGTGAGTTGTAAACAGGGCGAAATCACGTAGCGGTGTGATGATGCCATTCGATCGACATTCCGTCAATACGTGTTTTGTTTTGTTTTATGGACGGCGCCGACCTTCGAAGATTTCGTCCAGGTTTGAAAGATCGCGATGGTTGTAGCGCTCCGCCCGGCGGCGCTCGCGTCGCAACGCGCGGCGTGCACGTCGCTCCTCCCACTGATCGTAAAGCACTGCCTCGCGGATCTGCTGCAACTGTTCACCTTCACTCATCTCTCGCGTATTCGGCTGCTCGACTGGTCGTGTCTCGTGACGCTCTGCGGCCGCTCTGTGGCTCCTTGCCGCTTCTCTCGTTGGCGTGACTGTGACTGGCGGTGTCGGGACTTCTGCTGCTGAAGTTTCTACTTCCTCACTCGTGACTACTGGCGCCTCAGCGGGTGTGTCTTCTGCCACAGCAACTGGCGCAGGCGCGATCTCGGGTTCGGTCGCTAGCTCGGTTGCAGTCTGAGGTGCATGGCGCAGCTTCAAATAAGAGGCAACAAGCGCCGACGCCGCACCGAGCATCATCGCAATCGCAAAAGCGCCTCCGAGAAGCCACTGGCGCCGGTGTCGCGCCTTCTTCTCAATCCTCTCCAAAGGCACCACGGGCCGCGCCGCCAATAGCGTCCGCTCGTCATCAAAATGAGGGCCTGCGTAGTTCTGCATCGTTATAACCTTCGAAGGCAGTTGCAATCACGAGGCCACGCGGGAAGCAGCTTATTTAGGGGATAGATCAGGCGGAAAAGGACGAAAAGCTTCCGTTTTCGTGCACTAAAACAAAACCATTGCGCAAAAGGCACAAGCGGGGGCAAGCCCCTCTTCCTGACTTGTTCTTGATACAGTTCGTAAAGGGACTACGAATGTTGAAGAGAACAAGTCAGGAAGAGGGGCTTGCCCGCCCTAAACAGTGCGGCGCGTTTTGGCGCGGCGATCGTCGAGTACTTCGACACTCTCTCTCACGCGCGTGTAGATGCCGTCCGCGTCGAGCCCGTACTTCGCCAGCAACAACTTCGCATCGCCGTGCGTGATGAGTCGATCCGGAATGCCCATGCGAACCACGCGCACCTGGTCCTGAAGCCCGTTCTCTTCCAGTAGCTCCATCACCGCCGATCCGAAACCACCTGCGAGATATGCTTCTTCAACCGTGACGATCAGCCGCTTCGTGCGCGCGAGCGCCAGCAGCAACGGCGTATCGAGTGGCTTCACGAAGCGTGCGTTGACGACTGTTGTCTCGATGCGCTCTTTCGCGAGGCGCTCTGCTGCTGCGAGTGACGGATGGACCATCGCGCCGTAAGCAACAATCGCTACTTCCCCGCCGTCGCGCAGTATTTCGCCTTTGCCAATCTCGAGCAGCTCCGGCTCGCGATCGATGTTGACGCCGACTCCGTTGCCGCGCGGGTAACGCATCGCTGCTGGTCCAGTGTGTTCCAGCATCGTAAACATCATGTCGCGCATCTCGCCTTCGTCTTTCGGCGCCATCACGACGATGTTTGGTACGGCGCGAAGGTACGCGATGTCGAGCAGGCCGTGATGCGTCTGGCCGTCGCCGCCGGCGATGCCGCCACGGTCGAGACAAAACTTCACGTTCAGATCCTGGATGCAGACGTCGTGTATGAGTTGATCGAAACCGCGTTGCAGGAATGTCGAGTAGATCGCGCAAACCGGCTTCAGTCCTTCGCACGACATACCGGCGGCGAACGTGACGCAGTGTTGCTCGGCGATACCGACGTCGAAAGAACGCTCGGGAAACTTCTCGAGCGCGGTGCAAACGCCGGTGCCGTCGGGCATCGCGGCAGTCAGTGCGACTACCTTCGGATCTTTTTCCATCAGCTCAGCGAGCGTGTTGCCGAAGACAGTCGTGTAAGTCGGGATTTTTGATGAGCTTTTGTGCGGTTTTCCGGTTTTCAGATCGAATGGGCCGGTTGCGTGCCAGCGGTAGTAATCGGGTTCCGTCTCGGGAAAACCTTTGCCCTTCGTCGTCAGCGCATGGACGATCACGGGACCGTCTTTGATCTGTTTCGCTTCCTCGAAAGCAGCGACGAGCGCGCGCGGATTGTGGCCGTCGACGTAACCGATGTATTTGAAACCGAGCTCGTTGACGAGTGCCCCGGGCAGAACCGCGGCGGCGATCATGTCCTTCATCGTCTTTGCGGCGTGATGTAGTCGCTCGCCGACGGATGGAATTGCGCGCAGCTTCTCTTCGACTTCGTCTTTGAACCGGTGATAGCCGTGCGCGCCGCGAATGCGGTTCAGGTAGCCGGTTAACGCGCCGACTGCGGGCGCGATCGACATCTCGTTGTCGTTCAGTACGACGATCAGACGGCTCTTCAAGTGACCAGCCTGATTGATCGCTTCCATGGCCATGCCGCCTGCAAGCGATGCGTCGCCGATGAGCGCTACAACGTGATGATCTTCGCCTTTGCGATCGCGCGCGATGGCCATGCCGAGTGCGGCGGAGAGCGAGGTTGAGGCGTGTCCGGCGCCGAATGTGTCGTACTCAGATTCGTCGCGACGAAGAAAACCGCTGATGCCGCCGTACTGTTTGATTGTGGGGAGCAAATCGCGGCGGCCAGTTAAAATTTTATGCGCATAAGCCTGGTGGCCGACGTCCCAGACGAGACGATCGTGTGGCGTGTCGAAGGCGTAATGCAGCGCGACGGCAAGCTCGACGGCGCCCAGCGACGCGCCGGTATGTCCGCCTACACGCGACATGGTTTCGAGTATGTAGGCGCGAATCTCGTCGGCGACGGTTCGAAGTTGATCGGTGGAAAGAGCGCGCAGGTCGGCTGGTGAGTTAATACTCTCAAGAAGCGTCATCGTGGCCGCATTGTACTCCAATCAGTGGCATTGCGCCGATTCACTTGGCAATATAAAGTACTCTGCTAGACTCGGAGATGTCAAATAGTTTTTCTCACGCAACGGCGCCGCGGCACGGCGGTTTCGTTGCGCCGTTGCGCCGCTGCGGGGGAAATCTTCGCTTATGGCGCGCGCCGCAACTTGAGGACGGCGATCTCGGGGCCCACGCCCAGGCGCAGTGGCAGCCCAATCACGCCCGTGCCGGTTGAAACATAAAGTTGCGTGTCACCGCGTTGGAACAACCCGCGGGCGTAGCGGAGATCATTCGTGAATAGACTTGCGGGCGCGCCGAGTAGCGGGAAGTGCAGTTGTCCACCATGCGTGTGTCCACTCAGGATCAACGACACATTCTTCGTCTGTTCAAAGTCGAGCACGGTCGGCTGGTGCGAGAGCAGGATCGTCGGCGTGTTTGTCTTCAAGCCGGAGAATGCCTTCGCCCAGTCAGTTGCATTCCAGGTCCAATCGTCGATGCCTGACAACTGAACTGCATCCGATCCGCGTTGCAGCGTCGTGTGGGCATTGTTCAGAACTGCGATCCGATGCCGTTTGAGCGCACGAGTCGTTAGCTCGGGATCGGTGTAGTGATCGTGATTCCCCAGCACCGCCCAAACACCTTCAGGCGCACTCAGCGATGACAATGCCTCAGCACAAGGCTCGATGTACCGGCGATACGACGTGCTGTAATCGCCCGTGAGCACAAACAGATCCGGTTTCGTCTGCTGCGCGAGATTGACGACGCGTCTGACTTCCTTGATGCCGAGGATGCGGCTGTGATGAATGTCCGTAAGCTGCGTGATGCGAAAACCTTCGAACGCCGGCGGGAGATCGCGGATGAAGATGTCGGTTTCGGAGATCCAATAGTTATAAGGCTCGATCAGCCGCGCATACGCGGCGGTCGCTGAAACCGCCACCAGCGGCGCCGCCACCAGGCCACGAAGAACATCACGGCGCGTCAAAGAATTCGGCATGGCGTCAGATTCTACTAAACTATTAGACGCGGATCTTCGCGGATGAACGCGGATTCCTTCCTTGACAATCCGCGCCTCGCGACTAGAATTAGTCTTCGCCCGTGGGGCACGGAGATGTGGCCGAGTGGCTGAAGGCGGCGGTTTGCTAAACCGTTAAGGGTCAAAAGCCCTTCACAGGTTCGAATCCTGTCATCTCCGCCAGTTTATTTTCCGCTCGAATGTCTGTTCGCGTTCGCTTTGCACCATCGCCAACCGGCTACCTGCACATCGGGGCTGCCCGTTCGGCTCTCTTCAACTGGCTTTACGCACGAAAAACCGGCGGCAAGTTCCTTCTTCGCATCGAAGACACCGATCTCCAGCGCTCAACTGAAGAATCTACACGCTCGATCATCGAGGGTCTCGAGTGGCTCGGGCTCGACTACGACGAAGATCTCGTCTTTCAGTCGAATAACGCGCCGCAGCATCGCGAGGCCGCGAATCGCCTGCTCGCTGAAGGTAAGGCATATCGCGACTTCACTCCGAAAGAACAACGCGACGACGAGAACGTGAAGGAAGGCGTTTCCGAACGCGCGCGCGCCCAGGCTGCCGAAGGCGTGGACCAGCGCAGTAATCCTTATCGCGATCTGTCCAAAGAAGAATCCGATCGACGCGCGGCCGCCGGCGAGCGGTTTGCCGTGCGACTGAAAGTTTCGCCTGAAGGTCAGACGCGATTTGACGACATCGTTTACGGCACGCAGGAGCGCAGCCACGCCGAGATTGAAGATCTTGTGTTGCTTCGTTCCGATGGGCATCCGCTCTACAACTTGTCGGTCGTGATCGACGACATCTCGATGGGCATCACGCACGTGATTCGCGGCCAGGACCATCTCACCAACACGCACAAGCAAGTGTTGTTGTACGAGGCACTCGGCGCGCCAATACCGCAGTTTGCGCACCTGCCGCTCATACTCGCGCCGAACAAAGGCAAGCTCTCGAAACGCAAACACGGCGAAGTCGTTTCGCTCACGACGTATCGCGATCGTGGTTTTGTGCCGGCGGCGTTTCGCAACTTCCTCGCGCTCCTTGGCTGGTCGCCGCCGGAAGGCAAGGAAGTGCTCAGTAAAGAAGAGCTGGTGAAGTATTTTTCACTCGAAGGCATCAACCGCGCGAACGCGATTTTCAACTTTCAGGAGAATGATCCGCGCCGCTGGACCGACGACAAGGCGCTCTGGATGAACGCGGAATACATTCGCACGATGCCGCTCGACGAGTTGTTGCCGATGGTGAAAACTGAGCTTCGTGCAAACAAACTGTGGCGCGAGGAGTATGATGACGATGATAGTCAGTGGTTTGGTAAGACTGTCGATCTGATTCGCCAGCGGTACTTCACGTTGAAGGATTTTTCCGCGCAAGGCCGCGCGTATTTCTCGGACGATTTCGATTTTGATGAAGCGGCAGTCAACAAGAACCTGCGCAAGGAGCCGCGCTTGCGCGAGCTGTTGAATGGTCTCGCGGACAAACTGGAAACAGTCGAGCCGTTCAATGCAGAAACTTCGGAAGCGGCATTGCGTGCTTTTGCAGATGAAGCGGGTGTGAAAGCTGGTTTGCTGATCAACGGCGCACGCACGATGCTCACCGGACAGGCTGTTGGACCATCGATGTTTGAGCTCTTCGAGGTGTTCGGTCGTGATGGATCCGTGCAGCGCTTGCGTAGCGGTATTCCGTGGTGACGAATTACTAAGGAGTTTATTGATGCTTAAAGTATTCGCTTTGATCGTACTAACGTGCGGAGTTGTTGCGGCGCAGAACTCAAACTCATCAACAACCACCGAGCGACCGCGAACAGCAAATACGAACAAATCGCAAACACCAGCCGAAGCTCCCGCGAAACCTGCTCCAAAGAAAACAACAGCAGCTTCAGCGGCAGAAGCGCCAGGGTCCGAAGGCGTGCTCGCCGCCTTCAATTCACTCCTCGACGGCATCAGGCACGCGAACGTCAACGAGGTGATGAGCGCTTATTGGAACAACCCGCAACTGAATCTCTTCAACTACAACGGCTCGGTGACGAAAGGCTGGGCACAAGTTCGTAAGAACCGCGAGAGCTCGTATCCGGAGATCAAAGATGTGAAGCTGGATGTGCGCGACGTGTCAGTGACGATGCTGGGAACAACCGGCGCGATCGTTACGTGCCAGTGGACGCAATCGCAAGATTACAAAGGCACACCGGAAACTGCTTCCGGGCGGATGACGCTCGTGTTCAAACGCATCGGCAACGCGTGGAAAGCCATCCACCTGCACTCATCGCCTGACACACCCAACCCCGCCGTGATACCGGCGTCAGAGAAGCCAAGTCCAGTTGCGAGCCCGACCCCTGAGTGAGTTTTAGACAGGATTTACAGGATTTTTCATGATTTATATGTTTATCCTGAATAATCTTGTAAATCCTGTCTAAAGACTGTCGCTAGACCCGCGGCGCCCACCAGAATCAAAAACGGAAAAATCTCGACCGTATATCTCGGCTCCGGGTTTTCCAGCGTCGCAAAAAATCCCAACCGCAAAAAGATCAGTAGCACCACCATCAGCAACCATCTCCGTTCGCGCGAACGCCACAACAACCACGCCCCGATCACACCCAACAGCGTATACACCCACGTCAACCCTGCAAACAACGGCAACCAGTACTGCTGGTGAATCTCGTGATCGAGATCGGCGAGCGGCAACAACTCACCGTTGAACGGGTAATACTGCGAGTGCGTGTCAAACCAGAGCGTCATCGCTCGCTTCGCCGGCAACACGACGTAGTAACGTAGCCGTGAATGCGCGACTCGCTCGTGCCCGATCTGCGCGAAGCCCGCATCGATCTCAGGCGTCATCTCGACATTTTCATCTTCCGGCTGCGGGTGTTCATCGGGCTCCGGTTCTTCCTCGGGCTCATCCTCTTCATCATCACTTGATGACTCTGCCTGTTCATCTTCATCACCATCGGGATGATTGTATTTTTCGAACAGCGCGGCGACGCGATCGCGCTCTTCCTTCGAATCAAACGCTCGCGCCGGAAAATCCTCGACATGGATCTGTCGCATGTCCATCGCCCACAGCGCCGGGGCAACGTAGCGTTCATCGTCGAGCCACGTTCGCACCCAGAGCAGGTAGCCGCGCGGCACAAACTCGCCCGGCATCTCCGCGTGCGCGGGTGCGAGTGGTTGAAAGACGTGAAAGACGCGTCGATTGCGAATGGTCCACGGCACGAGCACGAGACAAAAAGCGATCGAAAAGATGGCAGCGTAAAGAGTCGCTTCACGAAAGCGTCGCCAACTTGAAAGCATCAACGTGCCACCGATTGCTGCTGCAAAGAGTCCGCTGTCCGGACGAAACAAAACAGCGATGCCGGCGATTAAGCCAGTTAGGATCCACCACGTGATGGCTCGTTTGCGCAGTGTCGCCTTGAACGCAAAGGTCGTGGTGAGCACCATCGCGACGGCGAGACAGTTTGTCGGCACTTCGGTGAGGATTGTGGCGACGTAGATCGCTGTGAAAGGACAGACCGCGGCAAGGGCGAGCGCGATCATCGTCGCACGCTGTTTACGCGTCCACTCAAACACAACCCACGCGATTAGCGCGCACGTGATCGTATCCAGAACAGCCTGGACCACGCGGACGGCGGTGTTATTCCCGTGACCGAAGATTGAGTAAATCCCGATGAGGAAGAATGGATAACCGGGTAAGCGAATCAGTGATGGTGTGTAAGGTGGTTGCGCGTCGTGGGAGTAAACGTGCTGTTCGAGGACGTTGCGCGCGATCTGTGAATAGACGCGCCCGTCGTCAGGTTCGTCGTTGGCGAGATGGATAGCGACGAAAAGGCGAAAAGTGAGGGCGACGAGGAGGAGAAAAGCGTAAATAATCCAACGTCGGTTGTTCTGCATGGTAATTGTTAGACAGGATTACAAGGATTTACAGGATTCACAGGATAAATCTTGTAAATTCTGCAAATCCTGTCATCCTGTCTAAAACTATGGTCCAGCCTCGGCCGTCGCCTTTCGCTCGAGTTTCCCCCACCCAACAACCGGCCCACGTATCGCCATCGCCACCGATTTGATCATCACGTAGTACATCACCTGCCGGTAACAGAACCGCTGCAAGAACAACCACCACAACAAACTCCACCGCTCACGCCGCTCCAACAAAAACGCAAACCACGCCGACACCCAATCGATCGCGAGGAACAACGCGT
>DASTTS010000201.1:0-8001 GCA_035760085.1 Pyrinomonadaceae bacterium
CAATGTCACAAAGAACACCGCCATGAACTGTGCCCATCGGATTGAAATGCTTTTCCGATGTTTGGAGCTCCACGATCGCCTCACCAGGTTTTACTGAAATCACATCAAAACCGATCAGCCTCGCGATTGGCGCCGGCGGTAGGTCGCCTGCAACCATAGCTTCGATGTGGGTTAGCATCTTCGTCATACTCTTACACCTCTAAACGTAACGCGGAAAGAACAGCCACAAAGAGACACAGAGCACAGAATATCAGAGGCTAAAGTTTTGCCACACAAACTTGTCAGTTTTAGCAGGACTAAATCGTGGTCCAAGCGTTACAACTAATCAGGAAGGATAGTACGGTCCTGGGAGGGATGGGAGATGGCAAGATACGGTAAGAAGGCCAGCGAAAAAGTTGAGAAGGCGATGCACGAGCGGAAGCAAGGCACGCTGAAGAGCGGCCGCTCGGGCAAGAAAGTTACGAGCAAGAAACAAGCGATAGCGATTGGTCTATCTGAGGCTCGTAAGGAAGGCGGCAAAGTACCGTCTAAGAAGAGCTCCAAGAAGGGATCGAAGAAGGGGTCGAAAAAGGGTTCGAAGAAACGGGGCGGCAAGAAGCGCTCGACGAAGAAGCGCACTTCGAAAAAGAAATAACTCCCCGGTTTAGGCGTGCGTAAGCGTTTATGGCGCTTGGACCTCGTACTTGATCACGTGGTCGCGCGCTACGACAAAGAGTTCATTTTTGTCGTTGAAGACCATACCGAACGCCATGCCCTTTAAGTCGAGAAGCGTCAGGTAGCGTCCATTGGCGTCGAAGACCTGAATGCCTTTCATGTCGCCGACGTAGATACGGCCGTATCCGTCCACCGCAATCGAATAAGGAGCACGGAATTGGCCAGGCTGATCGCCGTCGCTGCCAAAACGATTCATAAACTTCCCGTCGCGCGCGAACTTGAACACTCCATTGTTGAAGCGGCCCAGCGCGTAGATATAACCCGCACCGTCAACTGCTACTCGCGTCGCTAACTCTGAGTCGCCACTCGTACCGCTGATCGCCTCCGGAATCGTGCGGACGGCCTTGCCGTTTTTATCGAACACGACGATGTCATCTCTATTGCTTTGCCATGCAGCTACCACTCCACCATCTGCGCCTACAGTGACGTCATCGAAACCCGATCGTTCGTATTCGAGTTGACCGAGCTTCTCACCGGTTTCACCTCGATAACGGTAGATACGTCCACCCTCGACGACATAAACAGTGCCGTTTCGATCAGCAGCAAGGCCGCGCAGAAGTGTCTTGCGATCTCCGATACTCCATTGGGTTTGGAAATTGCCGGCCGGATCGAAGACTTGAATGCGCCCGCCTGTGTATTCGCCAACATAGATCCGTCCGGCGCCGTCGACAGCGATACTGCGCGCGTCGGTAAACATTTTCGGACCGATGCCTTCGCTGCCGAATTCGAGTAAGACTTTGCCGAAGCTATTCCGCGTTTCCTTTTTAGGCGGGGTTGTCGGAGGGGGTTTTGTAGGTTGACTGACTGTGCGTTTCACTGAGTAGAACGCGGGTACGAGTGCACCAACCGCAGCGAGTCCACCCACGATTATGCCAAGCAACGGGATCGCCAGCACCAGCCAGATCCATTTGGGAACCGTGCTGCCTTGAGAAAGTCCAAACTGAATACGGACCACCTGGGCTGGTTGGCCCGCGAGCTCATTCGGTGGGATCAATTGGCTGTGACAGTAATCACAGCGAACCGTTGATCGCCTGGCGCTAAAATCTGAAGGGCGCTCGTAACTAACCGGCGCTCCACACTTGGGACAGTCAAAAGTTTGCGGCATAGGTTACGGGCGACGTATCTTAGCATGAACAAAAATCGTCTTACAGGATTACAAGATTTTTCAGGATTAACATGTAAATCCTGTTCCATCTTGTGAATCCTGTCTAAAAACTGATGCGAACATTAGAGGAAGCGTTAACTTTCGTAGAGACTGCGGGGATTGTTTTGGAGAGCGCTCACGGGAGGGTGGCGTCGTTTGCAGATTTCGTTGCGGGTGAACGGGTGACTCGCTGGTGGGGTCATCCGAAAGGTCGTCTGATTTTTACGCTTACCCGCGCTATACGAGATTCACCGGATGTGCTGACGTGTCGTCTGATCGATGGAAAGGTCACGTATGTGCATCGGCGTCTCTGGCCCGCGTTGGTGAAGTTGTCCGGCGAGTTCGAGAAGAGCGGCCTCGCTGCAATTCGCGAGGAGCATTCACCTGAGGGCAAACATGTGACGCGCGTGACTGAGTTTCCGGAATGGGTGCCCGCTGATGTCCTGACAAAGAGCAAACGGCTCACGCAGCGTGAAGCACGGTCAATGCTTGCAACAGTGCTACTCGAATAAGACCAAGGGGTGGCCACGGAGGGCCACCCCTACAGTTGTTGCTTGTCTGGCGCCTTCAATAATGTGGCGTGATTGATAGCAACCCGTTCGTACCTGGCTACGGTTTTTGTTGTGCCGCGGCAAACCAGAGCTTCAAGGTTCGATCCCAACTACCGGTTGCAAGTGTCTTTCCATCGGGTGAGAACGTGACCGAGGTTACGGGCGCACTGTGAGCGGCGAAGCTTACCAGTTCCAGTCCGGTCTCAGAATCCCAGAGTTTTACCAGGTGGTCCTGGCCGCCCGTCGCTACGGTCCTGCCGTCAGGTGAGAAAGCAACAGCTAAGACTTCGAACTTGTGTCCGACGAGCGTTAGCAGATCATTTCCGGTACTCACTTGCCAGAGCTTTACAGTTTTGTCTTTGCTTGCACTAGCCAGCCTCTTGCCGTCTGCTGAAAACGCGAGCGCTGGAACACCGTCCTGATGTTTACGAGACCATAGCGGCCGTCCCGTTGCTGCTTCCCATAATCTAACTGTTCCGTCATCGCTGCCAGTTGCAAGCTGGCCTTCGGCTGAGAACTGAAGAGTACGCACTGGACCAGTGTGTCCCTCGAGAGTTTTGAGACGCTCCCCGCGCGTCGCGTCCCATAGTTCAACGTTTCCACTCGTGCATCCCACAGCCACCATCTGCTCGTCGGGTGCAAACGCTAGAGACAGGATCTTGCTGCACGCCGTGAGCACCAATGATGGTGCGCCGGTCTCCATGTTCCATAATCTCAAAGTACCTTTTTCAGTACCGGTGGCTAGACGGCCCGCGTTTGAGAAGGCCATCGCGGTAGTGAAATAGTCGGGCTCGTTTAGTTCCGGTAATTTTTTTAGCGTCTGAGTGTCCCAAAGATTTACTAGATGGTCCCCGAAAGTCGCGACCATCTTGCCGGAGCCGGCAAAAGCAACCTGGTCCAGAGTATTACCCGTGTAAATCGTCGACTGATTCTGTACATCGCGGACTTCAAATAGTCTGATTGTTGACGAGTCTCTGACGACGATTTTCTTACCGTCAGGAGTCAGCGCCAGATCCGAGAGCGATCCAGTGGGATAGAAACTTCCCAGCGTGGACCATGATCGAACATCCAGCAGGTAAATATTCCCGTCTTGCAGCGTAGCTAATGTTTCACCGTCTCCAGACACAGTGAGCGGACAGGCCGAACCTGTAAGGGTTCCGGGCGCAACTCGCAGGTGCACGTCTCTCCAGTCAGGCCAGCCCATTATTCTAATTTTGTTTGTAGAAACTCCGGCCAGTAGTTTCTTGCCATCAGCGGAGAACGACACACAACCGATTTTTTCATTCGTCAGCACCTCGTTTACTTTTTGGTAAGGAGGGCTGGTGCTGTGTTGGATGAGAGTTTTGTCGTCGTAAGTGATCAATACTTTGCCGTCTGGTGCGAACGCCAAAGAAAACAGGTTTTCCGCAAAACCATCGTAAGTTATGAGCGGCGTATCATTGTCTATAGCCCAGATCGAGACTGACTTGTTAAAGCGTCCCGCTGCGAGCAGCTTGCCATCGCGCGACAACGCTACCGATCCGAGTCCTGCACGCGAGTCGCCGCGGAAGGTTTTGATCACTTTCAGATCTTTTGTGCGAATGTCCCACAGCTTGACAGTGCCATCTGCACTCGCAGTAGCCAACGCCGTTCCATCCCAGGAAATTGCCAGATCGGTGACCCGATCTTTATGCGCTCTCACTTCCGCGACTTCACCGGGTTGGTCCAACCACCACACCTTCAATTGACCGTTCCCGGAATTACTCACGGCTGCGAGTATTTTTCCGTCCGTGGAGATCTCGATGTCGCCGACGTAGTCAACAGCTCCTAAATCGAGAGGTTTGTAGTTGGCGAGTCGCCAGTAATAAAACCACTCGAAGCCGCGCCGGTCTGGCTGATCTTTCGCGGGCTGGTAAGTTGTGAGGACCTCATTGAGGCGCGTCCGATCGCCGCGCTCGTGTGCGCGCTGTGCGTAATTGAGATCTGAGTCGTAGATAAGTCGCCGGCTACGTTCCAATTGCTGATTAGCGATTGCTTGTTGTCGTTCTGCTTCGAGCGTTGCCTTGTGGGCCAACTGTTGTTGCTTCTCGGCCTCGGCGGTGGCTTGTTCGGCGATCGCTTGCTGGCGCTCAGCTTCCGCTCGAGCATCGTCAGCGATCTTGCCTTGCCGGATTGCCTCGTTTTTTGCGTCTTCTGCCAGGCCTAGTTGTCGCTCTGCTTCTTTCGCTGCTCCAGTGGCGATGTCCTGCTGCTTCTTTGTTTCCTGTCTTGCAGTTTCAGCTAGCGACGCCTGTTTAGATACTTCAGCCGCCTGGCCTTTGATCACGAAGCCGGCGCCGAACGCCGCGAGCAAGACGAGTACGGCCGTGCCGATGATCTCGGCGCGAACACGAACGTTGCGTCGCGTGTACTTGAAGAGCTTGTCTATGCCGTCTGCGATCGGCGGCGACGGACGCTGTTGGGCGAAAGCTTCCGGCGTTTCGTCGATCCAGATTAGTTTTTGTTGTTCGATGATGCTCCACGGGTTTTTTGCCAGCGCCTCACCATTGTTCTTCGTCAGCGCGCCCGCGATGTTGATCGGGATGATTTTTCGTTTCGCGGTGATGAACCGCTCGAACTCCATCTCGATGTAAGGACGCGTGAGGGCGCGCTCGGTGGCCAACAGCACGAGCACCGCACTCTTTTTAAGCGCCTTTTCCAGCGTGGGGCCGAGCGATAGGCCGGGAGGCGATTCTTCCTTATCGATGAAGCAGGCAAAATCGAGATTGCCCAGTTGTTGTTTAAGGTTTTCGGCGTACTGCCGCGCATCGCTGTGTGAGTAGGAGATAAAGACGTCGTACCTGAACCGCGCTCGGAAGAGTGCGTTGAAGACGCTTTCGCGGAAGGAGTTGAACGATGCGCGCAGGTTTCGAATGAAGTTACGCATGGGACTTAGACTACCTCAGTCGTTAGACAGGATGACAGGATTTACATGATTTGCATGATTCTTTCTGATCCCCTTGACATGCCGCTCGATATAAAGTATCTTGACGTCAAGATACTTATGGAGCCGGCAAACGCAGACAAACTGGAGTCTTTAACGGGCGGCAGCGGGGTGCACGTTTTCCTCGTTTTATGGAAGGCGGCGCGGGCCGTCGAGACGTATGCGCAAAACAGCATCTCGCAGCTCGAAATGTGTGGCAGCGACTTCGCCATCCTCGAAGCTCTGCTGCACAAGGGGCCACTGCCGGTTAACGAAATCGGAAAAAAGATTTTGCTGACGAGCGGTTCCATAACCGCGGCAATCGACCGCCTCGAAGACAAAGCATTGGTCGAGCGACGCGCGCATGGCACCGACCGTCGCGCAAGAATAGTTCATTTAACTAAAGAAGGTAAAAAACTGATCACACGCGTCTATGCGGATCATGCCCGCGACATGGAGCAACTCGCTTCCGCGTCCTTGACGAAAAAGGAGCGGGAAATGTTGATCCGGTTGTGTAAGCAGATCGGGTATGAGGCGGCGGGACGCGTTAACACAAAGTAAACAGAAAGGAACGATGGTGAGTAGAGCATTTAAATCAGAGACGAAGAGCAAAGGGCGCACGGTGGCCGGAATCGTGAATGCGATCGAGACCTTTGAGGGAGCAGGCTTCCTGGTGCGCCGGCCTTTTCCCACGCCCGCGTTTTCAGAATTTGATCCGTTCCTCTTACTCGACGAGATGGGGCCGATGGAACTTGGACCAGGCCAGGCGAAGGGCGCGCCCGATCACCCGCATCGTGGATTTGAGACGGTGACTTACATGCTCGCCGGCGAGATGGAGCACAAAGATTCTCGCGGGCACGCGGGAAGATTAACACCGGGCGACGTGCAGTGGATGACTGCCGGAGCGGGCGTTGTCCACTCAGAGATGCCGAGTGCTGAGTTTGAGCGCAAGGGCGGACGGATGCATGGGTTTCAGCTTTGGGTCAACTTGCCGAAGCGCGACAAGATGATGAAGCCACGCTATCAGGAGATCCCGGGCTCGCAGATTCCCAAAGCGACTTCGAGTGATGGACTCGTGACCGTAAATGTGATCGCGGGTGAAGCGTTGGGCCAGAAAGCCGTCATCGAGACGCGCACGCCCATCATCTACCTGCACTTCCAGATCAAGCCGGGCGGCTCGGTTACGCAAAAAGTTCCAGGCGATTACAACGGCTTTGCCTATGTGATCGATGGTGAAGGGAAGTTCGGAGACGAAGGCGAGCGCGCTGCGGATGGACAGGCAGTTCTGTTTGCACCGGACGGTGATGAAGTGCGTATCGAGAATCCGGCGGACGCGAAAGCGACGCTCGACGTCTTACTCATCGCGGGAGCCCCTTTGAACGAGCCGGTCGCGCGTTATGGACCATTCGTGATGAACACGCGCGAGGAGATTTACCAGGCGATTGAAGATTACCGTGCCGGGAAGATGGGTGAGATTGGTTGAAAGGAAGGTGTCTCAGCTTTCAAAGGTTAGCTGCATTAAGTCGTCCGCATCGCTAAATCCGTGACGTATGTATAGCGATTTACTTCGTTCCCGGGGCCAGAGGATTGCCGTGTGTGCGTTATTTCCTTTGGCCCACGTTAGCGCTTCAGACAATAACCTCGTCCCGATTCCTTTGCCGCGATATTCTTCACGCACGTAGAAGTTCGTTACGTAAACGTAGCATTCAGTTTCAGACGCCGGATTTGGAAGCTTCTCAACAAGCTGAGTCCAGATATTTCCAACCGGCTTTTCGTCAAATTCAGCGATCCAGCACCGCCAGCAACTTCCACTGTGAAGTCGTGCCTGCATCCAGCGAATGCAGCGCTCGCTGAATTCTGCCTCGCTCTCAATCATCTCTTTGGCAGTCGAACGCAACTCGTATCTAAACCTTGCCAGCACAGGCGCATCAGCTTCCGTTGCTACTCTGATTTTGATATTCGTCATACGGCTATGTTCTCGGCCTTTATTATGCTCCAAAGGGTGCGATTAAACGTATCCTCATACCACGATGGAGTTAGCGCGTCACTGTAATACATGGCAGAATGTGGCCTCCTCTTTGGCCCCTTTTGGATTGTGAGAATGAAGAAAGCCCATCTGATATTCGGAATATTGATCGTGGTTAGCTTCCTGTTGACCGGTCAGTACATGGACAAATTCTACAACCACCTGGAGGGCATGGCTGATGGTCCAAGGCTACTTTACCGTACGAGGCACATCTTCATACTGTTGGCAGGTTTGCTGAATCTCGGGATCGGCGCTTATTTCACTTATCGAATCCAACCGTGGCGGCGAACAATGCAACTGCTCGGCTCGTTGCTCATCTTCGCCGGATCGCTTTTA
The DNA here is from genome assembly GCA_035760085.1 of Pyrinomonadaceae bacterium. Taxonomy (GTDB): domain Bacteria; phylum Acidobacteriota; class Blastocatellia; order Pyrinomonadales; family Pyrinomonadaceae; genus PSRF01. The sequence goes on from DASTTS010000201.1 coordinate 7,713, forward strand.
TTTCTCATCGCGTTCTTCTACGAACCGAATCTGCGTGAGTTGCACACGCCTCTGAGTCACTGGGGAACGTACACCCTTGCCACCGGTGCGGTGCTGCACGTCGTGAGTGGCGTGCGCCAGTAAGTCAAGCCACGAAAAAGCACAAAACCGGGTGGTGTCTTAATTTGAAAATCTTCTCTGCGGTTCTCGGCGTATCTCTGCGCCCTCTGCGTTTGAGTTGTCGTTTAACGCAGAGAACACTGAGATACGCCGAGGACGCAGAGAAAATCGCTCAATTTAAGACACCACT
>DASTTS010000202.1:0-3887 GCA_035760085.1 Pyrinomonadaceae bacterium
GCGCCAAAGCTCTTCGCGACCGCGGCCGCTTTTGGCCGAGTAGGCCATTACGCTGTCAACGTTGAGCACGCGTGCAATGTGCCCCAGGTTCTTCCTTAATTCGTTGTTCGAAAGCTTATCGGATTTCGTGGCAACAACTAATTGCGGCTTGTCACTTACCTCAAGCCATTCGTGAAGCTGCAAATCCTGTTTAGTGGGTTCGTGGCGCGAATCTAAGACATGAATTGATAGCACAAGCTGGCGGCGCTTGGCAAGAAAACTGGTGGCCATCTCACCCCAACTGGATTTTATTTCCTTTGGTACGCGCGCGTACCCGAACCCTGGGAAGTCAACGAAGCGAAACTGGTCGTTAATGTCAAAGAAATTTAATGACTGGGTCCGGCCGGGGGTTGACGAGGTACGTGCCAGACCATGCACTCGGAGCAACGAATTGATGAGACTCGATTTACCGACGTTTGAGCGACCGAGGAAGGCGATCTCGGCTTTCGAGTCGCGCGGCCAGTCGTCCTCTTTAAATGCGCTCTTGAGAAACTCAGCTTTAAAGGGGCCGCGTTTATCCGTGTCACTCCGCGGCCCCATTTTCAACCTAATTACCTGCCGCAGCGGCCTGTGCAGCAGCCCGTTGCTTGTAGAGCTCGATCAATTTTGCCATGCGAGTCCTGATGTTCGCGATCTTCGTTTCGTAATCAGGACATTCTTTAACAACTTTTTCAAGGTGAGCAAGAAAGTTTGGATTGCCCATCTCCTCGCGCAGCGCCGGCAGGAAAGGCTCCAGCTTCGCGTAAACGAAGAGGTGCTCGCCGTTGGCATCGTTGAACATCTGCGCGTCGATGGCGCCGTTGTTGACGAACGAGCAGGCCATGTCCCAGTAGGAAATCACCATGCGATAAAGACCGCTTTTATCGCTCGTTAATACATCTATAAAATCTTCTTTGCCCTTGGGGTTGAACTGAAAAAACCAATTGCGCGCCTCGCGCATCGTCTTCTCGCGACGGAGTTCGTAAAGCTTCAAAATCAGATCTGCATCATGATGTTTACCCATTTAAGTCTCCTCAATTTTAGATCCACACCACAAAGTACACAGATCGTGTTAGATCATCTGTGTAATCTGTGGTTAGGTTTTCCTTGGAACTTAGCTAGTCTGAATTCCCTGTGAAGGCTGCTCGGTATTCCAGAGCGGCGGACCTTCGTCAGCGGCGGCCTGCGTCGGGCACGAGTCTTCAAGTGCGATTAACAACACTTCGTCGATCGTTTCGACGAGATGCACAGTCAAAGAGTCGCGCACTTCCTCAGGCAGCTCACCCAGGTCCTTCTCGTTGTCTTTCGGCAGAATGATCGTGTCGATACCGAAGCGGTGCGCGGCGAGCAGTTTCTCTTTGACGCCGCCGATCGGCAGCACCTTGCCGCGCAGAGTGATCTCGCCGGTCATCGCGACGTTCCTCTTCACGGCCACGCGCGTCAACGCGGACGCCATCGCCGTCGCCATCGTGATGCCTGCGGAAGGTCCGTCTTTCGGAATCGCGCCTTCAGGAATGTGAATGTGCAGATCGCGCTTGCGAATGAAGTCGAGACTCATGCCAAGTCGTTCTGCTCTCGCGCGAATGCAAGTCAATGCGGCCTGTGCCGACTCCTGCATCACATCGCCGAGCTTGCCGGTCAGCGTCACGCCGCCACGACCTTTAACGAGCGTGGCTTCGATCTGAAGAACTTCACCGCCGATCTCAGTCCAGGCAAGGCCGGTTGCGAGTCCGACTTCACTGTTCGCTGCGATGCCTTGTTGTCTGAACTTGATCGGGCCCAGCATCTCGCGCACGCGTTCCGCATCGACGACAACTGCCGGCGCGTTTTCCTCCGCGTGTTCAGACACAAACTTGCGTGCGAGCTTGCGACAGCACGAGCCGATCTCGCGTTCGAGATTGCGGACGCCGGCTTCGCGCGTGTAGTGACGAATCACTTCGAGAATGCCTTCGTCAGTGAAGTCAAACTGTTCGAGCTTGAGTCCGTTGCCTTCGGCCTGTTTCGGCACGAGGTGTCGCTTCGCGATCTCGAGCTTCTCTCGTTCGGTGTAACCGGAGAGACGAAGGATTTCGAGACGATCCTGAAGTGCCGGTGGAATCGTATGCAGGACGTTGGCCGTCGCGATGAAAAAGACTTTCGAGAGATCGTATTCAACGTCGAGGTAGTGATCCTGGAACGTGTGGTTCTGTTCCGGATCGAGCACTTCGAGAAGGGCCGCACTCGGATCGCCGCGGAAGTCTGCGCCGAGCTTGTCGACTTCGTCGAGCAGCAAGACTGGATTCACAGCGCCGGCCTTTTTCATCATCTGAATGATCTGACCGGGCAGCGCGCCGATGTATGTGCGACGATGACCACGAATCTCAGCTTCATCGCGGACGCCGCCTAACGAAAGGCGGACAAACTTACGACCAGTAGCACGCGCGATCGATTTCCCGAGACTCGTTTTGCCGACTCCCGGTGGGCCAACGAAGCAGAGAATCGATCCTTTGGGATTCTTCACTAGTTGGCGAACGGCGAGATATTCGAGAATTCTTTCTTTAATCTTTTCGAGTCCGAAGTGATCTTCGTTCAAGACTTCTTCAGCCTTTACGAGATCCTTGATCTCTTTCGACTTCTGTTTCCACGGCACGCTGATTAGCCAGTCGATGTACGTGCGCGAGACTGTGCCTTCGGCTGACATCGGCGGCATGGCTTCGAGCCGGTGCAGCTCCTGCATGGCCTTCTCTTTGGCCTCGTCAGTCATACCGGCGTCTTCGATCTTCTTCTTCAGCTCTTCGAGCTCTGCCTTCTCATCCTTGCGACCAAGCTCTTTGTGAATCGCTTTGATCTGCTCGTTGAGGTAGTACTCTTTTTGAGCTTTCTCCATCTGTCGCTTGACGCGCGTTTGGATCGTGCGATCGAGTTGACGTTTCTCGATCTCGGTTTCCAGTAATTCGATCAAACGCTGCAGGCGTGCCTGGGTGGAGAAGATCTCGAGTAAGCCTTGTTTGTCCTCGACTGAGATGCGCAGTTGTGATGCGAGTGCATCAGCGAGATGCGAAGGTTCCTGATTGCGCAGCGCAGTTTGCAGTGCGTCCGTTTGTGTGTCGGGCGCGAGCCGCAGGTGCTGCTCGACGAGCTGGCCGACTTTCTGGATCAGCGCGTCGAGACGTGTGCCTTCTTCGTTGACGATCGGCGCGCGGCGCACGAGCGCCATGAATGCGCCATCGGTGTTCTCAACGCGGACTGTCGTCGCGCGTTCGCGACCCTCCACGACGACCTTGATCTGGCCGTTCTCCTGTTTTTGCGACTGGAGAATGCGCCCGAGCGTGCCCACCATGTAGATCTGTTCGGGGTTGGGCTCGTCAACGGTGGCGTCGTGCTGGGTGGCTAAGAAAATCGTGCGATCCGTCGCCAGGGCCTGTTCAAGTGCCCTGACTGATCCGGAGCGTCCTATTTTGAAAGCAACTTTGGTAAAAGGGAATATCACGACGTCGCGAATCGGCACCATCGGGTACCAGGCTACGTCGGAGGGGGTTCTGTCTGAATATTCTTCCATGATTGAACAACTTTTCTGAGAAGAGGCCTAATTGTAAATCATTTCGTGGCCGCAAAAAAGCGCAAGAAACACAAAGAAAGGATGGTGACCTGGTATTTACAGGTTCCTTGTCCACAGAATACACGGATTCTATTAAATAATCTCTGTAATCTGTGGATAAATGGTACTACGGTTAGGCGGCGGCCCCGTCGATTCCGGTGAGACCTTCACCTGGAACGGCCCGGCGACGTTCGACCATTTCGCTGGTTATGACGAATTCTTTGACTCGTTTCTGAGAAGGCAGGGTGTACATCGCGTCAAGCAGCAACTCTTCCAGGATCATCATCAGGCC
>DASTTS010000203.1:0-5281 GCA_035760085.1 Pyrinomonadaceae bacterium
TCAGCCCCCAATGGGTCGTTTTGTAGGGGTGGCCCTCCGTGGCCACCCCAGCGTACCGGCAATCAGACTGGGGTGGCCACGGAGGGCCACCCCTACAAAACGACCCATTGGGGGCTGACATATGGTTCACCAGAAACGGCGATACGGCCTTCACATCTGGGCGCTCGGGCTTGGTTATTACATCTCTTACACACCTTATAGCGGTCTGACGAAGGCGCTCTCTAACGGTTTACTCACTGGCGCCCCAACTGCCGGACCAGTTTTGTTACCGATCTCTGCGATCGCAACCATGATCGGGATGTTTGGATTCATCACCGTGATGGGTTGGTGGAAGTATGCCGGTCGTCGTGAATTTTTCGGCGTGCAGGTTCCCTTCCCGCGGCGACTCACGTTCCTTTCGGGCGTCTGCCTCGCTACGATCATGGGAACCACCACACTCGCGTTCACGTTTGGTGGGCTCTCGATCGTGCTTGTGCTCGTATTGCTGCGCGGCGGCACACTCATCATCGCGCCCATTGTCGATCGCATAGTCGGTCGTCGTGTGCGCTGGTTCTCATGGACCGCGATGTTCGTCAGCCTCGCGGCAGTCTTAATGGCGCTGAGTGACGCGTCCACTTACGCGCTCACGATCGCGGCCGTGATCGACGTCGCGGCTTATCTGGCGGCTTACTTTTTCAAGTTGCAGTTCATGAGCCGTCTCGCGAAGTCAGACGATCGAGAAGTGACGTTAAGATATTTTGTCGAAGAGCAGATCGTAGCGTCGCCGCTGCTTGTGGTTACGTTGATGGTACTGTCACTGATCGGCACGGGCGACGTGATGCTCGGACTCCGGACTGGTCTAACAACCTTCGTAACAACACCGGGCGCTTTCTTCGCAGTACTTGTCGGACTCTCTTACGCCGCACTCTGCGTCTGCACGACCCTGATCTTTCTCGATCGACGTGAAAACACGTTCTGTGTGCCGATGCATTGTGGATCGAGCATGTTGTCGGGATTTACCGCAACGGCAATTCTTGCGTACTTCTTAAACCAGAGTGCTCCAACCGCAGGACAGAGTGTGGGCGCTGTTCTACTCATCGTCGCGCTCGGTTTCCTGTCGCCACTGCACCACTTCGATCGTGTCTGGGTAAAGATCAAACGTGCGCTCGGCTTCGACACTGCACCCGCGCCGGCGCAACCGCAGCGATTGTTTCTCTTCGTGTGCAGCGGCAACACGTGTCGCTCGCCTATGGCGGCGGCAATCGCGAATGCTGAGATCGCGGCGCGACTTGGCATTCCGTTCAAATCGCTGGAAACTGTTAACGTGCGTGCCATGAGCGCGGGCGTGTCGGCGCGAGTCGGAGCACCACTCACGGACGAAGCAGCGGAGGTGTTGCGCTCATTGAGTGTCCCGGTTCAGCCTCATGCAGCACGCGACCTGACGCCCGAATTGGGTGCCGAAGCAGAGTTGATTTTTTGCATGACTAAGGCGCATCGTAAAGCCGTCGTCGAGATGCTGCCTGAAGTTGCAGGCAAAACCTACTGTCTCAGCACCGAAGTCGACGTCGACGATCCCATCGGCAAAGGCATGGCAGCGTACGTTGCTTGTGCGCGACAGATCCAGCGATTAGTCCAGTTGAGACTGAGTGAGGTCGGGCTCGCGGGCGCTTAATTTGGTTTTCTCACGCAAAGGCGCAAAGGTGCAAAGAAGACGCAAAGCGCTCCCGAAGCCCCTGGGTCTTCTTTGCGCCTTTGCGCCTTTGCGTGAGAAAAATTGTTATGTAGAGTTACGCTGATGTCATTAAGAATCGCAATACTTCTTCTTACGCTACTCGCCGGTGGCGCCTCTCTGGCCGTGCGATCACAGCAGAAACCAACGGACACATCGCAAACCTTCACACAGGAAGGTGTCTCCGTAAGTTTCACTGTTGAGAAACCAGTGGCGGGCCACGAGTCTACCGTGCGATTCAAGATCGTTGATACCAACAGCGGTAAAGCACTCAGCAGTCTTCGTCCCACTGCCTGGATCGATCGTCGTCACGGAGGACAGCTCACCGACGCGCGTCAATGCCGCGAAAAGATTCAGTCGTTTCTACAGCCTAATTTCAACCGGCGCCCGGAATTAGATCTCAACGCTTACTTCATCCTCGCCCTCAACCGCGAGCCGAACATCTCCGTGATCGATCCGCTCTCGGGTTTCGGCGGCAGCAAACTCTACACACTCATTCCACTGGTCGAAGCAGGTGAAGATTGGGTCCTGAGTGCTGACAAGCGACGGCTCTACGTCTCGATGCCGGGCGCAAACAAAGTTGCAGCGATCGATACAGCCTCATGGAAAGTCGTGTCGAATATCGATGCGGGTGTCAAACCAACGCGTACTGCTCTGCAAAATGACAACCGCTATCTTTGGGTAAGCAATGAGGGCACCGATCAGCGAAGCAGTGGTGTTACTGTTATCGATACTGTGTCGGGGAAAGTCGCAGCGACTATCAAAACCGGCATTGGCCCTCACGAGATCGCTTTCACACACAACGACAGCACCGCGTTTATTACAAACAAAGCGGACGGCACAGTCTCCGTAATCGACATTCGCAAACTCGCGCTAGTCAAAAACATTCCGGTCGGAGCACAGCCCGTTTCTATCGATTTCTCGCCACTCGGCAGAACGCTCTATGTCGCGAATGAAGGTGATGGAACTATAGTCGCAATCGACGGCGTGCGATTCGAAATCACAGCGCGGCTGAGAGCGGAGCCCGGATTGAGATTAATTCGCCTCGAGCCTCATCAGCGTTTCGGATTCGCGGTTAATTCCGCGAAGAATACGGTTCACATTTTCGATACCGCCTCGAACCGGCTCCTGCATATCGTGCCCGTCGGCCGTACGCCTGATCAGCTTACTTTCACGAGCCAGTTTGCTTATGTACGAAGCACGGGCAGCGAATTCGTCGATATGATCAAGCTCGCGAACATCACGAAGGAAGCAGCCGTTACGCACTTTCCCGCGGGTGAAAAAGCGCCGGCAAAGTCGCCCGCGCGCTCGCCTGCGAACGCGATCGTTCCCGCTCCCGAAGATGGATCAGTCCTCGTTGCGAATCCAGCCGATCAGATGATCTATTACTACAGCGAGGGCATGGCCGCGCCGATGGGAAGTTTCCAAAACTATCGCCGCGATCCCAAAGCTCTGCTGGTGCTCGATAACAGCCTCGTCGAAACGGATCAGGGAGTGTATTCGACCACAATCAGGCTCAGCGGAGCGGGAGATTACGACGTCGCCTTCTTACTGGACTCACCGCGCGTGATTAATTGCTTCAACTTGAAAGTCGTTGACGACCCGAATCAGCCGACAATAACCGCAGCAGCGTTGAAGATCGAGCCTTTGTGGAAAGATATGGCTCGTGCCGGCAGCAGTTTCAATCTGCGTTTCAAGGTAACTGTGTCAGGTCCGGGTCAACCGAATCAGAAGTTGGAGGATCTCGGCGTACTTGTATTTCTCGCGCCCGGTATCTGGCAGCACCGGGAAGTGGCCAGGCCGCTGGGTGATGGAGTTTATGAGATAAATTTTGTACCGCCGCAGACTGGCATTTATTATGTTTACTTCCAGTGTCCCTCATTGGAACTTCGTTACAACCAAACACGACCGGTAACGATTGAAGCCGTTAAAGACGGCTCTGCTGCAAACAACTAATCGGGGTTAATAATATGAGTGTCAATCGCGTGATAACCGCTGCAATTCTATGCCTCGTGCTTGTGGGTGTGAGCCAGGCTCAACAACCGGCGACCAATCAGGAGTCGCCCGGTCACAAGTATTTCACGGACGTTGAGCTGATTAACCAGAATGGCGAAAAGATGAAGTTCTATAGCGACCTCATCCAGGGCAAGGTAGTCATAATCAATTCATTCTTCGCGACGTGCCAGGGCAGTTGTTTACCGTTGAATCGAAATCTCGCTTTAGTGCAGGAGGCTCTCGGTGAACGACTCGGCAAGGATGTCTTCATTTTGTCGATAAGCGTCGATCCGGAAGTTGATACTCCACCGAACCTGAAAGAGTATGCGAAGAAACTAAAGGCGAGGCCGGGTTGGTATTTTCTTACCGGAACGAAAGAGAACGTGGATTTTGCGCTCAAGAAAATCGGCCAGTTTGTGCCTGACAAGCAGGATCACCTGAATATCTTCATCATCGGCAACGAGCGTACGGGACTATGGAAGAAGGCATTCGGACTTGCGAAGAGTGAGGAGCTGGTGAAGGTGGTCGAGAGTGTCGTCAACGATCAACCGAAAACGGGCCAGTGAAATGATGTTACTTAAAACGTTTCTTATAGTTGTAATCATTGGCGTCGCAGCGGTCCCATTCTCCATACAGAGCTCTGTCACGGCCCAAACGAAAAGCAAGAAGTCAGTAACTTATGCATGTCCGATGCATCCGGAGGTTACGTCTAAGAAACCTGGTAAGTGCCCGAAGTGCGGCATGAAGCTACGACGTGTAACTGCTGCTCCGACTCCTACTCCCACGCCGGAGCCTTCGCCGGGTCCGGCTGAAGAATTCGCGTTCTCGTCTGCAAAAATTCCGGATGTCCGCGTCTATGATCAAAACGGCAAGGCATTGAATTTCTACAGCGATCTGATCAAGGGCCGTAACGTTGCTATTAACTTCATCTTCACGACCTGCACCAACGTTTGTCCGGTACTCACCGCAACCTTTCGTCGCGTTCAAGTCGAGCTGGAAAAATCACAATCGGATATCAAGCTGATTTCTGTGAGTGTGGATCCGGCAGTTGATACACCAGAACGATTACGCGACTTTGCGTCCAAGTTCAAGGTCGGTCCAGGCTGGACTTTCGTAACAGGAGAAAAGACCGAAATCGACTCCCTTCTTCAGCGCCTCGGCGCCGGCATCGGGAATAAGAACGATCACACCTCGATGATCCTCGTCGGCAACGATCCCGCCGGCGTCTGGACGAGAACTTACGGACTCTCGTCACCTTCAGTACTGTTAAAGGTCATGACTGACACCTCAAGTCGTAAGTAACGTAACCGTACCGCGCGCAGCCGAGTAGGCACGGTCTTAATTTGAAATCTTCTCTGCGGTTCTCGGCGTATCTCTGCGCTCTCTGCGTTTGAGTTGACGTTTAACGCAGAGAACACTGAGATACGCCGAGGACGCAGAGAAAATCGTCAATTTAAGACACCGCTCTATAGTCGGGCGCCTTGTCCGTCACGCAGGAAGAGGCGTAGCCAAAGACGGAATTTTGTTGACTTTACGGGTTTAAAGAACTAACCTCAACCACGCTATAGGGTCAGTTCA
>DASTTS010000204.1:0-7927 GCA_035760085.1 Pyrinomonadaceae bacterium
CTCGAGTTGACGAAGTTCATCATCGAGAACATCTCGCTACCGCAGGAAGTCGAAGCAGCGATGGACAAACGCACTTCGATGGGCGTGATCGGCGACGTCGGCCGTTATGCACAGTTTCAGGCTGCGGATGCCATGCGTGATGCGGCGCAGAATCCGAGTGGCGGCGCCGGCACGGGCGTTGGTCTCGGCGCGGGGTTCGCGATGGGCAATGCGATGGCCGGCGCGATGAGCGATGCGATGCGACAGTCGAGTCAAGGCCAGGGCGGAGGTCAGGGCCAGGGCGGCGGAGCCCAGGGAGCTGCGCAGGCCACCGTGCCGTGTCCGAAGTGTGGTCATCAGAACGCGCCTGGCGCGAAGTTCTGCATGGAGTGCGGCACGAAGCAAGGCCCAGCGACCTGCGCGAATTGCCAGGCGGAGTTAACTCCCGGCGCGAAATTCTGCAACGAGTGCGGGCAGAAAGTTTAGAGCCGCGGATTACTCGGATCATGTTCAAAGGGTTGACACGTCCACGCCGGGTTGTGATTACCGGAATGGGGTGTGTCACCCCGTTGGGCATTGGTCGCGAGGCGTTTTGGAACGGACTTATTTCCGGCAAGAGCGGCGTTCGCAGAATCGAAGCTTTTGATCCCTCGAGTTTCCCGGTTCAGATCGCCGCTGAAGTTCCTTCATTCGACTGGCAGTCGCAACTCAATCCAAAAGATCGCAAACACGTTCCGCGCACAGTTCCACTCGCGCTCGCAGCCGCACGCGAAGCGCTGGAAGACGCGCGACTCTATCCCAACGATTTATCTCTCGATGACCGTCGCGCTTTCGGCGTAGAGCTCGGCACGGGTGGCGGTGGTCTCGCGTTCACGGAACAGCAGTACGAATACTGGTACGTTGGTCCAACCAACAAAGCGAGTGTCTACACGATTCCCGCTTCGACGCATGGCGGGCTTTCGAGCGAGTTGTCGATGGCGTTTGGCCTGCGTGGTTTGTCACACATCGTCTCGACTGGTTGCACCAGCTCGACTGACGCGATGGCTTATGCTGCGCAGCACATCGCGCTGGGTCGTCAGGACGTGATGCTCACCGGTGGCGTCGACGCCCCGATCGCTCCAGGCATTCTCGCCGCGTTCAATCTCATGACGGTGTTGACGAACGAGTGGAACGATGAGCCGCATCGCGCGTCGAGACCTTTCTCGCGAAACCGGTCCGGGATCGTGCTCGGCGAAGGCGCGTGGATTTACGTCTTTGAAGAGTTGAGCCACGCGCTCGATCGCGGCGCGCAGATTTACGCTGAAGTCACTGGCTACGGTGCGACGTGCGACGCGTATCATCGCGTGCGACTCGCCGAAGACGGTGACGAACCGGCGCGCGCGATGCGTCTCGCGCTCGAAGATGCCGGCTGCGAAGCAAAAGATGTTGACTACGTGAACCTGCACGGCACGTCTACGCTGCTCAACGATCGGATTGAGACATGCGCGTTGAAGCTCGCGTTTGACGGGCAGGCGGCGCGGATTCCGATGTCGGCGACGAAGTCGCAAATCGGTCATCCGCAAGGCGCGAGTGGCGCCGCCGGCCTCGCCGCCGCGCTCTGCGCGATGCACACAAACAAGATCCCGCCAACGATCAATCTCGACGAGCCTGACCCGGATTGTGATCTCGACTACGTCCCCAACGAAGCGCGCGAAGCACGCGTGCGGATCGCCCTCTGCAACTGCATTGGCTTCGGTTCGAAGAACAGCGCGATCGTGGTCCAGCAATTAGATCGTTAGTCATTGGTCCAACATGCTCGACAAGTTTAAGCAACGCAGCCACAGGCTCGAACACATCGACACCGGCAACTACACGGCAGAAGAATATGAAGGCTGTATTAACGAGCTTCGGTTCGTAAACCGTTGGCTGGGCGACGCGCACAGTCTCAAGGCAACGGTCCTTCACGAGGTGGAGACCGAACATCTGACGAGCTTTTCGATACTCGACCTCGGGGCTGGCTCGGGCGAGCTTTTGCGTGTAGCCGCAACCTGGGCCAGGGAAACGAACCGGCAGTTTAAGGGAGTCGGTCTTGAGCTAAACGAGCGTATGGCTGAGTCAATTCTCGAAGAGTCAAAGCGTTTCGATGAGATCACGTCGGTGCGTGGTGATGCGTTGCGGCTCCCGTTTGCTGAGGCACAGTTTGATTACGTCATCTGCTCGCTCTTCACGCATCATCTTCTCGACGATCAGGTGGTCCAGGTTCTTCGGGAGATGAGTCGTGTTGCGAAGCGAAGATTATTCGTCATCGATCTGCATCGACATCCGGTGCCGTATTTTCTTTACACAACCGTTCTCAAGCTCGTTTTGCATAATCGATTGGTGCGACATGACGGTGCGTTGTCGATCTTGCGCGGTTTCAAAAGCGATGAGTTGCTTGAGTTGGCCCAACGCGCGGGGCTGCCCGATGTTCGGGTCGAACATCATTTTCCATCCCGGCTTGTGCTAAGCGCCGCCGCCGCGGTTAGCCACAATAAGGCACAGAATGCACAAATCGCTGCATGACTTCGACGTGATTGTCGCGGGCGCCGGGCCGGCGGGATCGAGCGCTGCGATACATCTTGCGCGCAATAATCTTCGCGTGTTGCTCGTCGAACAGAAAAAGTTTCCACGCGCGAAGCTCTGCGGGGAATTTATCTCGCCCGAATGCCGTCGACATTTCGAAACGCTCGGTGTCGCGGATGCGATGATCAATGCGGAGCCGGCATCGATCACGGAAACGGTTTTCTATTCAACTCGCGGACACCACGTCACGATCCCGAGCAGTTGGTTTGGTGGACCAGCCGCGCTCGGATTGAGTCGCGCGGTGATGGATAACGTACTGCTACGCCGCGCGCAGGACTGCGGCGTCACGGTGATCGAAGGCGCAACCATCACCGGGCCGGTTGTCGATCACGAAAACGTCCACGGCGTTAAGCTCAAGATCGACGGCGACGAACAGCAACACACCGCACCACTAACAATCGACGCCACCGGTCGCGCGCGCATCCTGACCAGAAAACTCAACGCACGCGAACCAAAATCAAAGGCAAAACTAATCGCCTTCAAAGTGCACTTGCGCAACACGCGCGTCACCCCCGGTGCGTGTGAAATCTACTTCTATCCGGACGGATACGGTGGTCTCAGCAGTGTCGAAGGGGACATCAGCAATCTCTGCTTCATCGTCTCCGCGGAACAAGTGAAGCGCTATCACTCGAATCCCGAGCTCGTGATGCGCGAAATGGTGACGAAAAACCGGCGTGCGGCTTACACACTCGAACATGCCCGGCCCGAATCGGAATGGCTAAGCGCGTCGTGGGAACGTTTTGGTCGACAGCAACCGACTCCGGCGAAAGGTTTACTGGCAATCGGTGATTCGGCGGCGTTTATCGATCCGTTTACAGGCAGCGGAATGTTGATGGCCTTTGAAAGCGGCGAGCTCGTAGCGGACGTGATCAGTCGTCATCGCCACAATTTGGACGCAGTAGCGGCTGACTATACCGCCGAGTATCGGCGAAAGTTTGACTCTCGACTGCGGCTTTCCGGCTGGCTGCGACGCGCCGCATTTAAACCCCGGCTCGCCGGAATGGGCATCGCACTCTGCGGCGCCAGCAAACACTTTCGCAGCCGCATCGTGCGCGCGACCCGGTCTTCCCTCAATCCCGCCCGGTAATCCGTGTAAATCCGTGTGAACTAAACTCCTTGCCACGTTGACTCTTTTACGGTAAAAAGGCTGAGCCAGTGGTGGTCTCTCAGGTATCGTGCTATCTCAGAGCACGTGACCCACGGCAAAAGGTACTCCCAACATTAAGATTGACCGCGCGAATTCCAGAGCCGCGAAAAACTAAAGGAGAAACGACGATGTTGGTATCGTTAAAGTCCCGGCTTAACGGATCATTTCAAATCCCTTTTTTGCTGGTTCTCTTAGTTCTTTCCGCCCATATCGCTTTCGGACAGGCGCAGTCTAACGCTGCCGACCTTCAGGGCACCGTAAGAGACACAACAGGCGCCGTCGTAACGAATGCGACGGTGACGGCTCGCAATCCGGGCACGAACTTTTCGCGCTCTACCACCACCAACGACGAGGGTTTCTTCCGCATCGTCAACGTTCCACCCGGCGACTACGAAGTAACAATCGAAGCGACCAATTTCAAAAAGGCCGTCTTGACGAAGGTAACGGTAACCGTCGGACAGGCTGCGGAGCTCAACGACATCCAGCTTGAGCCAGGTCAAATCACTGAGAGCGTTACTATTTCCGATGCGACGTCTGAAATTGTGGAGTCTTCGAAGACTGCCGTTGCGACCACCATCGATCAACAGCGCATCAATAATCTTCCGATCAACGAACGAAACTATCTCGCGTTTGCGCTGACCACTTCGACCGTTGGGCGCGATAACGGCCGCCCGATCGGACCGGCACCCACGACGGGTTTGAATTTCGGCGGCCAGCGCGGTCGCTCAAATCTCGTGCAGGTAGACGGCGCTGACAACACGGACAACTCCGTCAACGCGTCGCGTTCGACAGTAAGTCAGGAAGCAGTGCAGGAGTTTCAGGTCGTCACCAATTCGTTCGCAGCTGAGTTTGGCCGGTCAGCGGGCGGTGTGGTGAACGTCGTAACCAAATCAGGCACAAACGAGTTGCACGGTAACCTGTTCGGATTCCTGCGGCACCGCAGCTTCCAGGCGCGCAATGCTTTTGCGCCGATTGAGGATCCGCCGTTCACGCGCGCGCAGTACGGATTCACACTCGGTGGTCCGTTGGACAAGGGCCGCACGTTCTTCTTCTTCGCTTTCGAGCAACGACGACGAAATGAGTCGGGCTTCTTTACCAGCGATGTACAAGGCAATCTGACGTCCAGCGTCACGATCGCGGGCCAGACGTTCCGGAACCTTTCGCCTCAGCAGGTAGCCTACATCAACCAACTGCTCGGCGTTGGTGCCACAGCGCTTGCCGTTCCATACGCGTTTCTCGCTTCCAGCGGTGGCTCGACAGCCCTGACCGGCACAAATCCACTCGTAATCTTTCCGGGCCTCAGTGCGCTGACTCCAATTCCGGCGGGTTCTACAGTCGGTTCGCGTTTCCTGCTTTCGAGTGCGCCTGTTCCGAGCGGAACAATTAGCGCCGCAGGACAGCCCATCGCCTTTAGACCGTTGAACAATCTTCAGAGAATTTTCCCTGTGACTGAGCGGACCACGTTCAATTCGTTCAGGTTGGACCATCTGATCACACAGAATCATCAGTTCAGCTTCCGCTTCGGCTACAACCCGAGCGAGATCACCGGCATTCAAGTCGAGTCGCAGAACCAGTCGCTTGGTCAAAATGATTTCTCGCGCACTGGTATCCAGACACTGAAAGATTCCTCAGCGGTCGCTACGCTGACTTCGACACTTTCGAACACGATCGTTAACGAAGCCCGCTTCAACTATGGTGGACGTCGCGCCACGTTCAAATCACAAAATGGCGATGCGGTGGCTTTCAATATCTCCGGTACGGCGTTTATCGGTCGCGAACTCTTCTCGCCAGTTCTCCGCACAGAATCACGATACGAGTTTACCGATAACGTTAACGTCGTTCATGGTAGTCACAACTTCAAGTTTGGCGCCGACTACGCTTCCGTTCGCATCCCGGAGGCGATCTTCGAATTGAACTTCGCCGGTCTCTTCAATTTCGGCGGACTCGGTGCCTGCACGTTGGTATCGGCGCTCTGTTCAACTCCCGGTATAACCTTCTTACCGCCGGACTTTACTCCCGTTCAGCAGTACGGACTCGGGTTCCCGGCCAACTTTATTCAGGGTTTCGGCAATCCCGTCAGCAGCATCGGCAACAAGCCAATGGCGTTCTTCGCACAGGATTCGTGGAAGGCACGTCGCAACCTGACGATTAACTACGGTGTTCGCTACGACTATGAATTGACCGAGCAGATTCCGACACTGCCGCTGCGCGATCCGCTGTCGGGGATTCAGTTAACAGCCGATCAGGTTCGCGCCGCGCAGGATGCGCTGGGTGTGCAACAGGGCTTCCCGCGTGACAAGAACAACTGGGCTCCGCGCCTTGCTGTCGCATGGGATCCGTGGGGCGATGGCAAGACTTCGATTCGCGGCGCTTTCG
This sequence comes from Pyrinomonadaceae bacterium, assembly GCA_035760085.1. Lineage (GTDB taxonomy): Bacteria > Acidobacteriota > Blastocatellia > Pyrinomonadales > Pyrinomonadaceae > PSRF01. The sequence continues at coordinate 6,104 of DASTTS010000204.1, forward strand.
GTATGTTCTACGATCACCCATTGCTCGCGATCGCGTTCAACTCGGACATTGCTGACGCAGTGCAACAGCAGCAAGGCATTCTGACGCCGGGCAGTCCGGCTCTTAGAGATGCGACAACGGGACAACCGGTTTTGCTCAACGCAGTTCAGGTCTTTCAAGGCACTGTATGCTCGCAGGCGAACCTTTCGCCATTTTGCCAGGCAGCCATACCAGCAAGTGGCCTTCCGGCAGGTTTCCAAACACCTGGTGTCGCGGCCGGCGCGCAGTATCAATTCGGTCGTCAACGATTCAACGATCAAACGTTTCCGGGTTTTGGTCCAGTGCTTCCGTTCACGCTGCACGTACAGAAGAACTTCGAATACGCGTATGCGAACCAGGGTAACTTCACGGTCGAGCGTGAGCTGACCAGAGACATGACCATCACGGGAAGTTACATATTCGTCGGCGCGCATCACCTGCCACACCCGCTCGATATCAACGCGCCGCAAACCGAGCTGCAAATCCAGAACTTCCGCCGTCTCTCGGGACGCAATCCCACTAACACGACTGAAGCCATCGCATTTTCGATCCCGACTTCCGGTGCGGCGTGTCCTTTTGGCGTGCCGCTCCAGTGCTTCACCCTGGCGACGCCGGCCGGAGCAACCGCGTACCCGAATGCCGGGCAAACGTTCGCCATCATCGTTCCGGGAATGATCACCGCGCCGCTATCGAACCTTAGCAGCCGCATAGTCAACGCGGCGGTTGCCAACTTCTTCCGCCCGAGCGCGCCAAACTACTTCCTGGCCCAGGCACTTTCAGGTGGGCTGGTAAGTCCAACGGTGCTGAACGGAGCCCTCGCCGGATCGCTGCGAACGCCCGGTACGATTTCGCCCTTCGGTTCGATCAACGCGCAAACGTCGGATGGCAATTCGACCTACCACGCGTTGAATGTCGACGTGAAGAAGCGCTTCACAAACAACTTCCAGTTCCTCGCGTCATACACGTGGTCACACTCGATCGATGATTCGTCTGACCTGCAAACGCTTTTGCTGCCGCAGGACAATCGAAACTTCGGCGCCGAGCGTGCGGATTCACTCTTCGATCAGCGTCATCGTTTCGTTTTTAGCGGCGTGATTGCTTCGCCGAGCAGTTGGGCCAAGGCGGGTGGATTCCATCGCGCGCTTTCAAACTTTACCCTCGCGCCGATCTTCGAGATCTCGTCAGGCCGTCCGTTCAACATCCTGAGCAACCAGGACACGAACAACGACCAGTCGAACCAAACCGATCGTCCGTCAGTGCTCTCGGATGGAACGCTGTGCGTACCTGGCACACCGGGTTGTGCGGGGTTGATTACGAATGGCCAGTTTACGAGTGGCAGTCTGGCCCGCAATTTCGGTCTGACGCACCGTTACATTTCGCTCGATCTGCGCCTCGCCAAATTGGTGCCGCTCGGTGAGCGGGTCCGGTTGGAGCTAATCGCTGAAGGTTTCAACCTATTCAATCGCTTCAACGAGGCTGCGGCGTCGCCGTTCATTACCGACGTCAACCTGTTCAACGAGCGCGCGAACAACGGTCGATATTTCAGCCGTCCGACCGCCGCCTTCGATCCACGGCAGTTCCAGTTCGGGTTGAAGCTGAATTTTTAGGCACGGACCAGCGGCACAACTTAATTCCCAAGTCTCGCATCCGAAGGGATTAGTCTGTAGAGTGGTGTCTTAAATTGAGCGATTTTCTCTGCGTCCTCGGCGTATCTCAGTGTTCTCTGCGTTAAACGACAACTCAAACGCAGAGGGCGCAGAGATACGCCGAGAACCGCAGAGAAGATTTTCAAATTAAGACACCACC
>DASTTS010000205.1:0-11920 GCA_035760085.1 Pyrinomonadaceae bacterium
TTGTGGCTTTTTGGGACTCGTAATCGCCCGCGTGTTAAACTGCAAAGGATGTTTCAGACCCGATTTCTCTTAACAGGAGTGTCGCTGTTTCTGGCGGCGCTTTTTTTGACGTCCTGCAAAAGTGATTACCAGGCTTCGCAGCGACAAGGACAAGGACGACCCGGCCAGTCCGGTCCCGCGCGTAAAGTTAAAACGACGACCGTCGCCGAAACTCCCTTCGGTGAAACTGTAACTGCCAACGGCACCCTCGCCGCCTACGATCAAACAACAGTCAGCGTGAAAGTTCCCGGACGCGTCAGCACGATCTCGGTCGATCTCGGTAGCGTCGTCTCGAAAGGACAAGTCATCGCGGTTGTTGACTCCGCCGACTACCGTCTGCGCGTGCAACAAGCAGAAGCTTCACTTGCGCAGGCGCGTGCGCGTCTTGGTTTAGCGCCTGAAGGCCCTGACGATCGTGTCGATCCCGAACAGACTGCGACCGTACGACAGGCCCGCGCCGTGCTCGACGAAGCCCGATATAGCCGCGACCGCGCCGCACGATTAGTTGAACAAGGCGTGATCGCGAAAGCCGAATTCGATGCAGCGACGGCAACATTCAAAGTTGCTGAAGGTCGTTATCAGGACGCTTACGAAGAGATCCGCAACCGTCAGGGCGTGCTGGCGCAGCGAAAATCCGAGCTTGCGCTGGCAAGACAACAGTTAAAAGACACTGCGGTGATCGCCCCGCTTGATGGCATCGTGCAGGAAAAACGGACGAGTGTTGGTGAGTATCTCGCGGCGGGTGCTGCGGTCGTGAATATCGTAAGAATGGATCCTTTGCGATTGCGTGCTGAGATTCCGGAGCGCGAGTCGCGCACTGTTCATACAGGTCAGGATGTTCGTGTAACTATCGACGGTGATGAGAGTGTTTACCTCGGAAAGATCATGCGACTGAGTCCGGTGATCGCCGAGCAAACCCGCGTGCTGATGGTTGAAGCGGACGTACGAAATAATGGAAAACTGCGACCTGGATCATTCGCGCACGCAGAGATCATTACCAACGACGCGAAGATGGCCGTTACAGTTCCGAACAATACGATCGTAACTTTTGCAGGTATCGAGAAAGTGATCGTAGTTCAGAATGGAAAAGCATTGGAGAAACCGATCACTACGGGGCGGCGCACCAACGAATTCACGGAGATTGTTTCGGGAGTTAATGTTGGGGAAAAGATCGTAGTTGATCCAGGCAACCTGCAATCGGGTCAGGCTGTCGAAGTTGTAGACTAACTGAAAATCGGTCAGATAGGTCCTATCCGGACCTATTATTTTAATGCAAAAGCTAGCCGAAATTTGTATTCGCCGTCCTGTCTTCGCGACCATGATCGTGCTGTCGCTGGTCGTCGTAGGCGCGGCGGGTTTCTTCCGGCTGGGCGTTGATCGTTTTCCTTCCGTTGACCTTCCGACTGTCTCTGTGCGTGTAGGTCTTCCCGGTGCGGCGCCCGAAGAAGTCGAGTCACTCATCGCGCAGCCGATCGAAGAAGTCGTGAACACAGTTGACGGCATCAGCGAGCTGAGATCGGTTTGCGGGCAGGGAACTGCCATCGTTATCGCGACCTTCAAGCTTGATCGCAATCTTGAATCAGCGGCGCAGGACGTTCGCGATCGCGTCAACACACTCGGACGTATTCTTCCCGAAGATGCGACGCCGCCCGTAATCCAGAAGTTTGATAATGACAGTACTCCTGTCATTACTCTTTCGCTCTCCGCCGATCGCTCAATACGAGAACTAACAGAACTCGGCGATAAGGTCGTACGACCGCAGCTCGAACGCGTCAGCGGGGTCGGTGAAGTGCGCGTTGTCGGTGGTCTCGATCGCGCGATCAATGTATGGATTGACGCTGAGCGACTTGCCGCTTACCAGATTTCCATCTCGCAAATTCGACAAGCCATCGAACGTCAGAACACTGACGTGCCGGGCGGAAACGTCACGACCGGCAAAGAAGAGCTCACGCTCCGCACGCTCGGCAGGTTTACTGATCCACGACAGTTTAACGATCTCGTAATCGCGAATGTGAACGGCGCGCCCATCAAGCTTCGCGACGTCGGTCGTGTTGAAGATGGAACAAAGGAACAGCGATCGTTCTCACGTCTTAACGGTGTTCCCACAGTTACCCTCGACATCAGGCGACAGTCAGGTGCGAACACCGTCGAAGTAATCAAAGGTCTGAAAGAAGCCTTACCACGGGTCACTTCGCAACTGCCCCAAGACGTCAAGGTTGAAATTATTCGCGACCAATCGCGCTACATCGAAGCGGCGTTACACGAAATTCAGACGCACCTGGTTCTCGGCAGTATTCTCGCGAGTCTCGTCGTGCTGCTGTTCATGCGCTCGTGGCGGTCGACGCTGATCGCCGCAGTTGCGATTCCGTGTTCGGTAATCTCGACCTTCGGCATGATGAAGGCGCTGAACTTCACGCTCAACAGCGTGACGATGCTCGCGCTTGTGTTGATGGTCGGCGTGGTTATTGACGACGCGATCGTCGTACTCGAAAACATCTTCCGCTTTATTGAAGAGAAGAGAATCGACTCGAAAGAAGCGGCGCGCGAAGCGACCAAAGATATCGGTCTCGCTGTACTCGCGACAACTCTGTCTCTCGTTGTCATCTTCCTGCCGGTATCGTTCATGTCGTCCATTTCCGGACGGTTCCTGTACCAGTTCGGCATCACCGCGGCCGTTGCGATCCTGGTCAGCTTGCTCGTGTCGTTCACGCTCACGCCGATGATGAGCTCGCGGCTGATTCGCGTGAGCGATGCGAAGGGCGGTCACGATGAGCCGGCATCGCGTCGTGGTTTTTATCGTTATATCGATAGCGCTTACTCGTTCATGCTGTCGTTTGCGATGCGACATCGTGTCGCTGTCGCCCTCATCTCGTTGGCGATTGTGTTGACCAGCATCCCGCTCTATCGCGGGGTGAAGCAGGAGTTCATTCCGACGAACGTTGATGAAGCGGAATTCGAAGTCAGCGTCAACGGTCCTGAAGGCACAAACCTGGCTGTGATGAACGAGGTCATCACGGCGATGGAGAAAGACATTCTCGAGACGCCCGGTGTGCGGCTCGTGCTGTCGTCGTCGGGAGGAGGTTTCCTCGGCGGTGTAAATCAGGGCAGCGCATACGTGCGCATCGCGCCGCACGAGGAGCGCACGCTCTCGTTTGGAAAATTCTGGCATGAGCTCAAGAACGGAAATCCGTTCAAGGCCTTCAAGGGAAACTACACCCAACAGGACGTGATGCTGGAAGTGCGCCGGCGACTACAGAAGTACGCGCCGATGCGTATCGGTGTGCGTAACGCGCAGTCGTTCAACTTCGGCACCGGTGGCCGCACTGATATCGATTTCGTTCTGCGTGGACCAGAGCTCGTAGCGCTCGCCGGTTATGCGGACGAGCTTGTCGAGCGCTCAAAGAATCTCGGCGGCATTGTTGACGCTGATACAACGCTGAAACTGAACAAACCCGAGTTGCGTGTCTTGATCGATCGCGATCGGGCCGCTGATCTCGGTGTCGACACGTCTGACATTGCCACGAGTCTGCGACTGATGGTCGGCGGTGAGGAAGAAGTTTCACGCTTCCGTGATGAGTCGATCAACGAAGACTACGATGTGCAGTTGCGTTTGACTCAGGCAGACCGGCGCGACGTGGAAACGATCAAGCGGTTGTACGTTCCTTCGTCGCGGGGCGGTGGCGCGTCTACGAGAGCCGGCGGCACGGCTATCGCCGGACCCGGACTTGTGCGGCTCGATAATCTCGTAAAGATCCAACGTGACACGAGTCCTTCGCGAATTGACCGTCTCGATCGTGAGCGGCAGGTTTCGGTGCGCGCGTCGGTGGCGCCGGGCTATGCGCTTGCGGATCGAATCGAGGCCTTGCGACAGACGGTGCGCGAGATGAATTTACCGAGTGCTTACACGACGACGGTTTCAGGTCGCGCGCGTGAGCTCGAGCGCACGTTTACGGAGTTTATCTGGGCCTTCATCCTGTCGATCATTTTCATGTACATGATCCTCGCGTCGCAATTTGAGAGTACGGTGCACCCGCTCACGATTCTTTTGAGCTTGCCGCTATCGGTGCCGTTTGCATTGCTGTCGTTGTGGGGCACGGGAGACACGCTCAATCTCTATTCAGCGCTCGGAATCCTCGTCTTGTTTGGCGTGGTGAAGAAGAACGCGATCTTGCAGATCGATCACATGAATAGTTTGCGCGAGAAGGGGATGGAGCGGTACGAAGCGATTATGCAGGGCAATCGCGACCGTCTGCGACCGATCCTGATGACGACGCTCGCACTCGTTGCGGGCATGTTGCCGCTCGCGTTGGGAACTGGTCCGGGTGCGGAGGAACGACGCTCAATCGCGATCGTCGTGATTGGTGGACAGACGTTGTCGCTATTACTTACGCTGATCGCGACACCCGTAGTTTATTCGTTGCTTGATGATCTGAAAGCGACTGCGAGATGGCGTCGCTTCGCGGAGAGCACCGCCGCACTTACTCACGGCATCGTGGACCGATTCAAACCCCGTCGCAAACCTCGACCTGACAGCACTCCCGAGCCAACGATCGAGAGTGGAGATTAGCACTGAGTAAACAATTGTAGGGGTGGCCCTCTGTGGCCACCCCAGCGTGAGATCCGATGCTGGGGTGGCCACGGAGGGCCACCCCTACAAAAGTTCCATTAGATCCTAGTCTCTAAAGTTCGCGCCCATTCTATCCAGTTTCCGCAACAATCCCGGCCAGACTAAGCGTCCGCCACCACCTTGCGTCACGACCTGTTCCTGCGCGGGAATCTGGGCGAAGACGCGTTCGTCAATCGGCACAAGTTTGCCGCCACCGGTCTGCGCCAGGATCTGAATCCGGCACGCTCGCTCCAGCAGAAACATCGATAGAAACGCATCCGCTACTGTTGGTCCAACTGTCAACAACCCGTGATTTCGCAGGATCAAAAAAGTCTTCCTGCCTAAGTCTGCAACCAGACGCGGCTTCTCTTCGTCATTGAGCGCGAGTCCTTCGTAGTCGTGATAACCAAGCGAAGCGAGGACAAAGAGCGACTGCTGCGATATCGGGAGCAATCCTTTTTCCTGCGCCGAGACAGCGATGCCGTACTCCGTGTGCAAGTGCATAACGCAAAGCGCATCCTCACGGGCTGCGTGGACGGCGCTGTGAATTACGAATCCAGCCGGATTGATGCTGTACTCTGAATCCATCACGATCTTCCCATCGAGATCGACTTTCACGAGGCTCGAAGCAGTGATCTCTTCAAACATCATCCCGTAAGGATTGATCAGAAAATGATGCTCTGGCCCGGGCACGCGCGCCGAGATGTGTGTGAAGACCAGATCGTCCCAGCCATAATCCGCGACGAGGCGATACGCAGCCGCGAGATCCACACGCACCTGCCACTCTTCCTTCGAAACCAGATCGCGAACGTTCGACTTCTTCACCTCGGGAGCACTCATAATCATCCTTTCATTTCTGCCTGAACGCTTTCGGGCATGTTAAGAATTTCTTCCCAGCCGGAGTTGTCGGCGCGCATTCGCTGGACCAGGTCGTCGCGAAGCTGGCGCAACTTGTCACTCAGGCGGTGCGGGTAGTTTTCGATGTCGGCAAAACGCTGTCGCTGCTCTTCGACGAAAACTTTCTGCTTCTCGATCGACGGGATGGCAGAGTGTTGCCCGTTCTCCCAGAACGGAACGAGCAGGCGTTCGACTTTTGTTGCGCCCGGAATCTCGACGTCTTCGCTGTCGAGTCCGATCACATCGCCGGCATACATTCCGTTGGCGGCAGTTCCGCGAAACAACTGGAGCCGTCCGGGAAGCGTGATCTTGTCTTCAGAGTTCGAAGCTTTGAGTGTCGGCCGGCCCTTCATTACACACTGCTTGAAGATCACTCCGGCAACTGCCTTCACTTCGCTCGACAACTTCGTGCCGATACCGAAGCCCGCTACTTCCGGAAACTCGGCAACGATCTTTTTGACTTTTTCAACCGTCAGATCGCCGGTGAGATTTGCGCGCAGTCCGGACAAACCGTTCGCAGCGAAGAAGCGCAAACACCACTCGCCCAGCTCCGCGAGATTTCCGGAATCGACACGGAATCCTTTGAACGCGCGACGACGTGCTTCGGTTGACGTCGCTGCCATCGCAGCGTGAACTGCGCCCATGTAGACGTCAATCGTATCGAGCAGCAATGTCGTGCCGTTTGGATTCGCGTCGAGCCAGCGCTCGAAAGCGACCTGTTCGAAGTGTTTCGGTTTCCCGGTGCGCGCGTCGATCTCCGGCTGGTCCATGTACTCGATGTACGCCTGTTGCCAGTAGTGAGCTTCCGTGCCGACAGCGGGAATGTCGAGACGATGCGCGGCTTCGAGATTTGAAGTGTCGTTGAAGCCGCCGATGAACGCGTAAACAGCGATGTCGACGGCGCGCTCGATGTCGCCGTTGCGACGCAGTGAAAAGTCTGAAAGCCAGCGGTTGCCGGCGGCCATGCGAAACTGCATCGCCGTGCTGGCGGTCGTCATCGGCAGATCAAACGCGTGCTCAAACTTGATCTCCTGAGCCTGCGTCAGTCCGAAAGCGCCGCTGATATCAGCAAAAGGTTCCTGTGCAAAGACGATCGTGCCTGGACGCACCGCGCGGATCTTGCCGACAAACTGAATGTCTTCGATCGCTTTCGCGAAGAGTTGCAGGCCGCCGCGGTCCTGTTCGAGGAAGCGCAGACGCGGGCGATCGATCTGGCTGTCGACGAGGAGTCGCACGAGACGCTCGTGTCCGAGGCAGGGCGCGAAGGGAAGCTTGCGTTGCGTGACGTAGAAAGTCGCCTCCGCATCGCTCAACTGTTGATCGTGAAGACGCGTCACATCTTTGAAAGACGCGTCGCCCATGGCGGCGTGGTAACGATCGATATTGAGTGTGCCCATCAGTTCACGATCTTGGCACCGGCGTCGCGCATTTCGTCGATGGCGCGTTCGCCGTCGCCGGGTTGAAGATCGACAGCACGCATGGCGTTTTCGACAGCTTTAACTTTGAAGCCGTGTTTGAGCGCGTCGAGCACTGTGTTTTTGACGCAGTAATCAGTGGCGAGACCACCGACGACGACTTCTTCAACATTTTGATTATTTAGCTCGGTGGCGAGATCTGTGTCGTCGAATGCTGAGTAGCCGTCTTTGTCGCCGAGACCTTTCGAGATCACGGTAATGCGTGAATCGTCGCGAAGTTCTGGATGAAACTCGGCGCCTTTTGTATTTTGCACGCAGTGAACGGGCCATGTGCCGCCAAACTCAACGAAGTGTTTGGTGGTTGACGGGTGCCAATCGCGGCTCTTGTAGACGGGCAGGCCGCGCTCCAGAAACTGATCGATGAGTTTGTTGAGCGGTTGGATGACTTCGTCGCCACGCGGTACGGCAAGTGTGCCGCCAGGGCAGAAGTCGTTTTGTACGTCGACAACAATCAGCGCTTGTTTTGGTTGAGTCATAGGTTTACAGGATGACAGGATTTACATGATTGCCGGGACGTATCCTGGAATCCTCATCAGGATGTTACACTGCCTGCATCATGAATCATAACGAGGTGGCCAAGCGCATCTGGCAGAAGGATGCGACGCTCTGGAAGTCTGACCTTGATAACATCAAGACCATCAACAACTCGCTCGGTTGGCTGAATGTTGCTGACGAGATGATAGGCGTTGTTGGCGAACTAGTCGAGTTTTCTGAGACGATTCGCAATCGCGGTTTTCAGCACGTGATGGTCTGCGGAATGGGCGGCTCATCGCTGTGCCCGGAAGTGCTGGCGCGAACGTTTGGCCGCCAGCAGGGCTTCCCGGAATTGCTCGTTTTGGACTCGACCGATCCTGACGTCATCGCGGCCTTCAAAGAGCGGATCGACATCGACCGCTGCCTCTTCATAGTCGCTTCAAAATCCGGCAGCACGACCGAGCCGAATGTCTTTTACAAGTACTGGTACGAAGAAGTAAGCAAGCTGAGCGAAACTCCGGGCGACAACTTCATCGCCATCACCGATCCCGGCTCGCCACTCGTCGACACCGCTACAGATCTCAAGTTCCAGCGCACGTTTCTCAACCAGTCTGATATCGGCGGACGTTACTCAGCGCTTTCCTACTTCGGCATGGTTCCCGCGGCGTTGATGGGTCTCGACGTGCGCCGGCTACTCGAAGGCGCAATGCAGGCCGCGCGATCCGATGAGAAAGCGGTCGAGCTGGGCATCACGATGGGCGACAACGCCGCCGCCGGACGCGACAAACTTACTCTCGTGATCGATCAACCGCTCGAGACGCTCGGACTCTGGATCGAACAACTGATCGCCGAAAGCACGGGCAAAGAAGGCACAGGCATACTTCCCGTCAACGCTGAGCCGCTCGGCACTCCTGACGTTTACGGCAACGATCGCTTGTTCGTTTCGATCTCACTCGGCGGCGTTTCTGACCAAACCAAAAGACAGCTCGACGCACTAGCTGGCGCGGGCCACACGGTCGTCTACCGTGAGCTCAATGATTTGTATGATCTAGGTGCGGAGTTTTTTGCGTGGGAGTTTGCAACTGCGGTTGCCGGCTGGCGTCTCGGGATCAATCCGTTCGATCAACCAAACGTGCAGGAGGCGAAAGACGCGACGAAAGAGCTGTTGAGCGCTTTCACACGTCGTGGTCATCTCGATCCACGCAATACCGTAGCTTCCGATGAGTTGATCACGATCTACGGCGCCGACGACGCGCCCAAGGCAGATTCGGTTGAAGAAGTTTTGAGAAACCAGTTAGCGACGATCAAACCCGGCGACTACATCGCGTTCCTGAATTACATCGAAGAGACACCAGAGATCGATCGCCAGTTTCAAGAGCTCAGAACTCACCTGCGTAATTATACCCACTGCGCCACCACTGTGGGTTATGGGCCACGCTTTCTGCATTCGACCGGACAGCTTCACAAAGGTGGGCCAGACACAGGCGTGTTCTTTCAGATCATTGCCAACGACGATGTTGATTTTGCCATCCCCGGCGAGCCTTACACGTTCAGCATCCTGAAACAGGCCCAGGCGCTCGGTGACTTTCGCGCCCTCGTCAAACGCGGACGCCGTGTGATCGGTATCGATCTTAGCGACAACACGAGCGGTGGTCTCACTCGCTTGATGGAATTGATCCGGTCAACCTGAACGCGCGAAACTAATACGTTTCACGGCTTCACCGAACAGTTGTCATACGGCAACTGGAAACCACCCGTTAATCATCCTTTATAAGTTCCAAAGACATCCCCCAGACACAAACGCTCTTTCGTTCAGGCATACGAGTTGCCGTTCGGAGTGCGATCACTCGCTTCCGAAAGACCCTGCCAATTTGGAGGAGGAACCGTCGCCGTGAAATTTCTTGAGAAGTTTTTCCGGAATGAGCTCGCTATAGATCTGGGCACAGTCAACACACTCATCTATCAACCCGGCAAAGGGATCCTATTGAACGAGCCTTCAGTTGTGGCACTCGATCGCTACGATGGCGAGGTAGTTTGTGTTGGTCACAAAGCACTCAAACTGTTGGGCCGTGAGCCCCGCGGCATAGAGGTGCATCGCCCGATTCGAAGCGGGACGATTGTCAATTTCGAAGTCACGCGGAAACTACTGCGGACGTTTATCGGCAACGTAACTGACGGCTTTCGCTTCGGTCATTTCGTCGTCGGTATTCCGGGTTCTGCGACTGCGGTCGAACAACGTTCAGTTCGCGATGCCGCACACGATGCGGGTGGACGTCGCATCGATCTCGTTGACGAAGGACTTGCAGCGGGAATCGGCGCGGGGCTCGCGTTTGACGACGAACGAGCACATCTCGTCGTCGATATCGGTGGTGGCACAACAAACATCGCCATCGTCGCGTCGGGCGGAGTTGTTTCGTCGATGAGTTTGCAGGCTGCAGGCAATGCAATGGATGAAAGTATTCGCGATTACGTGCGGTCGAATTACTGTCTACAGATTGGTGAGTACACTGCTGAAGCCTTGAAACGTGAGCTCGGTGCGCTGAACGATCAGGATATACCGTCAGACGAGCGGAAGATTCAACTCGTCGGCAAGCAGTTGAGTGATGGTTTCGCTTGCGCGGTGCAAATCACGGCTGAGGAAGTGCGCGAAGCGCTCGAGCCCGTGATCAATGAGATCGTGACTGGTATTCGGCGCGTGATTGAAGATGCGCAACCGGAAGCGGTCGCGGATATTTACTACTCGGGAATGATTCTCACGGGTGGTGGATCGCTGTTGAAGGGATTGCAGCGTCGGTTGCAAAGTGAGCTGCAATTGCGCGCGACCATGCCGGAAGATCCGATCACCACGGTCGTGATGGGAGCCGGTATGCTGCTGGACCAGCCGGATCACCTGTATCGATCTGCGATCCGTCCGAACTTGCCGGTATGGCAGGAAGCGGAAGAACTGGTTGTCAGCTGGTAAAGTAAGTCGTTGGACAGGATTACAAGATTTTTCAGGATTTACATGTTCATCTTGAAAAATCATGTAATCCTGTCCAATGACTGTCTCAACAATTCACGTATCCCAATGCCCAAAAGACGATAATAAAAATCAGTATCGTGGAAATACATCCGCCCCCGAACTTCCACGCCGCTGCCCCTGCCAGTATTCCTCGTAATGGACCTTCCATTGATTAACCCCCCTTCTTCAGAAATTTAAGCAACGACTGTTCCGCTTTGTGTAAACCACGCCCACGAAACCCGATCAAATCGTCAAGCTTCGTACTACAGGCGTCGATCACCTGGCCCTTCTCAAACGAATTGATGATCTCCGGACAAACGTACGATCCCCGACAAACCGCCGGCGTGTTGCCCAGCACTTCGGCCGTTTCCTTGATCGCCGCAACGATTCGTTTGTTTCGCGCCGTCTTCTTCTCGGGCATCTCATTACCGTTGCGCGCGAGCGCACACGCGCAAACGAGCGTGCCCGCCCAGGTGCGAAAGTCTTTCGCACTGAAACTGCTGCCCATCACTTCCTTGATGTACTCGTTGATATGTCTGCGCGTCACCACCACCGGCTTGTCGTCGCCATTGATGTATTTGAAGACGTTGTAACCCGGCAGGTTGATCGTCTTACGAATCACGCGCGCCACTTGCTTGTCTTGTAACTGACGCTGCTGCCGCACGCCCGCTTTGCCTGGAAAATCAAACTCGATCAGATCACCTTTAACGCTGACGTGTTTGCGGCGCAGCGTCGCGATGCCGTAACTGCCGTGTTCACTCGCATACACTTCACTGCCCGGTCGCATGTAACACGTCGAGAGAATGCGCAACACAGCCGCGAGCACGCGTTCGCGCGTCAGACCCGGTTGGCGCAGATGGCGCGCCACAGTCGCGCGCATCTTCGGCATCGCTTTCGCAAACTTCGTGATGCGACGAAACTTCCGCAGTTCCTGCACGCGTGTGTGGCTCTCGTGATAGAGATACTGCCAGCGACCCGCCGTGTCTTTTCCGATCGCCTGCACTCTTCCCTTTGCTGCCGGGTTGATGAACACGTCAGTCCACGCCGGCGGAATTTTTAGATCGTTGATCCGGTCGAGATCGGTTTTCGTGAGACGGCCGCTTTGCGGCTTGTAGCGAAAGCCTCGTTTGGGAGAGCCGAGTCGACGTATGCCGATGTTCTGCAGACGTTCAATTTTTGTCATGGGAACGCGATTTGTTTGCGCATCTGGAATCGGGATATATCAGGTCAGTCGGAAAGGTTCACTGTGAGTAAGCGTATTGATCCTCGCAAGCCTAAGTACAACATCATTTGTTCGTGGTGCGGCGCCGTGATCAGGTCGACCAATATGGAGCTGCCGGAACAGATGTGTTTGATTTGTCATGCTCGAATGCTCAACGACTATTTCCAACGAATAAATAAGAAGCCGCGGACCCACACTAATAAATC